>NZ_CP087176.1:2228891-2530519 GCF_024748695.1 Pseudomonas sp. B21-040
TTTTTCGCCTGTCGCCCGCACCAAAACAAACGCCCCGAACAAGTCGGGGCGTTTGTTGGGCCGGCCTTCAGCGCGTTTTCACACAGTCTGTTCGGGACGCCTTTTTTATTGGCTGAATGTGTGGCTTGGGACAAGTCTGTTGAGATACCACGCTCGACCGCATGCGTCGGCAACGACTGTCGTCAAATGTTAAGCCGCTGACGTCAAATGAAAAGCGGTCGACTTTGGCGTGACGATACTGGTTTCGCACCGAAGTCCAACCGTGAAGCGAAACCCTTTAAAAAAACATCGAGCCCGAGGCCTGCGTGCCTTGGCCGGGCTGACAGTTGCATCTCAGTAAAACAATTATAGAGAGCACCGAATGAAGTTCAGTTTTATAGATAACAGCAAGCCGAGCCGCCGACGCGTTCTGCGCGATGCCTTCACCCTCGCTTTGGCGGCTTCTCCGTTGGCGAGCCTGGCCAGGGCAGCCGACGAAACCAAGGCCGACGAGACCGCCGAAGAAGTGACCTTTGCCGCCGGCCCCCGGCCACTGGTGCAGTATCCGCAAAAACGCCCGTTGACCTTGGTGACCACACGCCCGCCGCACCTTGAAACGCCGTTTCCGGTCTTCAACGAAGGGCCCATCACGCCCAATGACGCGTTTTTCGTGCGTTACCACTTGGCCAATTTCCCTACCAGCATTGATCCAGACAGCTACCGCTTGACGATCAAGGGCTCGGTCAACACGCCGCTGTCACTTTCCCTGGCAGAGCTCAAGGCCCTTGCCGAGCCGGTAGAAGTGGTGGCCGTCAATCAGTGCTCAGGTAACAGCCGCGGCTTCTCGATGCCCCGCGTGTTTGGTGCTCAGTTGGGCAATGGTTCGATGGGGAATGCGCGCTGGGTGGGGGTGCCGCTCAAGGCGGTACTGGAAAAGGCGGGTGTGACAGCCGATGCCAGGCAAGTGACCTTCCGTGGGCTCGATAAGCCCGTGCTGCCAAGTACGCCGGAGTTCATCAAGGCGCTGGACATCAGCCATGCCATGGACGGCGAGCCCATGATTGCCTGGTCGATGAATGGCACCGATCTGCCATTCCTCAACGGTTACCCGATACGTCTGGTCGTACCCGGTTATTTCGGCACCTACTGGGTCAAGCACCTCAGTGAGATTGAAGTCGTCGACCATACCTATGAAGGTTTCTTCATGGCGAAAGGTTACCGCCTGCCGGACAACGATTGCTTCTGCATTGCCCCGGGCACCACAGCGGCAAAAACCCTGCCGATTTCCAAGTTGGCGGTGCGCAGTTTCATCACCAACGTTAAACATGGCGATGTGTTGCCGCTGAAAAAAAGCGTGGTGCTCAAGGGTATTGCGTTCGACGGCGGTGTTGGCGTCAACAAGGTGGAAATCTCGATCGACGGAGGAAAAGTCTGGCGCGAAGCCGCGCTTGGGCAGGACCTTGGCCGTTTCTCCTTCCGTGAGTGGACGCTGCCGATCACCTTTACCAGCGCGGGTGCCACCCAGTTGATGGTGCGAGCCAGTAACAGTGCGGGCGAAACACAGCCGCTGCAGGCCGACTGGAACCCGGCTGGCTACCGCCGCCACGTCGTAGAAACCAGCCACGTGACTGTCGCCTGAGGGGCTCGCATGAAACGCATGAAATACATGATGATTTTGCTCTGTGCGGCTCAGGTTTGTTTGGCTGGCTGGGCTAACGCAGCGCCACTATCGATCACCTTGCCGCCCGAAACGGCTGTGCTCAAACCCAGTGCGCTGCCTGGCTATCCGTTGGCCCAGCAGAAATGCTCCATCTGCCATTCGGCCGATTACATCAACTTCCAGCCTCCGGGCATGACGCTGGCGCAGTGGACCGCTGAGGCGGGCAAGATGCAGCACGTGTACGGGGCTCCGATCAGCGATCAGGATGTGAGCACTATCGGCGTCTACCTGGCGGTGACCTACGGGAGTGCCCAAACGAGCGATGCCGATGTGCAGGCTGCTTTGAATCCATCCGCGGGGCCGCCCCCGGCGGCGCCAGCAGCAAAAGTCGATGCCATGGCGTTGCTCCAGAGCAACGGTTGCCTGGCTTGCCACTCGATCGATCAAAAAGTCGTAGGGCCGGCCTATCATGCTGTAGCTGCCAAGTACGCCGGTGACCCGCAGGCACTGGTCAAGGTGGCATCCAGCATCCAGCACGGCGGTACCGGCAAATGGGGGAATATCCCGATGCCACCGTTCGCACAGATAAGCCCGGACAATCTGCAAACCCTGGCAACGTTCATACTGCAGCAGTAGGCTCGGTAGCCAGAAACGAAAAAACCCGCCAAATGGCGGGTTTTTTCGGAGCTTCAGAGATTTTGAAAACCTTCCCTGAAACGTTGTCTGGCTTCACGACCTGGACTCGAACAGAAAAATAAGCATTTGTTCTACAATGAAATTATTCTGTTTTTTAGTATATATATCCCTACGATTATCCTAATCCAGCCCGTATTTTATTGGAGTTCTTTCGATATCCCTGGATCAGGAAAAAACATTCGTGTTTCCGCTCTTTTTGAGACAACGCGAGCATCTGAGTCATCTCGCTGCCAACCGCCGCCCAATGCTTTGAACGTGCCCACTGCAGCGCGAGCCGATTCAGTTTGTGCCTGGGCTCTGCCATCAGATGCCGCTAGGAGATGTTCATCGGCATCCAGCACTTCGATCAAGCTGACCACGCCTTTTTCATAGGCGGCAAACGATGTCGCTCTGGCTTTCGCATACGCCGACTCGCCCTGGGCGAACTGGGTCGATTGTTGCTCGCGGTTGATCCGTGCCGAAACAGCGCTTTCCACATCTTCGCAGGCCCGCAGAACGGACTGGCGGTAAGCGGCCAAGGCTTCGGCTTCCTGGCCCTTTGCCAAATCAATCTGGGCGTTGATGCGGCCAAAATCGAACAGCCGCCAGCGTAATCCCAGTGCCGCCGAAGCCTGACTGGCGCCGTTGCTGAACAGGTTTGCACTGGATACCGATGTAGCACTGCCGAGCAGCGCAGCCACAGACAGTTTGGGGTAGTACTCGGACATGGCTTCGCCGATGCGCGCGCTGGATGCCGCAAGACGGCGCTCCGCGACGATCAAGTCTGGACGCCGACGCAGCAGGTCGGCTGGAGCGCCCATGTCCGAGAGGCCTGGCGCCTCAGGGATGGGCGCCAGCTTAGTCAACTGCGCGCTGTAAGTGCCGGGCGCCTTGCCCAACATGACATCCAGCGCATTCATTGCCGTGTCAATGCCTGCTTGCAGTACCGGCACGGTGGCCTGCGCTTGGTTCAGCGCGCCTTGGGTCTGGTTCAACTGCAGTTCAGCCGCCAGGCCTTTTGCGTAGAGATGTTCGATGGTGGTGAGCAGTTGTTGTCGTGTGTCTACTTGCTGCCGGGCAATTTCCAGGCGTGCTTGAAGGCCGCGGATGCTGATGTAAAGATCGGCTGTCTGCGCGACCACTGCCAGGCGTGTGGCAATCGCTCCGGCTTGCGAGGCCTGATAATCGGCGAAGGCGGCTTCTTTACCTCGGCGCAGCCCGCCAAACACATCCAGCTCCCAGCCGGCATTCAAGTTCGCCTCATAGGCACTGCCGTAGCGATTATAGGAAGGGTCTGAATTCAGCGCTTGGCCCAACGGCGTCTCCAATGACTGACGGGCTCGGGCCGCTTGACCATTGACGGTAGCCGACGGCAGGAGGGCTGCGTTAGCTGCGCCCAAACCGGCGCGAGCCTGCTCGATCCTTGCGTTTGCCTGGGCTAAATCGAGGTTCTGTTCAAGTGCTCGATTTATCAGCTGACTGAGTATTGGGTCATTAAATGCGTTCCACCAAGCGGCGAGATCGTCATTTGCGGCGCCCAGTTGTCGTGCCTTGGACGTTTGCGCGGAGAAATGCTCGGGCAATTCCACACGGGGTTTTGAGTAGTCAGGGCCCACTGCGCAACCTGCAACCATACCCAAACACAGCAAAACGGCGAAACGAGGAGGAGGGTGCATGCGATACCTGCGAAAGGGTCGGTTTGTGACGATATTACAAATTGGTCACAAGTTGTCAACCACCTTTGGGATGAGTAAGCTGCTCGCATGAATCAGCCTTCAGTTTCTTCGCCCAGCGCCCGTGGCCCAGCCGATCACGACATTCGAGACCAGATTGTCGCGGCGGCCAACGAACATTTCAGTCAATACGGTTATGGCAAAACAACGGTTTCTGACCTAGCCAAGGCCATCGGCTTTTCCAAGGCTTACATCTACAAATTCTTTGAATCCAAGCAGGCGATTGGTGAAGCAATCTGTACAAATTGCCTGACTGAAATCGTTGCGGCAGTGGAGCAAGCCATCAATGTAGACGGCATCTCGCCGACTGAACGTTTTCGGCGCCTGGTCAAAACCTTAATCGCTACAGGGGTGAGCCTGTTCTTTAACGACCGTAAACTCTACGACATCGCAGCGTTCGCCGCGTCGGAGCGATGGCCCTGCTCACAAGTCTATGACGCTCAGATCAAGAGCTTCGTGTTGCAAATCGTGCGTGAGGGGCGAGAGCTCGGTGAGTTTGAACGCAAGACTCCGCTGGACGAGACGGTAGAGGCGATTCATCTCGCTCTGCGGCCCTTCATCAATCCTCTGCTATTGCAGTACAACCTCGATTTTGTTGAAGAAGCCCCCTCGCTTATCTCCAATCTTGTTCTGCGCAGCCTGATGCCTTAAACCTCTGCTGACGGATGCGCTGCGCATCCGTATCAGCGTGTGCGCCTGAAAAAACTAGATATCGAGCCTCTTTGCTTTGCTCTGATCAAGTGGGCGATGTTCATTCGTCTCGGTAGTGACTATTGACATAAATGGTCACTTGAATAAGCATGGTGCATCCGCTACCGAGAGATCTTTATGATCCAGCGCCACCGCATGTCAGCCATTTTCATTGTCTTGTTGCCGTTTGCCCTAGCGGCCTGCAACGAGGCCACGCCTGCCGATCCTCGCCTTCAAGTGCCCTTGGTGCGCATCGGCGTGGTTCAACCCTCCGCGCCTGCGGCACGGGTATTCACCGGTATCGTCGCGGCCCGAGTTCAGAGCGATCTCGGTTTTCGGGTCCCTGGGAAGGTCTTGGAGCGTTTGGTGGATGCTGGACAAAGTGTCAAGCGCGGGCAGCCACTTATGCGAATCGATGCCAACGACCTGACGCTGACCGCGCGGGCACAGCAGGAAGCGGTACTGGCCGCCATGGCCCGAGCTCGGCAGGCCTCCGATGACGAGCTTCGCTACCGTGATCTGGTGTCCGTCGGAGCGGTATCTGCTTCAGCTTACGCAGGGTTCAAAGCAGCTGCCGACTCGGCGAAAGCCCAACTCAACGCTGCCCAGGCCCAGGCTGATGTGGCGAAAAACGCGACCGGTTATTCGACGTTGCTGGCGGATGCTGACGGGGTGGTAGTGGATACCTTGGCGGAGCCGGGGCAGGTAGTTGGCGCAGGGCAGGTGGTGGTACGCGTTGCCCATTCAGGGCAGCGCGAGGCCGTGATCCAGTTACCCGAGACGCTACGTCCTGCGCTGGGCTCGGCGGCGACGGTTGAGTTATACGGCCAGCACCAGACTGCAGGTAAAGCGCGTTTACGCCAGTTGTCCGACTCTGCCGACCGACAGACCCGAACGTTTGAAGCGCGTTATGTGCTGGAGGGGGCGCTCTCCAACGCCACCCTGGGTTCGACGATCTCAGTGGTTATCGCTGACACGGATGTTGCTGATGCCAAGGAATTACAGGTGCCCATGGGGGCCCTCTACGACGCCGGTAAAGGCCCGGGGGTCTGGGTGGTGGGCGGGGAAGCTGAGCAGGTGGCATGGCGCCCGATCAAGGTTCGCGGCCTGAATAATGAGGCCAGCGTGCGCGTGACGGGGGATCTGCAGGTGGGTGATCGAGTTGTCGCATTGGGTGCTCACTTGCTGAGCGAGGGAGAGAAGGTCAGGACTGAACTCGCCGATGCTCCGCAAAATTCAGTGGTTGAGGTAAGTCGATGAGCGGCTTCAATCTTTCGGCGCTGGCCGTACGCGAGCGCTCAATCACCCTGTTTTTGATCCTGCTGATTTCTGTGGGTGGGTTGTACGCCTTCTTCAAACTGGGGCGTGCGGAAGATCCCGCATTCACCATTAAACAAATGACGGTGGTCACCGCCTGGCCTGGGGCGACGGCCCAGGAGATGCAAGACCAGGTGGTAGAAAAGCTGGAAAAACGCATGCAGGAACTGCGTTGGTACGATCGGACCGAGACCTTTACCCGGCCCGGCTTGGCATTCACTACGGTGTACCTGCTCGACAGCACGCCCCCCTCAGCCGTCCAGGAGGAGTTTTACCAGGCGCGCAAGAAAATCCTGGATGAGCAGAAGGGGTTGCCGTCTGGGGTGATCGGCCCGATGGTCAATGATGAGTATTCCGATGTCACCTTCGCGCTCTATGCGCTCAAGGCCAAGGGCGAGCCCCAACGTCTGTTGGTGCGCGAAGCCGAGAGCTTGCGCCAGCGTCTGCTGCATGTGGCGGGTGTGAAGAAGGTCAACATCATCGGTGAACAGGCCGAGCGCATTTTTGTCGAGCTGTCCTACGAGCGTTTGGCGACACTGGGCATTTCCGCACGAGACATCTTCAGTGCGTTGAACACGCAAAACATGATAACCCCGGCAGGTTCGGTAGAAGCGAAGGGCCCACAGGTTTTCATCCGCCTGGATGGCGCGTTTGATGACCTGCAGAAGATTCGTAATACCCCACTGACGGTGCAAGGCAGAACCCTCAAGTTGTCCGATGTGGCTGAGGTCAAGCGTGGTTATGAGGACCCCGCGACGTTCCTGGTACGCAACAACGGCGAGCCGGCACTGTTGCTCGGCGTGGTCATGCGCGACGGCTGGAACGGCCTGGATTTGGGGAAGTCGCTGGACGCTGAGGCCACAGCGATCAACGAGCAGATGCCTTTGGGCATGAGCCTGACCAAGGTCACGGATCAGGCGGTGAATATTGGCGCCTCCGTCAACGAGTTCATGGTGAAGTTTTTTGCTGCCTTGGGCGTGGTGCTGCTGGTGTGTTTTCTCAGCATGGGCTGGCGTGTCGGCGTTGTGGTTGCCGCGGCGGTGCCGCTGACCCTGGCGGCCGTGTTCATTGTCATGGCGGCCACGGGCAAAGACTTTGATCGAATTACCCTGGGCTCGTTGATTCTGGCGCTGGGACTGCTGGTGGACGATGCAATCATTGCCATTGAAATGATGGTGGTGAAGATGGAGGAGGGCTACGACCGAATCAAGGCCTCCGCTTATGCCTGGAGCCACACGGCCGCGCCGATGTTGTCGGGAACGTTGGTGACAGCGATCGGCTTTATGCCCAACGGTTTTGCCAAGTCGACCGCTGGTGAGTACACCGCGAACATGTTCTGGATCGTTGGCATCGCGCTGATCACTTCCTGGGTGGTGGCCGTGGTGTTTACCCCTTACCTGGGCGTCAAACTGCTGCCGCAGATCAAGGTGCCTGAAGGCGGACATACGGCGATTTACGGTACACCGAACTACCAGCGTTTCAGGCGCCTGCTGGGCAGTGTGATCCGCCGCAAAGGTCTGGTGGCGACATCCGTCGTGGGCTTGTTTGTTGTTGCGATTTTGGGCATGGGCGTGGTCAACAAGCAGTTCTTCCCCACGTCCGACCGACCTGAGGTGCTGGTTGAGATGCAGATGCCTTACGGCACCTCTATCGAACAGACTGATGTGGCGGCGGCCAAGGTCGAGGCGTGGTTGGCTCAGCAGCCGGAGGCCAAGATCGTCACTGCTTACATTGGCCAGGGCGCGCCGCGCTTCTACTTGGCGATGGCCCCTGAACTACCCGATCCATCCTTCGCAAAAATCGTCGTCCTGACCGCGAATCAGCAAGAGCGTGAGGCGCTCAAGCTCCGCCTCAGACAAGCGGCGGCCGATGGCTTGGCGCCTGAAGCTCGGGTGCGAGTGACGCAGTTGGTATTTGGTCCTTATTCACCGTATCCGGTGGCCTTTCGGGTGATGGGCGCCGACCCCGCAGTGTTGCGGGATATCGCCGCGCAGGTGCGTGAGATCATGACCGCCAGCCCCATGATGAGGACCGTCAACACCGACTTGGGCGAGCGCGTGCCGGCACTTCATCTCACGCTGGATCAGGATCGCCTGCAAGCATTCGGCTTGACCTCGACCGATGTCGCGCAACAGCTGCAATTTCTGCTCACGGGGGTGCCTGTCACCGAGGTGCGTGAGGACATTCGTTCGGTTCAGGTGGTCGCTCGCTCCGCGGGTGAGACGCGTCTGGATCCATCGAAAATTGCCGCCTTCACGCTGACCGGCGTCCAAGGCCAGCGCGTTTCGCTGTCCCAGGTCGGGGCGGTGGATGTGCGCATGGAAGAGCCCATCCTGCGACGTCGTGATCGTACGCCGACAATAACCGTGCGCGGTGACGTGGCTGAAGGTCTTCAGCCTCCCGATGTCTCCAACGCCTTGATAACGCAGTTGCAGCCCATCACCGAAAAACTGCCGGCGGGCTACCGCATTGAGTTTGCCGGCGCGATCGAGGAGTCGGGTAAAGCAAACAAGGCATTGTTGCCGTTGTTCCCGATCATGATCGCGCTGATGTTGCTGACTATCATCATTCAGGTGCGCTCGATGTCGGCAATGATGATGGTGTTCGCCACCGCGCCTTTGGGCCTGATTGGTGTGGTGCCAATTCTGCTGCTGTTCCAGCAACCGTTCGGGATCAACGCCTTGGTGGGACTGATTGCCTTGTCAGGGATTCTGATGCGCAACACGCTGATCCTCATCGGCCAGATTCACTCAAATGAGCAAGCCGGCCTGTCGCCATACAACGCCGTGGTCGAAGCCACTGTGCAGCGCGCGAGGCCCGTGATTCTCACGGCGTTGGCGGCGATGCTGGCGTTCATTCCTCTGACCCATTCGGTGTTCTGGGGAACGCTGGCCTACACCCTGATTGGCGGTACGTTTGCTGGCACCGTGCTGACCCTGGTGTTCCTGCCAGCGATGTATGCCCTCTGGTTCAAGATCAAGCCTGAGCCCGCGCATGAGTTTGCAGCGAACACTCACGTTGCTTGAGTACCGCTTGCCACCGATCACTGTGCGCTTTGGTCGTGCCGTAATACCAGTCGAGGGCAACGCTTTCCAGGTGGCGGCCGTTGATGGGGCCTCCGTCTTGGCTTGGTTCTTGGCTTCTAGCTTCTATGGGGGGGGGCAATGGCATCCGCCAGCATTCGCTTGACCTGCAAACGAAAAAACCCGCCAGAAGGCGGGTTTTTCGGGGGGCAGAGATTTTGAAAGCCTTCTCTGGAACCTTGTCTGGCTCCACGACCTGGACTCGAACCAGGGACCCAGTGATTAACAGTCACTTGCTCTACCAACTGAGCTATCGCGGAATGGCGCCTATGTTACTGATTCAAAAAGAGAAGTCAAGCGTCTGATAGCAACTTGACCGATTCGTCGGGACAGACGGCGGTTAATCGGTCGTGGGCGGTTACCAGAATCGTTTCAGAGGTCTACCATGGCCGCCCGGAAGTGGTCACACGCGCTGCCGGCCATTCGCCGAAAAGGTACGCGCCATGAACCATTCAATCCTTACACCTCTCAACAACGGGGTGTTCGCATGAGCATCGCTCAGATCAGCTTGCCCAAAGGGGTTGGCTCGCACGCCGAAAAACTGTTCGACGCAATCACTCAGGCCAGCAACGCCGAGGAGTTGAACCGTGCTGGCGGCAAGGCCGAAGGGTTTGTTCTGGGGCTGGAAAGCACCAAGGCCATCAAGAGTCAGGTGGCGGAATCGCTCTACGTCGCCTATGACGACGCCGCCAGTCAGCGTGCCACCGAACTGGCTTAACCGCCGAAGGTAAGGGTGCCGAGCATCAGTTTGGCATAGAGCATCGTGGCGCCCAGTTGCACCAGCCACAAGGCCAGGCCGCCAAGAAATACGCCCGCAGCGACTTGCAGCACCAGGTTGTTGCCGCGTTTGGCTGGGGTGCGAGGCACGAAGTGGTCCAGCTCATCGCGGTCAGCGCGTAGGTCATCGTTTTTCATGGGGGGCTCGTAAAATTCCTGGATGTACACAAACCTGTAGGAGTGACGGTGCGGCGATCCGACCTGCTCGCGATAGGGCCATCACATTCAACATCATTGTCGCCCGACAGTCTGCTATCGCGAGCAGGCTCACTCCTACAGGTTGAATGGGGGGAGTTTAGAGGGCGCAGCCACTGCTTTGAGAATTATCTGCGACAAATAAAAAACGGGAAGCCCATCGGCTTCCCGTTTTCGTACTACCGGGCGACTCAGATCACCTGAACGATGGCGTCCGTTACGGCCTTGATGTTGCTTTGGTTCAACGCAGCCACACAGATGCGGCCGGTGTCCAGGGCGTAGATGCCGAACTCGGTGCGCAGGCGGGTGACTTGCTCAACCGTCAGGCCGGAGTAAGAGAACATGCCACGCTGGCGGCCCACAAAGCTGAAATCGCGCTGAGGCGCGTTTTTTGCCAGGGTGTCGACCATCTGGATGCGCATGCCGCGAATTCGCAGGCGCATTTCAGCCAGTTCTTCTTTCCACTGGGCGCGCAATACCGGGCTGTTCAGCACAGCGGCAACGATGCTTGCACCGTGAGTAGGCGGGTTGGAGTAGTTGGTACGGATGACGCGTTTGACTTGCGACAGTACGCGCGCGCTTTCTTCTTTGGACTCGCTGACGATCGACAGCGCACCAACGCGCTCGCCGTACAGCGAGAACGATTTGGAGAACGAGCTGGATACGAAGAACGTCAGACCCGATTCGGCGAACAGGCGCACAGCGGCGGCGTCTTCGTCGATGCCATCGCCGAAACCTTGATAGGCCATGTCGAGGAACGGTACGTGACCCTTGGCTTTGACGACTTGCAGCACGTTGTTCCAGTCGGCAGGGCTCAGGTCCACGCCGGTCGGGTTGTGGCAGCAGGCGTGCAGCACAACGATCGAGCCGTTTGGCAGGGCGTTCAGGTCTTCCAGCAGGCCGGCACGATTAACGTCGTGGGTCGCGGCGTCGTAGTAGCGGTAGTTCTGTACCGGGAAACCGGCGGTTTCGAACAGTGCGCGGTGGTTTTCCCAGCTTGGGTCGCTGATCGCTACAACGGCGTTCGGCAGCAGTTTCTTGAGGAAGTCGGCACCGATTTTCAGTGCGCCGGTGCCGCCCACCGCTTGGGTGGTGATGACGCGGCCAGCGGCGATCAGTGGCGAGTCGTTGCCGAACAGCAGTTTCTGCACTGCCTGGTCGTAGGCAGCGATGCCGTCGATTGGCAGGTAGCCACGGGAAGCGTGTTGAGCGGCGCGAATTGTCTCGGCTTCGACAACGGCGCGCAGGAGTGGAATTCGCCCCTCCTCGTTGCAGTAAACACCGACCCCCAGGTTGACCTTGTTGGTACGGGTATCGGCGTTGAATGCTTCGTTGAGGCCCAGGATTGGATCGCGTGGTGCCATTTCGACAGCGGAGAACAGGCTCATTTTTGCGGCGGCTCTGAATGGAGAATGGAGGGACGTGTCGCGCTCCAGCCGAATGCACTAGAGCGGTGCACAAACGGGGAGCTAGTATAGAGGCCATCTGCGATCGATGGCGACAGACGATTGGGCTTTTCCGTTAAGTTTTTCCGATTATTTTCCGACCGTTAGTCGAATGCTGACGTCAAACGATTCGCCGGATGTAGGACGTTTGCCTTGAAAGAGCAGGCAATCGACTCCACATTGAGCACAATCCAGTTTTTTCCTCGGGCGGTTTTAGCCGTTTGCGGTCTTTTTCGTTGCTGTCCCATTTGACCGGGCAGGCGCGAATCCAGGGGTATTGAATGTCTGAATTCCAGCTAGTCACCCGCTTCGAGCCCGCCGGCGATCAGCCAGAAGCCATCCGCCTGATGGTCGAGGGCATCGAAGCCGGGCTGGCGCACCAGACGTTGCTCGGTGTGACCGGCTCCGGCAAGACCTTCAGTATCGCCAACGTGATTGCACAAGTGCAGCGTCCGACGCTGGTGCTGGCGCCGAACAAGACCCTGGCCGCGCAGTTGTACGGCGAGTTCAAGGCGTTTTTCCCGAACAACGCGGTGGAGTACTTCGTTTCCTACTACGACTACTACCAGCCCGAAGCCTACGTGCCGTCGTCCGATACCTTCATTGAGAAAGACGCCTCGATCAACGACCACATTGAGCAGATGCGTCTGTCCGCAACCAAGGCGTTGCTGGAGCGCAAAGACGCGATCATCGTCACTACCGTGTCGTGCATCTACGGCCTGGGTAGCCCGGAGACCTATCTGAAGATGGTGTTGCACGTGGATCGCGGCGACAAACTCGATCAGCGTGCGCTGCTGCGTCGCCTGGCGGACCTGCAATACACCCGCAACGACATGGACTTCGCCCGTGCGACTTTTCGGGTGCGTGGCGATGTGATTGATATCCACCCGGCGGAATCCGATTTCGAAGCGATCCGCATCGAACTGTTCGATGACGAGGTCGAGAGCCTGTCGGCGTTCGATCCGCTGACCGGCGAAGTGATCCGCAAGCTGCCGCGCTTCACCTTCTATCCGAAAAGCCACTACGTGACGCCGCGAGAAACCCTGTTGGGCGCCGTCGAAGGGATCAAGGTCGAGTTGCAGGAACGCCTCGATTATCTGCGCACCAACAACAAACTGGTTGAGGCCCAGCGTCTGGAGCAGCGCACCCGCTTCGACCTGGAGATGATCCTCGAACTGGGCTACTGCAACGGGATCGAAAACTACTCGCGCTACCTGTCCGGCCGTGAATCCGGTCAGGCGCCGCCGACGTTATTCGACTATCTGCCGGCTGACGCCTTGTTGGTGATCGACGAATCTCACGTCAGCGTGCCGCAGGTCGGCGCCATGTATAAGGGCGACCGTTCGCGTAAAGAGACGCTGGTGGAATACGGTTTCCGCCTGCCGTCGGCGTTGGATAACCGGCCGATGCGTTTCGACGAGTTCGAAAGCATCAGCCCGCAGACGATTTTTGTCTCGGCGACGCCCGGCAATTACGAGGCAGAACATGCAGGCCGCGTCGTTGAACAGTTGGTGCGTCCGACGGGGCTGGTTGATCCGCAAATCGAAATCCGCCCGGCGCTGACCCAGGTCGACGACCTGCTTTCGGAAATCACCAAGCGCGTTGCGCTCGAAGAGCGGGTTCTGGTCACGACCCTGACCAAACGCATGTCCGAAGACTTGACCGATTACTTGGCCGACCACGGCGTTCGCGTGCGTTATCTGCACTCTGACATCGACACGGTAGAGCGAGTCGAAATTATTCGTGATCTGCGCTTGGGCACCTTTGATGTGCTGGTGGGGATCAACCTGCTGCGTGAAGGCCTGGACATGCCGGAAGTGTCGCTGGTAGCGATTCTCGATGCGGACAAGGAGGGCTTCCTGCGCTCCGAGCGCTCGCTGATCCAGACCATCGGCCGGGCGGCACGTAACCTCAACGGCCGGGCGATTTTGTACGCCGACCGCATCACTGGCTCTATGGAGCGGGCGATTGGCGAAACCGAGCGGCGGCGCGACAAGCAGATCGCCTTCAACCTGGCCAACGGCATCACGCCCAAGGGCGTGTTCAAGGACGTCGCCGATATCATGGAAGGCGCCACCGTGCCGGGTTCGCGCAGCAAGAAGCGCAAGGGCATGGCCAAGGCTGCCGAGGAAAGCGCCAAGTACGAAGCGGAATTGCGCTCGCCGGGCGAGATCGCCAAGCGGATTAAAGCCCTGGAAGAGAAGATGTACGCGTTGGCGCGTGATCTGGAGTTTGAAGCGGCGGCGCAGATGCGTGATGAGATTGGCAAGTTGCGGGAGCGGTTGATTACTGTCTGAGATTTGCGGTGCCTGTCAGGCCGCCATCGCGAGCAAGCTCGGCTCCTACATGTAGGAGCCGAGCTTGCTCGCGATAGGGGCGTACTCGGTCTTAGTGTGCTTCCCCAGCCTTAATCCCCTCTGGCAATTTCTTGGTCAACAAGATCGCCAGCATGCTCACCCCCAGCGCAATCCCGACAAAGTGAAACGCATCGTTGTAGGCCATGATCGACGCCTGTTGGTGCGCAATCTCGCTGATCTTTGCCAGTGCCGCCGTCTCATTGCCTAGCCTGTCCGCCATCGACGACAGCCGCTCGGCCACCTGCGCATTGCTCGGCACAATGGCTTCGCGCAAATAATCAAAGTAGGTCTTGGTTCGCGCATCCAGCAGGGTGGCGAGGAGGGCGATGCCAATCGCGCCGCCGAGGTTGCGCAGGATGTTGAACAGGCTCGACGCCGACCCCGCGTCCTGCGGCAAGATATACGCGGTGGCGATCAGCGAGATGGTGACCATGATCAGCGGCTGGCCCAGCGCGCGGATGATCTGGATCTGATTGAACTGTGGCCCGGCAAAGTCCGGGTTCAGCACTCCCGATGAAAAACTCGCCAGCCCGAACAACCCGAATCCCAGGGTGCACAGCCATTTTGGCGAAATGTACTTCATCAACTTGGGCACTAGCGGAATCAAAAACAGTTGCGGCACGCCCATCCACATGATCACTTCGCCGATCTGCAGGGCGTTGTAGTTCTGGATCTGCGCCAGGTACAGCGGCAACAGATAAATCGAGCCATACAACCCGACCCCCATCCCCAGGCTGGAAATACTCGACAGGCCAAAGTTGCGATTGCGCAGGATGCCGAGGTTGATCAGCGGGTTGGGTTTGGAAAACTGCACGATCACAAAGGTGATCAGGCTGATCAGTGCGATGCTGCCCAGGGTCACGATCAGGTTCGATTCCAGCCAGTCCTTGCGGTGACCTTCCTCCAGAAACACCTGCAAACAACCGAGCCCGACGCCGAGGGTCAGAATGCCCATGTAGTCGGTGCTCTTGAGCAATTCCCAATGCGCTTCTTTCTTCTCCAGGCCATACATCAGGCCGGCGATCATGAGCAGGCCCGGCGGTATGTTGATGTAGAAAATGTATTCCCAGCCCCAGTTTTCGGTCAGCCAACCGCCTAGCGTCGGGCCAATGGAGGGCGCGAAGGTGGCGGTCATGGCGAACATGGCCATGCCTTTGGCGCGGTGGTGTTCCGGGAGTTTGATCAGCGTGAGGGTGAAGGCCAGCGGGATCAGCGCGCCCCCGGTGAAGCCCTGCAAGGCGCGGAAGACGATCATGCTTTCCAGGCTCCACGCCATGGAACACAGCAGCGAGGCGACGAGGAATCCCAGTGAAACCCACACCGCCAGCCGTCGTGCGGACAGCAACTGCACCAGCCACGCCGTCAGCGGAATCATGATGATTTCCGCCACCAGGTACGAGGTGGAAATCCACGAGCCTTCTTCCAGGGTGGCCGACAGGGCGCCCTGAATGTCCTTGAGCGAAGAGTTGGTGATCTGGATGTCGAGCACGGCCATGAAGGCGCCGAGCATGACGCTCATCACCGCGATCCAGTCCCGCCGGGTCGGTTCGCCGACCGGGCGGATCAGTTGATCACCGGCCATCGTCAGGGGCGTCTTTGATGTTCACTTTAGCGGTGACAGACATGCCCGGGCGGATCTTGCCTTGCAGCGGATTGTCCGCGGCGAAGGTCAGTTTGACCGGAATCCGTTGGACGACTTTGGTGAAGTTGCCCGTGGCATTGTCCGGCGGCAACAGGCTGAACTGCGCGCCCGAAGCGGCGAACAGGCTGTCGACTCGCGCCTTGATCGGCGTGTCGCTGTAGGCGTCGAAAATCAGTTCGGCGCTCTGGCCAGGCACCATGTGGCCGATCTGGGTTTCCTTGAAGTTGGCTTGAATCCAGATGTCCTGGTCCGGGACGATCGACAGCAAATACGCGCCGGCCTGCACCACCTGGCCTTCGCGGGCGGCGCGCTGGCCGATCAGGCCGCTGATGGGCGCGTGGATTTCGCTGCGGGTCAGGTTCAGTTCGGCTTGCGCCAGGTCGGCCTTGGCGTTGGCGATCTGCGCGTCAAGACGTTTGATCTCAGCGGTCAGGGCGTTGACTTGCTGGCGTTGGCTCTGAGCGTCCGCCTGAGCCTTGACGACCTGGGAGCGCGCGATGTGGTTATCGGCGGACAGGGTGGTCACCCGTTCTTCGGAAATAAAACCGGGTTTGCGCAGGGTTTGGGCGCGAGTCAAATCGATGAGCGACCGGCCGAGGCTCGCCTGGCTGGACGCGACTTGCGCTTCACTGGCCGCGATCAGGCTCGATTGTTGGGTCAGCTTGCTTTGGGCTTGCAGGCGTTCGGCCTCGCGAGTGGCGAGGGCAGCGCTGGCGCGGTCAACGGCGAGGTGGAAGTCGGCGCCTTCAAGCTTGACCAGCAACTGGCCTTTTTCGACATGCTGGTTGTCGTGCACCAAGACTTGGTCGATGCGCGCGCTCAACTGGCTTGAGACGCGGGTAATCTCGCCCTGGACATAGGCGTTATCGGTGCTTTCATAAAATCGCCCCTTGAAGAACCACTGGGCAAAGAAGGCCCCGGCAATCAGCAGGACGAGCAACAAGAAAATAAACAGGCGACGCTTGAGTTGGGCAGGCATGGGGCAGACTGTAGTCGAGAAATTGTAAGGAAAGTTATCAGCAGGTGAATCTGTCATACAGCCGACAAGCGGTAAATGCCATCGGTTGATATTCGGCCATTCACCACGCCATACGCGCTCTGTAGACGCAAACTTGGCTTAAATGCCCTGTTCACTGGAGCGGGGCGGGTATCGCCTGTTACCATTCGCCCTTTGTTTTATCTTCATTTCGAGACTTGCCATGACCACCGTCCGCACGCGCATCGCGCCATCGCCTACCGGGGACCCCCACGTAGGTACCGCTTACATCGCTTTGTTCAACTACTGCTTTGCCAAGCAGCATGGCGGTGAGTTCATCCTGCGGATTGAAGACACCGACCAGTTGCGTTCGACCCGCGAGTCCGAACAGCAGATTTTCGACGCCCTGCGCTGGTTGGGCATCGACTGGAGCGAAGGCCCGGACGTCGGTGGCCCGCACGGTCCCTACCGTCAGAGCGAGCGCGGCGATATCTACCAGAAGTATTGCCAGCAACTGGTTGAAATGGGTCATGCCTTCCCGTGCTTCTGCACCGCCGAAGAGCTGGACCAGATGCGCGCCGAGCAAATGGCACGCGGCGAAACCCCGCGTTACGACGGCCGTGCGCTGTTGCTGTCCAAGGAAGAGGTCGCCAGTCGCCTGGTGGCGGGCGAGCCGCACGTCATCCGCATGAAAGTGCCGAGCGAAGGCGTGTGCGTGGTGCCGGACATGCTGCGTGGCGATGTCGAGATCCCGTGGGATCGCATGGACATGCAAGTGCTGATGAAGACCGACGGCCTGCCGACGTACTTCCTGGCCAACGTGGTCGACGACCACCTGATGGGCATCACCCACGTATTGCGTGGTGAAGAGTGGCTGCCCTCGGCGCCGAAACTGATCCTGCTTTACGAGTACTTCGGCTGGGAACAACCGGAGCTGTGCTACATGCCGCTGTTGCGTAACCCGGACAAGAGCAAGTTGTCCAAGCGCAAAAACCCGACCTCGGTGACGTTCTACGAGCGCATGGGCTTCATGCCGGAAGCGATGCTCAACTATCTGGGCCGCATGGGTTGGTCGATGCCGGACGAGCGCGAGAAGTTCTCGCTGCAGGAAATGGTCGACAACTTCGACTTGAGCCGTGTCTCGCTGGGCGGGCCGATTTTCGACATCGAGAAGCTGTCCTGGCTCAACGGCCAATGGCTGCGTGATCTGCCGGTGGAAGAGTTCGCCTCGCGCCTGCAGACCTGGGCGCTGAACCCGGAATACATGATGAAGATCGCGCCGCACGTTCAGGGCCGCGTTGAAACCTTCAGCCAGGTGGCTCCGCTCGCCGGTTTCTTCTTTGCCGGCGGCGTGAATCCGGATGCCAAATTGTTCGAATCCAAGAAGCTTTCGGGCGATCAGGTGCGTCAGTTGATGCAGTTGATCCTGTGGAAGCTGGAAAGCCTGCGTCAGTGGGAAAAGGACAGCATCACCGCGACGATTCAGGCAGTGGTCGAATCGCTGGAATTGAAGCTGCGTGACGCCATGCCGCTGATGTTTGCCGCGATCACAGGCCAGGCCAGCTCGGTGTCGGTGCTGGATGCGATGGAAATCCTCGGTCCGGACCTGACCCGTTTCCGTCTGCGCCAGGCAATTGACTTGTTGGGCGGCGTGTCGAAGAAGGAAAACAAGGAGTGGGAAAAACTCTTGGGCAACATCGCCTGATCCACTCCGTTCCCGTGTAGCAGCTGCCGAAGGCTGCGTTGGGCTGCGCAGCGGCCCTTTGTGGCCGCTACACATTTTGTCTGAAAGGGCAGGGTGGCCGAATCGCGAGTGCTGCGCACTCGAACGCAGCCTGCGGCAGCTGCTACAGGGACGGATCTGGCCTCGGATTTACGGGGTTCGGCGGTAAGTGATTGTTATGTCGGCAAAAAACTTTGAAATATTTTAAAAATAAGTTTGACAGCTTTTCGATCCGCCATTAAGATTCGCCCCGTCCTCAGCGATGAGGGGCTATAGCTCAGCTGGGAGAGCGCTTGCATGGCATGCAAGAGGTCGACGGTTCGATCCCGTCTAGCTCCACCAATTTACACTTCAAGGTCTGGCCACACCGGCCTTGAAGCGATCAACACTCAGCGTTGATCTGTTGTATAGAAGGGTTTGCGTCCCCTTCGTCTAGTGGCCTAGGACACCGCCCTTTCACGGCGGTAACAGGGGTTCGAGTCCCCTAGGGGACGCCAGTTTTACAGAAGCAGTGTCGCAAGATGCTGCTCCGCCGCCAGGCGATAAATCGGGGCTATAGCTCAGCTGGGAGAGCGCTTGCATGGCATGCAAGAGGTCAACGGTTCGATCCCGTTTAGCTCCACCAATTTTACAGTTCAAGGTCTGGCCACGCAGACTTTGAATCGATCAGCTCTCAGCACTGATCAGTTGTATAGAAGGTTTTGCGTCCCCTTCGTCTAGTGGCCTAGGACACCGCCCTTTCACGGCGGTAACAGGGGTTCGAGTCCCCTAGGGGACGCCACGATTACCCGCTATGCGGGATTTTATAAGGGTCATTCAATTATTGAATGGCCCTTTTGTTTGTCTGGCGTTTGGCCAAATCCCCCTAATTCTTTCAAACTGTTCTTCAGACCAGCGGTCACATCCACGACTTGCGTAAAATTATTATGAGAATAATATTCTAGTCGTAATATTCGGAGGCAACGATGAACGATAAAAAAGCACAAACCCGCGAACGCATCCTCAAGGCTGCCAGTGCAGCGCTGATCCAGCGCGGCCCGGCAGAGCCGAGCGTGGGCGAAGTCATGGGCGCAGCCGGCCTGACCGTCGGCGGCTTCTACGCCCACTTCGAAAGCAAGGACGCCATGATGCTGGAGGCCTTCAAGCAATTGCTGGGTCACCGTCGTGACCTGATTGCTGACATGGACGCCCAGTTGACTGGCGAAGAGCGTCGCGCGTTGGTGGCGGCTTTTTACCTGTCACGCAAACACCGTGATTCCTCCGAGTCGGCGTGCCCGATTCCGGCTTCTGTTGGTGAACTGGGGCGGCTGCCGGACGCGTTTCGTGTCGCACTCAATGAGCATGTGGAAATGATGGTCGCGCAGTTGGCGGCCAGCCCGGAAGACACCGACAAGGCCCTGGCTGACATGGCGTTGATGGTGGGTGGTTTGGCTCTGGCGCGGGCGCTGGGGCCGGGAGAGTTGTCCGATCGATTACTGCGCGCCGCCAAATCTGCGGTGCAGTGACCTGAAGGCTGCGGCCTGGGGAGAATGCGATGAGCACGTTGAAGTGGGTTCGTGGCGTTAATGGCACCTTGGGCTGGTTCGCCCCGAAACTGGTCGCGAGCAAAATGCGACTGGCATTCATGACGCCGCGAGAACTGCCGCCGCGTGATTGGGAGCTGCCGTTGCTGGCGAAGTCCGAACGCATCACGCTGCGTTTCGGCCTTTCGGCGCTGCGCTGGGGGCAAGGCCCTGCGGTGTTGTTGATGCACGGTTGGGAAGGTCGGCCGACTCAGTTCGCCAGCCTCATCGCCGCGCTGGTGGAGGCCGGTTACACCGTGGTCGCCCTCGACGGCCCGGCGCATGGTCGCTCACCCGGTGAAGAAGCCAACGTCGTTCTGTTCGCCCGGGCCATGCTGGAAGCCGCTGCCGAACTGCCCCCGCTGCAAGCGGTCATTGGTCATTCGATGGGGGGCGCCAGTGCCATGCTCGCCGTGCAGTTGGGCCTGCGTACCGAGACCCTGGTGACTATCGCTGCTCCGGCGCGAATTCTCGGGGTGCTGCGCGGTTTCGCCAAGTACGTACGACTGCCCCCCAAAGCCCGCTCGGCATTCATTCGTCAGGTTGAGAAAGACGTGGGCATGCGCGCGGCGGCGCTGGATGTGGCGCACTATCAACTCGACATGCCCGGTCTGATCGTCCATGCCGAGGATGACTGCTACGTTTCGGTCAAGGAATCCCAGCTGATCCACGAAGCCTGGTTCGACAGCCGCTTGTTGCGCCTGCAAGAGGGTGGCCATCAGCGGGTGCTGGCGGATCCTCGGGTCATTGATGGCGTGCTATCACTGTTGGCCGGTCGCAGCCTGCAATCGCGCCAATCGGCGTAGGCATCCGTTACACTGCCCCGGTCGACATTATCTGACCGGGAGTGGGGCATGAGTTGGGATCGGGCAACGCCATTTATCATTGATCTGCAAGTAGGCGCCGAGGACATCGATGGGCTGGGTCACGCCAATAATGCGGTGTACGTGACGTGGCTCGAGCGCTGTGCCTGGCGCCACTCGCAGCGTCTAGGCCTTGATCTGGTCGAGTACCGGCGGCTGGACCGGGCAATGGCGGTCGTGCGGCACGAGATCGATTACCTGGCCGCGGCCTATGAGGATGACGAATTGCAGTTGGCGACCTGGATCGTCGATTGGGATCAGCGCCTTAAAATGACCCGACACTTCCAGTTGAAGCGCCCGAGCGACAACACCACCTTGCTGCGGGCTCAAACCACCTTCGTCTGCATCGAGCTGTCGACCGGCAAGCCCAAGCGCATGCCGGCCGAGTTCATCGAGGGCTACGGCCCGGCGCTGGCAGTCGCGATCTAACCTGTCTTCGCTGGCCTCATCGCGGGCAAGCCCGGCTCCCACAGGGGGCGGTGCTGGGCACAGATTTGTGTACGATGCTAACCCTGTGGGAGCCGGGCTTGCCCGCGATGGCGTCTGCACAATCGTCACCGTCCGGTCTGACGAAATACCTTCTGCGCGCCGAAACCAGTAAACTGCCGCACGTTTTTCGTCGAGTGTGTTTTTCATGCAAATTGCTTTGGCGCCCATGGAGGGGTTGGTCGACAACATCCTGCGGGACGTGCTGACCCGTGTGGGCGGTATTGATTGGTGCGTGACCGAGTTCATCCGGATCAACGATCAACTGCTCACGCCTGCCTACTACCACAAGTTCGGCCCTGAACTGCTGACCGGTGCCCGCACCGCCTCCGGCGTGCCGCTGCGCGTGCAACTGCTGGGTTCCGATCCGGTGTGCCTGGCCGAAAACGCCGCGCTGGCGTGTGAGCTGGGTTCTGAAGTCATCGACCTGAACTTCGGTTGCCCGGCCAAGACCGTCAACAAGTCTCGCGGCGGCGCGGTGCTGCTCAAAGAGCCTGAACTGCTCAACGAAATCGTCGAACACGTGCGTCGTGCGGTGCCTGCGCACATCCCGGTGACCGCCAAGATGCGCCTTGGTTTCGATAGCCCGGACGGCTCGCTGGTGTGTGCCACAGCCCTGGCCGAAGGCGGCGCGGCGCATATCGTGGTGCATGCCAGGACCAAAACCGATGGCTACAAACCACCGGCGCACTGGGAGTGGATCCCGCGAGTGCAAGAGGTGGTCAAGGTGCCGGTGTTTGCCAATGGCGACATCTGGAGTGTCGAAGACTGGCGTCGTTGCCGCGAAATCAGCGGCGTGGAAGACATCATGCTCGGTCGCGGCCTGGTCTCGCGTCCGGACCTGGCCCGGCAAATCGCGGCGGCACGCGCCGGTGAAGCCGTCGTCGAGATGACCTGGGCCGAGCTGTTACCACTGATCCAAGACTTCTGGCTGCAAGCTAAGGCGCAGATGACTCCCCGCCAATCCCCCGGTCGCTTGAAGCAGTGGCTGGCCATGTTGACGCGCAATTATCCGGAAGCCGTCGAGCTGTTTACTGTCCTGCGTCGCGAGACCGAGCTGGATCAGGTCAGTCGTTTGTTGGGCCTGAGACTCCCGGAAGCGGCCTGAAAAAAATCTCGAAATAATCTCTTGAAATGCAATCAGCGGTCCCTATCTAAGGGTTACGCGATGCCGAATTCGGGTCGCGGAGACAAAAAACCTTGCTGTTGTTTTCAGGAGATTTGAACCATGACTACTGCATTTTCCCTGGCCCCATTGTTCCGTTCCTCGGTGGGTTTCGACCGTTTCAACGACCTGTTTGAAACCGCCCTGCGTAATGAGCCAGGCAGCACCTACCCACCTTACAACGTGGAAAAACACGGTGATGACCAATACCGCATCGTCGTCGCCGCCGCCGGTTTCCAGGAAGAAGACCTGGACCTGCAAGTCGAGAAAGGTGTGCTGACCATCAGTGGTGGCAAACGTGACGCGAGCGAAGGCGTGACCTTCCTGCACCAAGGCATCGCCCAGCGTGCGTTCAAACTGTCGTTCCGCCTGGCGGATCACATCGAGATCAAAGCCGCTGACCTGCGTAACGGTCTGTTGAGCATCGATCTGTTGCGCATCGTTCCAGAAGAGGCGAAAGCCAAGCGCATCCCGATCAACGGGACGCAAAAACCGGCTCTGCAGCACTAAGGCAGAGTAATGAAAAGGGCGCCATCGGCGCCCTTTTTTGTGTTTGTGTCCCGTCATTTCAGGAGCTTCTGCAACGCCTCTGCCGGCAACGGCCGACTGTGCAAATACCCTTGGTAAAAATGGCAGCCCAGTCCCTGTAAAAACTCCAATTGCTCCGCCGTCTCCACCCCTTCGGCAATCACCTTCAACTCCAGGCTACGCGCCATGGCGACGATGGCGCGGATGATTTCGGCGTCGTTGGGGTCGGTCGTGGCATCGCGGATGAACGACTGATCGATTTTCAGGGTGTCGACAGGCAAGCGCTTGAGATAGGTCAGTGAGGAGTAGCCGGTGCCGAAGTCGTCCATCGCGAAACTCACGCCGAGCTTTTTCAGGCGACGCATTTTACTGATGGTGTCTTCCAGGTTCTGGATGACGATGCCTTCAGTGATTTCCAGTTTCAGCAGCGAGCAGGGCAGGCCGTGGCTGGTAAGGCTGTGTTCGATGCGTTCGACGAAGTCGTTTTGGCGGAATTGTCTTGGGCTGATGTTCACGCACAGGCTGAAGCTGAGCGGGTTGACCAGGCCTTTGTCGACCAGTTTTTTAAAGTCTCTGCACACTTCGTCGACAATCCAGGTGCCGACTTCAAGAATCAGGCCGCTGTCTTCCAGCACCTTGATGAACTCGGCAGGTGCCTGTGCGCCGAGTTCCGGGTGGTCCCAGCGCACCAGTGCCTCGGCGCCGACAATGCGATTGCCCCGGGCGTCGATCTGGGGTTGGTAATGCACATGGAATTCGCCCCGGGAAAGGGCCAGACGCAGGTCGGTTTCCATGCGCAGGCGTTCGCTGGCGGCCTTCTGCATGGTGTTGTGATACATCTGCGTGGTGTTGCGACCCGAATCCTTGGCGCGGTACAGCGCAATGTCGGCGCGTTTAAGCAAATCGGTCGGGGTCGAGCCGTGGTCGGGGATCAGTGCGATGCCGATGCTCGGCGTCACCTGCAGGCGCTGGCCATCAAGGAACATCGGTTCCGACAACAATTCTCGCAAGGTGTCGGCCAATTCCCGTACCTGGGTGCTGACTTCGTTGCGCGAACCTTCCAGGCCGCTGAGCAATACCACGAATTCATCACCGCCGAGCCGCGCCACGGTGTCTTCCATGCGCACGCTGGCTTCGAGTCGCGCGGTGATGATTTTCAGCACCGTATCGCCGACCGGGTGACCGAGAGAGTCGTTGATGTGCTTGAAGTGATCGAGGTCGAGAAACAGCAGCGCACCGCGCAGGTTGTGGCGCTTGAGCAGGGCGATCTGCTGGCTCAGGCGGTCCATCAGCAGGGCGCGGTTGGGCAGGTTGGTCAAGGGGTCGTGGTAGGCCAGGTGACGGATCTGCGCTTCGGCGTTTTTCAGCAGGCTGACGTCGCGGGCGGTCAGCAGCAGGCAGGCGGTTTCGTTGAGGGTGATGGGTTCGACCGAAACTTCGACGGTGAGCAACTCTCCACGCTTGTTGCGTCCGAGCATTTCCTGGTGATGCACGCGGCCCTTGATCTGTAGCTCGGCGAGCAGCGCCGCACGTTGTTTCTCTTCGGCCCAGATGCCCACCTCATACACCGTACGGCCGATGACCTCTTGCGCGCGATAGCCGGTCAGGCGGCAGAAACCGTCGTTGACCTCCAGGTAGCGCCCGGTGTCGCGTTCGGTAATGGTGATGGCGTCGGGGCTTGAATGAAACGCCTTGGCAAACTTCTCTTCACTGGCCTTCAGCGCCGCTTCAGAGCGTTGTTGCTGGGTGATATCACGCAAGGTAGTGACGATGCAGGGTTCTTCGCCAACGTTGATCTGGCGGCTGGAAATCACGCAGGTCAGGGATTGCCCGTCCTTGTGCTGGGCGACGATGGCGACATTGTTCAGTCCTTGTTCGCGGATGACCTGTTCGATCCGCTGCAGGCTTTTCGCCGAGGCGTCCCACAGGCCAATTTCGTCGGCGCTGCGGCCAATCACTTCGTCGGCACTCCAGCCAAAGGTCTGGGTGAAGCTGGAGTTGATCTCGATGAACTGGCCGGTGTCCTGGCGGGTCACGCAAATCGGATCCGGGCTGACCTGAAACAGCGTGGCGAATTTTTCTTCCGAGGCCACCAACCGCTGTTCGCGCTCCACCTGATCGGTGATGTCCAGCAGGGTGCCGGCCATGCGCAGCGGGACGCCGTTTTCATCGCGGTAGAGGCGGGCGCGGCTTTCCAGGTAGCGCGAACTGCCGTCCGGTAGTTGAACGCGGTAAGTCAGTTGATAATTGCCGGCCGGGCCTTCGCGCAGGCTGCGGTAGGCGTCGCGCATGGTGTCGCGCTCTTCGCCGGGCACACCTTCGAAAAACTCCTCGAACGACTCGTGGAAAGGTTTGGCTTCCAGGCCGTGCAATTGAGCGGCCCGCGCCGAACCGTAGAGCATGCCGCTGGGAATGTGCCAGTCCCAGGTGCCGAGTTGCGCCGAGTCCAGGGCGAGGTCGAGACGCTCCTGGCTGTCCTTGAGGGCTTGTTCGGCAACTCTGCGTTCGGTGGTGTCCAGGAAGGTGCTCAGCAGATAGGGCTGGCCTTCGAGTTCGACATTTTGCGCACTGAGGATGCCGTCGTGGATTTGCCCGTTGCTGGCGCGAAATTGCACCTCCATTCTGACCAGGTCGCCCTTGGCCTTGGTGGCTGCGACCAATTTGGCGCGTTGCTCCGGGTGAACCCAGAGGCCCAGATCCAGCGTGGTACGGCCTATCGCGTTTTGCACCGGCCAGCCGAACAGGCTTTCGAAATGCTGGTTGGCTTCGGTGATCAAGCCGTCTTCCTGGCGGGTCAGCAACACCATGTTCGGACACAGGTGAAACAGCGTTGCGAAGCGTTTTTCCGAGCTGCTCAGGGCTTGTTCGCGCTGGCGCTGGTGGGTGATTTCGCGGATGACACCAATCATGCGCGGCCGGCCGTTTTTATCCGGCAGCAGGCTGCCGTTGATCTCCAGCCAGTGCAGGCTGCCGTCGGGCCAGCGGATGCGGTGATGCATCGCCTGCTCCAGCGGGGCTCCGGCAATCACCGCGTGGAAGGCGCGCACGGTTTTCGCCCGGTCCTCCGGCGGCAGCAAGTCGAGGTATTCCAGATCCTCTGGCAACGGCATGTGCGGGTCGAAGCCAAACAGCGCCTGAGTCCCGCGCGACCAACTGATCTGCCCACGTTCGATGTCCCAATACCAGGCCCCCAGACGCGCACCGTTGAGGGCGGCGAGCAATTGTGGCGCGCTTTCCCAGCTCAACTCGGACCGTTTGGGGTCTAGCGCCTGGATGCGGGGCATCGGCGGAATACGGTCAACAGACTTCGGCATTGGCAGCTGGCCTTGGGCGGAAATGGGCGTTAAGCGCAGGTATTCGTGACTCTACAGGAGTAGCACAGGTTAGCCTTGAGTCCCTGGCAAATCGATTTGTGCGTCCAGCAAAGCCATAAAAGCCCTTGCAGCATTCGATAGAGTCCGTTCAGTGTGCAAGATATAGCCTAGCTGGCGAGTCAGTTGTATGCCCGGTAAAGGTATTCGCGCAACCTGATCGTCCAGCATTGTGCGCGGCAATACGCTCCAGGCCAGGCCGATCGAGACCATCATCTTGATCGTTTCCAGGTAATTGGTGCTCATGGCGATATTCGGTGTCAGGCCTTGCGCCTCGAACAGCCGTTGAACGATGTGATGAGTAAAGGTATTACCACCGGGGAAGACTGCCGGGTGCAGGGCAATGTCGGCCAGGTTGACCGCGCCGTTGCTGATCAGCGAATGCTCCGGGGCGACCACGAAATCCAGCGGGTCGTCCCACACCGGCGTCGCCTTGACCAGTGTGTGCGGTTCCGGCGCCAGGGTGATTACTGCCAGTTCCGCACGGCCATGGAGAATTTCTTCGTAGGCCACTTCCGAATCGAGGAACTGAATATCCAGCGCGACTTGGGGGTAGCGCCGGGTGAACTCCCTTAATAAGGGCGGCAACCGGTGCAAGCCGATGTGGTGACTGGTGGCCAGGGTCAGGCGGCCGGACACTTCGCCCGTCAGGTTGGTCAGGGCGCGGCGGGTGTCGTCCAGCACATTGAGAATCTGGTAGGCCCGTGGCAGCAGGGCACGGCCGGCCTCGGTCAGGCCGACTTCGCGGCCCAGACGGTCAAACAGGCGCACCTTCAATTGCTGCTCCAGGCCGGCGATGCGTTTGCTGATGGCGGGCTGAGTCAGGTGCAGCCGTTCGCCGGCGCCGGAGAAGCTCCCGGTCTCGGCAATTGCGATAAAAGCATTGAGGTTGGCCAGATCCATCGTCGTATTCCAGTTGGTTATCCAAAGCATAAAAAATATGAATTTGAGTTATTTAATGTAACCCCCTAGGATCGACCTCACAAGCCAAGGGGTTATTGAACTGTGCAAAACCCAAGGCATAGAAAATAGTAAAAAGCTGATGAGGAACCGTCTGATGGCCGGCAAAACGCTTTACGACAAGCTCTGGGATTCCCATGAAGTGAAACGGCGCGACGATGGGTCGTCGCTGATCTACATCGACCGCCACATCATCCATGAAGTGACTTCGCCCCAAGCTTTCGAAGGCCTGCGCCTGGCCGGGCGCAAGCCTTGGCGAGTCGACTCGATCATCGCCACCCCGGACCACAACGTGCCGACCACCCCGGATCGCAAGGGCGGCATCGAAGCGATTACCGATCAGGTCTCGCGTTTGCAGGTTCAGACCCTCGATGACTACTGCGATGAATACGGCATCACCGAATTCAAGATGAATGACGTGCGTCAGGGCATCGTTCATGTGATCGGTCCGGAGCAGGGCGCAACCTTGCCGGGCATGACCGTAGTCTGCGGCGACTCGCACACCTCGACTCACGGTGCGTTTGGCGCTTTGGCGCACGGTATCGGTACTTCCGAGGTTGAACACGTGTTTGCGACGCAGTGCCTGGTCGCCAAGAAAATGAAGAACATGCTGGTCTCGGTCGAGGGCACATTGCCGTTCGGCGTGACCGCCAAGGACATCGTTCTCGCCGTGATCGGCCAGATCGGCACCGCCGGCGGCAACGGCCACGCTATCGAGTTCGCTGGCAGCGCGATTCGCGACCTGTCCGTCGAAGGCCGCATGACCATCTGCAACATGTCCATTGAAGCCGGCGCTCGTGTGGGGCTGGTGGCTGCGGACGAAAAAACCGTGGAATACGTCAAGGGCCGTCCATTCGCCCCGAAAGGCGCGGAATGGGACATGGCCGTCGAAGCCTGGAAAGATTTGGTCTCCGACGCTGACGCCGTATTCGACACCGTGGTCAAGCTCGACGCGACCCAGATCAAGCCACAAGTCAGCTGGGGCACCTCGCCCGAGATGGTCCTGGCGGTTGATCAGAACGTGCCGGACCCAGCGAAGGAAATGGACCTGGTCAAACGCGGTTCCATCGAGCGCGCGTTGAAGTACATGGGGTTGAGCGCCAATCAGGCGATCACCGACATTCAGTTGGATCGCGTATTTATCGGCTCTTGCACCAACTCGCGGATCGAAGACTTGCGTGCTGCTGCGGTGATCGCGAAGGGCCGCAAAGTCGCTTCGACGATCAAGCAGGCCATCGTTGTGCCGGGCTCGGGCCTGGTGAAGGCACAAGCAGAGGCGGAAGGCCTGGACAAGATTTTCCTCGAGGCCGGTTTCGAATGGCGCGAGCCGGGTTGCTCGATGTGCCTGGCGATGAACCCGGACCGTTTGGAGTCCGGCGAGCATTGCGCATCGACTTCCAACCGCAACTTCGAAGGGCGTCAGGGCGCCGGTGGCCGTACGCACCTGGTCAGCCCGGCCATGGCCGCGGCGGCTGCCGTCAACGGCCGTTTCATCGACGTTCGCGAACTGATCTGAGGAACCGCACATGAGAGCTTTTACCCAACACACCGGTTTGGTCGCGCCATTGGATCGAGCGAACGTCGATACCGACCAGATCATTCCGAAGCAGTTTCTGAAGTCGATCAAGCGCACCGGTTTTGGCCCGAACCTTTTTGATGAGTGGCGCTACCTGGACGTGGGGTATGCCTACCAGGACAACTCCAAGCGCCCGTTGAACAAGGATTTCGTGCTCAACGCCGAGCGTTATCAAGGCGCCAGCGTGTTGCTGGCCCGTGAGAACTTCGGTTGCGGCTCCAGCCGTGAACACGCGCCGTGGGCACTGGAAGAGTACGGTTTCCGCAGCATCATAGCGCCGAGCTACGCCGACATTTTCTACAACAACAGCTTCAAGAACGGCTTGCTGCCGATCATCCTGAGCGACGCTGAAGTGGATGAGCTGTTCCAGCAGGTCGAAGCCAATCCTGGCTATCAGTTGACGGTCGATCTGCAAGCCCAGACGGTGACCCGGCCGGACGGCAAGGTCTACAGCTTCGAACTGGACGAGTTTCGCAAGCATTGCCTGGTCAATGGCCTGGATGACATCGGCCTGACCTTGCAAGACCACGAAGCAATTGCGACGTTTGAGGCCAAGCATCGTGCGAGCCAGCCTTGGTTGTTTCGCGACGCGTAAGCAAGATTGGAATTGATGTAGTCAGGGCTGGCCTCATCGCGGGCAAGCCCGACTCCTACAGGTTATGTGAGCGCCACAATCCCTGTAGGAGCCGAGCTTGCTCGCGATGAGGCCCGAATAAACACCCCAAGACTCACCCCAAAAAGGAAGTCCTCCATGACCAGCACCGCCCAACACAGTCAGGTTGTACAAAAGCAATTCGGTGAACAGGCTTCGGCCTACCTGAGCAGCGCCGTACACGCTCAAGGCACTGAGTTCGCGTTGCTACAGGCCGAACTGGCAGGGCAGGGCAATGCCCGGGTGCTGGACCTGGGTTGCGGCGCCGGTCATGTGAGTTTTCACGTGGCGTCGCTGGTCAAGGAAGTGGTCGCCTACGACCTGTCGCAGCAGATGCTCGACGTGGTCGCTGCCGCTGCTGTTGATCGCGGCATCAGCAACATTTCCACGGTCAACGGCGCCGCCGAGCGTCTGCCGTTTGCCGATGGCGAGTTCGATTTCGTGTTCAGCCGTTATTCGGCGCACCACTGGAGCGATCTCGGTGTAGCCCTGCGCGAAGTTCGTCGGGTGCTGAAACCGGGTGGCGTGGCGGCGTTCATTGACGTGTTGTCACCGGGTAGCCCGTTGTTCGACACTTACCTGCAGAGCGTCGAAGTGCTGCGTGACACCAGCCATGTGCGCGATTATTCGGCCGGTGAGTGGTTGCGACAGGTCAGCGAGGCGGGGTTGCACACGCGCAGCACCACGCGTCAGCGGCTGCGCCTGGAGTACACCTCCTGGGTTGAGCGCATGCGTACACCTGAAGTGATGCGCGCGGCGATCCGCGAATTGCAGCAGTCGATGGGCAACGAAGTACGTGAATACTTTGAGATAGAAGCCGATGGCTCGTTCAGTACCGATGTGTTGGTGCTGTGGGCTGAGCGATAAGCATTTTTCCGGGCGCGCCAGTTGATGGCGCACCGACTGAAGACATGAGGAAAGCATGAGCAAGCAGATTCTGATTCTCCCAGGTGACGGTATTGGCCCGGAAATCATGGCCGAAGCGGTCAAGGTGCTGGAATTGGCCAGTGACAAGTTCGCCCTGGGCTTTGAACTGAGCCACGACGTGATCGGCGGCGCGGCCATCGACAAGCACGGCGTGCCTCTGGCCGACGAAACCCTGGAGCGCGCCCGCGCGGCCGACGCGGTACTGCTGGGCGCCGTGGGCGGCCCGAAATGGGACACCATCGAGCGTGACATCCGCCCTGAGCGCGGCCTGCTGAAAATCCGTGCGCAACTGGGCCTGTTCGGCAACCTGCGTCCGGCGATCCTGTACCCGCAACTGGCCGAAGCTTCGAGCCTGAAGCCGGAAATCGTGGCGGGCCTGGACATCCTGATCGTCCGTGAACTGACCGGCGGTATCTACTTTGGCGCACCACGCGGCACCCGCACCCTGGAAAACGGCGAGCGTCAGTCCTACGACACCCTGCCGTACAGCGAAAGCGAAATCCGCCGTATCGCCCGTGTCGGTTTCGACATGGCCATGGTCCGTGGCAAGAAGCTGTGCTCGGTGGACAAGGCCAACGTATTGGCGTCCAGCCAGCTGTGGCGTGAAATCGTCGAGGAAGTGGCTAAGGATTACCCGCAAGTCGAGCTGAGCCACATGTACGTCGACAACGCCGCCATGCAACTGGTGCGCGCACCGAAGCAGTTCGACGTGATCGTCACCGACAACATGTTCGGCGACATCCTGTCCGACCAGGCCTCAATGCTCACCGGTTCCATTGGCATGCTGCCGTCGGCGTCCCTGGATACCAACAACAAGGGCATGTACGAGCCGTGCCACGGTTCGGCGCCGGACATCGCTGGCAAGGGCATCGCCAACCCGTTGGCGACCATTTTGTCGGTGTCGATGATGCTGCGTTACAGCTTCAACCAGCAGTCGGCGGCCGATGCCATCGAGAAAGCCGTGAGCCTGGTGCTGGATCAAGGGCTGCGCACGGGTGACATCTGGTCGGCGGGTTGCACTAAAGTCGGTACGCAGGAAATGGGTGACGCAGTAGTCGCCGCGCTGCGGAATCTGTAATCTCTCGGGCCCGCTGCCAAATTCAAGACAAAGCAGCGGCCCACATTTCAAGAAGGTGTAGTTGCGATGAAACGTGTAGGTCTGATCGGTTGGCGCGGTATGGTCGGTTCCGTGCTCATGCAGCGGATGCTGGAAGAGCAGGATTTCGATCTTATCGAGCCGGTGTTTTTCACCACTTCCAATGTTGGTGGCCAAGGCCCGTCCGTGGGTAAGGATATTGCTCCGCTCAAGGACGCTTACAGCATTGAAGAGCTGAAAACCCTCGACGTGATTCTGACTTGCCAGGGTGGCGACTACACCAGCGAAGTGTTCCCCAAGCTGCGCGAAGCCGGCTGGCAGGGTTACTGGATCGATGCCGCTTCCAGCCTGCGTATGCAGGATGATGCGGTCATCGTGCTGGACCCGGTCAACCGCAAGGTCATTGACCAGCAGCTGGATGCGGGCACCAAGAATTACATCGGCGGCAACTGCACCGTCAGTCTGATGCTGATGGGCCTGGGTGGCCTGTTTGAAGCCGGTCTGGTGGAGTGGATGAGCGCCATGACCTATCAGGCAGCCTCTGGTGCCGGCGCGCAGAACATGCGTGAACTGATCAAGCAAATGGGCGCGACCCACGCCGCTGTCGCCGATCAACTGGCCGACCCTGCCAGCGCGATCCTCGACATCGATCGTCGTGTCGCCGAAGCCATGCGCAGTGACGCGTACCCGACCGAGAACTTCGGCGTACCGCTGGCCGGCAGCCTGATCCCGTGGATCGACAAGGAACTGCCGAACGGCCAGAGCCGTGAAGAGTGGAAGGCGCAGGCCGAGACCAACAAGATCCTTGGTCGTTTCAAGAGCCCGATTCCGGTCGATGGCATCTGCGTGCGCATCGGCGCCATGCGCTGCCACAGCCAGGCGCTGACCATCAAACTGAACAAAGACGTGCCGATCGCCGACATCGAAGGGCTGATCAGCCAGCACAACCCTTGGGTGAAACTGGTGCCGAACAACCGCGACATCAGCATGCAGGAGCTGAGCCCTACCAAGGTCACTGGCACCCTGAACGTGCCGGTTGGCCGTCTGCGCAAGCTGAACATGGGTTCGCAATTCGTCGGTGCCTTCACCGTCGGCGACCAACTGCTGTGGGGCGCGGCCGAACCGCTGCGTCGCATGCTGCGGATTCTGCTCGAGCGTTGATCGGTTGAAGCAATGAAACAACCCGCGCCTTGAAAGAGGCGCGGGTTTTTTGGTTATTGGGTGACTGTTAAGCCGCCATCGCGAGCAAGCTCGGCTCCTACAAGTGCGATACCAAACCTGTAGGAGCCGAGCTTGCTCGCGATGAGGCCGGAACAGGCACCGCAGATCCCAGCCGAATTGCCTGTACGTCACCCACCCGGTAAAGTGCCGCTCCCCCCGTTTCGCCAGAGGTAGAACCATGACCCAGTCCTTTGATATCGCTGTGATCGGCGCCACCGGTACTGTCGGCGAAACGCTGGTGCAGATTCTTGAAGAGCGCGATTTTCCGGTCGGCAACCTGCACTTGCTGGCCAGCAGCGAATCCGCCGGGCACTCGGTGCCTTTTCGCGGCAAGAACGTGCGGGTGCGGGAAGTCGACGAATTCGATTTCAGCAAAGTCCAATTGGTGTTCTTCGCGGCCGGGCCGGCGGTGACGCTCAGCTTCGCCTCTCGCGCTAGCGCTGCCGGTTGCTCGTTGATCGACCTGTCCGGTGCGTTGCCGGCCGATCAAGCGCCGCAAGTGGTGCCGGAAGCCAATGCCGAGGTATTGGCCACCCTGAAAAAGCCATTCCAGGTCAGCAGCCCAAGCCCTTCGGCCACCACACTGGCCGTGGTGCTGGCGCCATTGCTCGACGTGATCGACCTGCAGCGGGTCAATGTGACCGCCAGCCTGGCGGTCTCCGCTCAAGGCCGCGAAGCGGTAACAGAGCTGGCCCGGCAAACCGCCGAGTTGCTCAACGTGCGTCCGCTGGAGCCGACATTCTTTGATCGGCAGATGGCCTTCAACGTGTTGGCCCAGGTCGGCAAGCCTGATGAGCAGGGCCATACGCTGCTGGAAAAACGCCTGGTGCGCGAGTTGCGTCAGGTCATGGCGCTGCCTTTATTAAAGATTTCCGCCACTTGCATTCAAGCCCCGGTGTTTTTTGGCGATAGCTTTAGCGTGACCTTGCATTCCGCGAGCGCTGTCGACCTGACGAAAGTCAACGCAGCCCTTGAAGATGCACCGGGAATCGAGTTGGTAGAGGCGGGCGATTATCCGACTGCCGTGGGCGATGCGGTGGGGCAGGACGTGGTTTATGTCGGTCGGGTTCGCAGTGGAGTCGACGACCTGTCGGAACTTAATTTGTGGCTGACGTCAGATAACGTACGCAAAGGCGCTGCGCTCAATGCTGTGCAGGTGGCTGAATTGTTGATAAAAGACCAGCTGTAAAAGATACTTGGCAACAATTCGCAGAATGATTCTAGCCGAGCGCTATGCTTGGCCGCAGTGCTGAAAGAAAGCCTCCGTGCGGGGCTTTCCGGGGCAGACAAGAAATGATCGCGCGCGGTGACACTTCAGCGCTGCGCGCAACGCCTTACGGCAGCGACTATCAAGACCTTCTCGCTGGCCGAGGAATGTTCAAACAAAGGATGAGGCTATGGTTCAAGTTCGCAAACTGGTGTTAGCAATTGCGGCCGCCTCGGCGCTGTCCTCTGGTATGGCGCATGCCCTCGGGCTCGGGGAATTGACCCTGAAGTCGACGCTGAACCAACCCTTGGTGGCGGAAATCGAGTTGCTCGACATCAAGGACCTGACGGCGGCCGAAGTGGTGCCGAGCCTGGCCTCGCCTGAAGATTTCGCCAAGGCCGGTGTCGACCGTCAGGCATTTCTCAATGACTTGACCTTCACGCCGGTGCTCAACGCCAGCGGCAAAAGCATCCTGCGTGTGACCTCCAGCAAACCACTGTCCGAACCCATGGTGAAATTCCTGGTTCAGGTGATGTGGCCGAACGGTCGCCTGCTGCGCGATTACAGCGTGTTGCTCGATCCGTCCAAATTCTCGCCGCAGACCGCCGAAGCGGCTGCGCAGCCAGCGCCGACTCCATCAGTCACCGCGCCAGTGACCGGAGCCACTGCGGCGGCTCAGCACACCACCACTGCGCACGATACTCTGTGGGAGATCGCTGCGAAGGCGCGCAATGGCGGCTCGGTCCAGCAAACCATGCTGGCCATCCAGGCGCTGAATCCGGATGCCTTTATCGATGGCAACATCAACCGATTGAAAACCGGTCAAGTGCTGCGCATGCCCGAGCAGGCTCAAGCTACCAGCCTGCCGCAGCCAAAGGCGATTGCCGAAGTGGCCGCGCAGAACAAGGCGTGGCGCCAGGGGCGTCGCTATGTGGCCAAGCCCGGAGCGGGGCAGCAGCAACTCGATGCCACCAAGCGTGGTAGCGCTGACACCGGCAACGCACACTCCACCAAGGACAAGTTGAGCCTGGTCTCGGCCGAATCCGGCAAGGCGGGTGCCAAAGGTGCTGCGGGCGATGCCAAGAATCTGAGCAACAAACTGGCGATTACTCAGGAAAGCCTCGACACGACCCGTCGTGACAATGCCGAACTGAAAAGCCGCATGACCGATCTGCAAAGTCAGCTGGACAAGCTGCAAAAACTGATCGAGCTGAAGAACAATCAACTGGCCAAGATGCAGGCCGTTGGCGCCGCGGGTGCACCTGCGGCGACCGCTCCGGCCATGTCTGCCGAGCTGGCCGCCAACCCTGCGACGGCACCTGCTGAAGTCGCCCCGGCGCCAGAAGCCGCTGCCGCTCCTGCACCAGCACCTGCTGAAACGCCAATCGAGCCTGCACCGGCCGTCTCGGACGATCAGAAATTCAACGAACTGCTGACCAATCCGATCCTGCTGGGTCTGATCGGCGGTGGTGCGGTGGTGCTTGCGCTCTTGCTGTTGTTGCTGGCGCGTCGTCGCAAAGCTCAGCAAGAAGCCGAGAAGCATCTGCGCATGGCCCGTGCATTGTCCGAAGAACAGGACCTGTCCTATGGCAACGACCTGCCGGAAAGCAGCTTTGAAGGCCTGGAAGTTCCACCGCCCAGCGTAAAACTCGCCACGGCGCCGACGCCTGCTCCTGCTCCTGCTCCTGCTCCTGTTCCTAAAGCAGAGCCTGCTCCAGTGGTTGCGCCCGTTGTGATGACGACACCGATCGCAGCACCCCTGGTGTCGCCTGCCGCCGAGCGTGATGACGATGTGCTGAGCAAAGCGCAGTCGCACATCACGGCCGGTCGTCTGAACCAGGCTGCTGCGTTGCTGGAAGACGGCATCAAGCAAGAGCCACAACGCAGTGATCTGCGTCTGAAGCTGATGGAAGTGTATGGCCAGCAAGGCGACCGCGATGCGTTCGTGGGTCAGGAGCGTCAACTGGTCGCCAACGGCGACAACTTCGCTCAGGTCGAAAAGCTCAAGGCTCGTTTCCCGGCCATGGCCCTGGTTGCCGCAGGTGGCCTGGCTGCCGCGGCTATCGCTGCGGAACTGGATGCGCAATACGTCAAGGACCTGCTGCTGGACGAGCCGCAAGCCCCGGCGGCTGCCGATGACGACTTCGACAGCGCTTTCGATTTGAGCCTGGACGATCTGGAGGGAACCTCCCCGGCGGTGGTTACGCCAGAAGAAGACACGTCGACCGAGCTGGAAGAGTTCCCGCTGGATGACGACTTGAGCTTTGAATCGGTGTTGCAGCAGCAAACCGAAATCAAGGAGAACCTCGACGACCTCGCGGACTTCGATCTGGACATGGACCTGGGGGCGGATCCGTCGCCGGCGATCCTCGCTGAAGACGACTTCCTGCTGGATCTGAGCCTGGACGAAGGCCTGAAGGATCTGCCGGTTGTACCTGAAGTGCCGCAGGATGACCTGGAATTGCCTGCCGACTTCGACCTGTCGCTGGCTGATGAAATGGACGCGGCTCCGGCACCGACTCCGACCGTGGCAGGCCTTGACGAACTTCCGGACGCCTTCGAGGCTGAGCTGGATGACGTCAACGCCGAGCTGGATCGTCTGTCCCAGAGCATTGGCGAACCGAGCTTTACCGCAGAGGACGCGATGGCCTCTGCAGGCGACGAGCCGGACTTCGACTTCCTCTCCGGTACGGATGAGGTCGCTACCAAGCTCGATCTGGCTCAGGCCTACATCGACATGGGTGACAATGACGGCGCACGGGACATCCTCAATGAGGTGGTGACCGAGGGTGATGCCGGGCAGAAGAGCGAAGCCAGGGAAATGCTTTCGCGTCTGGCTTGAGTGGTCGCTGCGCAGTAAACAAAACGGCAGCCCGGTGAGGCTGCCGTTTTTGTTCGCGTGATGAGCTGGGGACTCTATCGTTTCGCGCGTTATGTGGTTGTCTATATAGCGAGGCTCGCACGTGTAGTGCAGCGGCACAAAAGACACGCGCCTCTGGCGTCCCGGTCCAGCCGCCTTATAATGCCCGCCTTTGCGCACATCAGCAGGCTGCACCCCTTGGCAAATATAGAGAATCCGGCCGCCGAAATGGCGGCCGACGGCTTTTTCCGCGTCGCACTGGGCGTTGAATACAAAGGTTCGCGTTATCGCGGCTGGCAGCGCCAGGCCAGCGGCGTGCTCACGGTTCAGGAAACCCTTGAGAACGCCTTGTCCAAAGTCGCCGACTCACCGGTGTCGCTGCTCTGCGCCGGGCGTACGGACGCTGGCGTACATGCGTGTGGTCAGGTGGTGCATTTCGATACGCAGGTCGAGCGTTCGATGAAAGCCTGGGTGATGGGCGCCAATATCAATTTGCCCCACGATGTCAGCGTCAGTTGGGCCAAGGTCATGCCGGCGCATTTTCATGCGCGATTCAAGGCTATCGCCCGACGTTATCGTTATGTGATCTACAACGATCAGATCCGTCCGGCACATTTGAACGACGAGATCACCTGGAACCACCGCCCGCTAGACGTCGAGCGCATGGCCGAGGCGGCGCAGTATCTGTTGGGTACCCACGATTTCAGTGCGTTCCGTGCAGGTCAGTGCCAAGCCAAATCGCCGATCAAGGAACTGCATCACCTGCGGGTCACGCGTCACGGCAAGATGATTGTGCTGGACATCCGCGCCAGTGCATTTCTGCATCATATGGTGCGCAACATTGCTGGCGTGCTGATGACCATCGGCGCCGGCGAGCGTCCGGTGGAGTGGATGAAGGAAGTGCTGGAAAGCCGCATTCGCCGTTCCGGCGGGGTCACGGCGCATCCGTTCGGCCTGTATCTGGTGCAGGTCGAGTACCGCGATGAGTTTCAATTGCCCGAGCGTTACATCGGCCCACACTTCCTGACCGGTTTCACGGAACTTGACGGCTGACGCCCTCGAATGCATTTGTTACCATCCGGGACTTCCCCGGATTTACCCTGAGGTTTTATCGACATGTCAGCCGTTCGCAGCAAGATTTGCGGGATTACCCGCATAGAAGATGCGTTGGCGGCGGTCGAGGCGGGGGCCGATGCCATCGGGTTCGTGTTCTATGCCAAAAGCCCGAGGGCTGTGACGTTCCAGCAGGCGCGCGACATCATCAGGGTGCTGCCGCCGTTCGTCACAACCGTGGGGTTGTTCGTCAACGCCAGTCGGTGCGAGCTGGGTGAGTTGCTCGACGCCGTGCCGCTGGACCTGTTGCAGTTCCATGGCGATGAAACGGCTGCCGAGTGTGAAGGGTGGAACCGGCCGTACATCAAGGCGCTTCGGGTCAAGGCGGGTGACGACATCGCGGCGGCCTGCGATGCGTTTCCTACGGCCAGCGGTATCTTGCTTGACGCTTATGTCGAAGGCATTCCCGGTGGAACCGGTGAGGCGTTCGACTGGTCTCTGATACCGCAGGGCTTGAGCAAGCCAATCATTCTGGCGGGCGGTTTGACGCCTGAAAACGTCGCCGAAGCGATTGCCCGGGTCAAGCCTTACGCCGTGGACGTCAGCGGTGGGGTAGAGGCGAGCAAGGGCATCAAGGATCACGCAAAGATTCAGGCATTTATAGAAGCGGTGCGTAGGAGCTAGGTTGATGTGACGGCTGGCAGACTGCCGCCGTCCATAACTTCACTTGCACAAAGCAGGCACGGCTGAGGATGTTTCGGGTTGTACGCAGGTCGCGTTTCGCTGACCCGGCCACTCGATCAATCATCGCCACACACATGAATTTAGCTCAAGGGCATACGCGGGGCTGCGAACAAAGCGTTCGAGCCGCCGGTACTGGAGAAAGAAAGCATGAGCAACTGGTTAGTAGACAAACTGATCCCTTCGATCATGCGTTCCGAGGTCAAGAAGAGCTCGGTGCCTGAAGGTCTGTGGCACAAATGCCCGTCTTGCGAGGCTGTGCTGTATCGTCCGGAGCTGGAAAAGACCCTGGATGTTTGCCCCAAGTGCAACCACCACATGCGTATCGGCGCCCGCGCCCGCATTGATATCTTCCTTGATGCCGAAGGCCGTGCCGAACTGGGTGCGGACCTGGAGCCGGTTGACCGTCTGAAGTTTCGTGACGGCAAGAAGTACAAGGATCGCCTGACTGCTGCCCAGAAGCAGACCGGCGAAAAAGACGCACTGATTTCCATGAGCGGCACATTGCTGGGCATGCCAGTCGTTGTTTCGGCCTTCGAATTCTCCTTCATGGGCGGTTCGATGGGCGCCATCGTCGGTGAGCGCTTCGTTCGCGCCGCCAACTATGCGCTGGAAAACAAGTGCCCAATGATCTGCTTCGCCGCTTCCGGTGGTGCGCGGATGCAGGAAGCCTTGATCTCCCTGATGCAAATGGCCAAGACCTCCGCGGTACTGGCGCGTCTGCGTGAAGAAGGCATTCCGTTCATCTCCGTGCTGACCGACCCGGTTTACGGGGGCGTTTCTGCCAGCCTGGCGATGCTCGGTGATGTGATCGTCGGTGAGCCCAAAGCCCTGATCGGTTTTGCCGGCCCGCGTGTAATCGAGCAAACCGTGCGTGAAAAACTGCCGGAAGGCTTCCAGCGCAGTGAGTTCCTGCTGGAGCACGGTGCCATCGACATGATCGTTCACCGTCAGGAGCTGCGTCCGCGCCTGGGCAACCTGCTGGCGCAAATGATGGGCCTGCCGACGCCGAAATTCGTCGCTGCGCCAATCGAGCCGATCGTGGTTCCACCGGTACCTGCCAACCTATGACCCAACGTACCCTTGGCGAGTGGCTCGCCTACCTTGAGCAGTTGCACCCTTCGGCCATCGACATGGGCCTGGAGCGCTCGCAACAGGTAGCGTCCCGCATGGGACTGGGCAAGCCGGCGCCTCGGGTGATTACGGTCACCGGCACCAACGGCAAGGGTTCTACCTGCGCATTTGTGGCCTCGTTGCTACGGGCGCAGGGCCTGAACGTCGGTGTCTACAACTCTCCGCACCTGCTGCGTTACAACGAGCGGGTGCAGGTCAATGGCGTCGAAGCCACGGATGCCGCGCTGTGCGAAGCCTTCGCGGCTGTCGAGGCCGGCCGTGGCGATACTTCCCTGACGTATTTCGAAATGGGCACCCTGGCAGCGTTCTGGCTGTTTCAACAGGCCGGGCTTGATGCCGTGGTGCTGGAAGTCGGTCTGGGTGGGCGTCTGGACACGGTCAACGTGGTGGATGCCGACATGGCGCTGGTCACCAGCATCGGCGTCGATCATGCGGACTATCTGGGAGATACCCGTGAGTCCGTGGCTTACGAAAAAGCCGGCATCTTCCGCCAGGGCGCGCCTGCGCTGTGTGGCGATCTGAATCCTCCACAACCACTGCTGGACAAGGCGCGCGAGCTGGCTTGCCCGTTTTACCTGCGTGGGCGTGATTTCGACCTCGGCATTACCGATCACAACTGGCAATGGCGCGGACTTGATGCGCAGGGGCGCGCCGTGGAATTGCGTGATTTGCCCTTGCTCGATCTGCCAATGGAAAACGCTGCGCTGGCGTTGCAGGCCTACTTGTTGCTGGGTTTGCCGTGGGTGGATGCACAGATTGTCGATGCCCTGAAAGCGACGCGGGTAGTCGGTCGTCTCGATCGTCGGCAGTTCGACTGGCAGGGCAAGCGCCTGAACCTGTTGCTGGACGTGGGCCATAACCCGCATGCCGCCGAGTACCTGGCTCGCCGTTTGGCCAGTCGACCACCAGCCGGCAAGCGTCTGGCGGTGTTCGGGTTGCTGGCTGACAAGGATCTGGATGGTGTTGTCGGTGAATTGAATGCTAGTGTCCAGCATTGGGCTGTGGCGCCGCTGGATTCGCCGCGCGCCCGTCCGGTCGCTGATTTGCACAAGGCGTTGAAGAGCCTTGGTGCTTGCGTAACATCTTATGCAAGTGTGGCCGCCGCGCTGGAAGGTCAGTGTGCGCTGGCGACGAGCGACGACGAGATTCTGTTGTTCGGATCATTTTATTGTGTCGCCGAAGCCCTTGAATGGTTGGCTCGGCGCTCCACGGAGGAAGCGGCAAATGGCATTGCTGGATAAGGCCTACAAACAGCGTATGGTTGGCGCTCTGGTGCTGGTGGCGTTGGCGGTGATTTTCCTGCCGATGCTGTTTTCCCGGCAGGATGAGCAGCGGCAGGTGACGGTCGATGCGCCGGCTGCGCCGCAGGCGCCGGCAATGCCGCAAGTTCAGGTCGAACCGGTGGTGGTGCCTGAGCCGCAAGCGCTGCCTCAAGAGCCTGTGCCGAGCGATGATGAAATCGCTCAGCAAGAAGTGCCTTCGGCACCTGTTGCGCCGGTTGCCCGTGTAGCCCCTGCGCCTGTGGCCAAGCCGGCTCCGGTGCCTGCTTTGGCCGCCAAGCCTGCTGCCGCGCCGTCGCAGCCTATCTCGGCAGCGCCGGGCAAGCCTGACACCACGCAAAGCCGTATCGACGCCAACGGTCTGTCGGTCAGCTGGTCGGTTCAGGTGGCGAGTCTTGCGAGCCGAGAAAATGCCGAAAGCCTGCAGAAAGACCTGCGCAGTCAGGGCTACAACGCTTACATCCGATCCTCTGATGGCAAGAATCGAGTGTTTGTCGGTCCGCTGATCGAGCGCGCCGAAGCCGACCGTCTGCGTGACTTGTTGGACCGCCAGAAGAAGCTCAAGGGCTTCGTCGTGCGCTTCCAGCCTGAGCGCGGTTAACGAGCGACCAATCGACTCTTTTTGTAGCAGCTGCCGAGCCTGCGAGGCTGCGTCCGGCGGCGCAGTCGTCGTAAAACCTGCCTGTACGGTGTACCTGATACACCGAGTTGCCTGATTTTACGGCTGCTGCGCAGCCGGACGCAGGCTTCGCCAGCGGCTACATTGCTAAGCGCGGTTAAATACTATCGCCCCGATTTGAAATGCACTGACAATCGCAGCTTACCGATAAGCATGGGCTCTGCTAAAATGCGCCGCCTTATCCGTCTGTAGGCTGCACTGTGCCATTTACCTGGGTTGACTGGGCGATCGTTGCAATCGTCGCCATCTCCGCATTGATCAGTCTGAGCCGCGGCTTCGTCAAAGAAGCGCTGTCGCTGGTGACCTGGATCATCGCAGGAGTCGTTGCCTGGATGTTCGGTGGTTCATTGTCCGAGTACCTCGCCGGATACATTCAAACGCCGTCGGCTCGTGTGATCACGGGCTGTGCCATCATGTTTGTCGCCACGTTAATCGTGGGCGCAATGATCAATTATCTTATCGGCGAGTTGGTACGCGTCACCGGGCTTTCCGGGACCGATCGATTCCTCGGCATGGCCTTCGGCGCCGCGCGTGGCGTGTTGCTGGTGGTCGTGGCGGTCGGGCTGTTGAGCCTGGGGCCGGTACAGCAGGACGGGTGGTGGAAAGAGTCACAGCTCGTGCCAAAATTTCTATTGGTCGCTGATTGGTCCAAAAACCTGATTCTCGGGTGGAGCAGTCAGTGGCTTGCCAGCGGTATCAGCGTACCCGCTGAGATACCGTTCAAGGAGCAACTCTTGCCGATGGCCAAAACGCCTCAGTGAGTGTTGTTCAGTTCAGATCCATTAAGTAGGGGTTGCGTCGCATGTGTGGCATCGTCGGTATCGTCGGTAAGTCGAACGTCAATCAGGCGCTGTATGACGCGCTAACCGTGCTCCAGCACCGCGGCCAGGACGCTGCCGGTATCGTGACCAGCCATGATGGCCGGTTATTCCTGCGCAAGGACAACGGCCTGGTGCGTGACGTGTTCCATCAGCGTCACATGCAGCGCCTGGTCGGCCACATGGGCATTGGCCATGTGCGTTACCCGACCGCGGGCAGCTCGACGTCGGCCGAAGCTCAGCCGTTCTACGTCAACTCGCCTTACGGCATCACGTTGGCGCACAACGGCAACCTGACCAACGTTGAACAGCTGGCCAAGGAGATTTACGAATCTGACTTGCGCCACGTCAACACCAACTCCGATTCGGAAGTGCTGCTGAACGTGTTCGCTCACGAACTGGCCCAGCGCGGCAAGTTGCAGCCAACCGAAGAGGACGTGTTCGCCGCCGTCACCGACGTGCACAACCGTTGTGTGGGTGGTTACGCGGTCGTGGCGATGGTGACCGGTTACGGCATCGTCGGTTTCCGTGACCCGCACGGCATCCGCCCGATTGTCTTCGGTCAGCGTCATACCGACGAAGGCGTCGAGTACATGATCGCCTCCGAAAGCGTCTCCCTGGACGTACTCGGTTTCACCCTGATTCGCGACCTTGCACCAGGCGAAGCGGTCTACATCACTGAAGACGGCAAGCTGCACACCCGTCAGTGCGCGACCAACCCGTCCCTGACTCCGTGCATCTTCGAACACGTCTACCTGGCGCGTCCGGATTCGATCATTGACGGCGTTTCTGTCTACAAGGCTCGTCTGCGCATGGGCGAGAAGCTCGCCGAGAAGATCCTGCGCGAGCGTCCTGAGCACGACATCGACGTGGTCATCCCGATCCCGGACACCAGCCGTACCGCGGCCCTGGAGCTGGCGAACCACTTGGGCGTCAAGTTCCGCGAAGGCTTCGTGAAGAACCGCTACATCGGCCGGACCTTCATCATGCCGGGCCAGGCCGCACGGAAAAAGTCCGTACGCCAGAAGCTCAATGCCATTGAATTGGAATTCCGCGGCAAGAACGTCATGTTGGTGGACGACTCGATCGTTCGCGGCACGACCTGCAAGCAGATCATCCAGATGGCTCGCGAAGCCGGCGCCAAAAACGTCTACTTCTGCTCCGCCGCACCGGCCGTTCGCTACCCGAACGTCTACGGCATCGACATGCCGAGCGCCCACGAGCTGATCGCCCACAACCGTTCGACTCAGGACGTTGCTGACCTGATCGGCGCTGACTGGCTGATCTATCAGGATTTGCCTGACTTGATCGAAGCCGTCGGTGGCGGCAAGATCAAGATCGACAAGTTCGATTGCGCGGTGTTCGATGGCCAATACGTCACCGGCGACGTCGACGAGGCTTACCTGAACAAGATTGAGCAGGCACGTAACGATGCCTCCAAGGTCAAGACGCAGGCAGTCAGTGCGATCATCGATCTGTACAACAACTGAGTTTCTACCGGCCCTGAGGGGCCGGTTTTGTATCTACTAAAGACTCTCTATATCAAGCAGCAAGGCAAGGAGTGTGAGCATGAGTCAGGATTGGGATGCCGGTCGGCTGGACAGCGACCTCGAAGGCGTAGCGTTCGATACCCTGGCCGTTCGTGCCGGTCAGCACCGTACGCCGGAAGGCGAACACGGCGATCCGATGTTCTTCACTTCAAGCTACGTATTCCGTACCGCTGCCGACGCGGCTGCGCGGTTTGCCGGTGAAGTGCCGGGCAACGTTTATTCGCGTTACACCAACCCGACGGTGCGTGCGTTCGAAGAGCGCATTGCTGCGCTGGAAAGCGCCGAGCAAGCTGTGGCCACGGCCACCGGCATGGCTGCGATCATGGCGGTGGTGATGAGCCTGTGCAGTGCGGGTGATCATGTGATCGTTTCGCGCAGTGTGTTCGGTTCGACCATCAGCCTGTTTGAAAAGTACTTCAAGCGCTTCGGCATCGAAGTCGATTACGTGCCTCTGGCGGACTTGTCCGGTTGGGATGCGGCAATCAAATCCAACACAAAGTTGCTCTTTGTCGAGTCCCCATCCAACCCGTTGGCCGAGCTGGTGGACATCGCCGCGCTGGCGCAAATCGCACACGCCAAAGGCGCGATGCTGGTGGTCGACAACTGCTTCTGCACCCCGGCGTTGCAGCAGCCGCTGAAGATGGGCGCGGACATCGTCGTGCACTCGGCAACCAAGTTCATCGACGGTCAGGGCCGTTGCATGGGCGGTGTGGTGGCCGGTCGTAGCGAGCAGATGAAAGAAGTGGTCGGTTTCCTGCGTACTGCCGGGCCAACCCTGAGCCCGTTCAACGCCTGGATTTTCCTCAAGGGCCTGGAAACCCTGAACCTGCGGATGAAGGCGCATTGCGCCAACGCCCAGCAACTGGCCGAGTGGCTGGAGCAGCAGGACGGTATCGAGAAAGTCCATTACGCCGGCCTCAAGAGCCACCCGCAGCACGAGTTGGCGTTGCGTCAGCAGAAGGGTTTCGGTGCGGTGGTCAGTTTCGAGGTCAAGGGCGGCAAAGACGGCGCTTGGCGCTTTATCGATGCGACCCGTCTGATTTCGATCACTGCCAACCTCGGTGATACCAAGACCACGATTACCCATCCAAGCACTACCTCTCATGGTCGTCTGGCGCCGCAAGAGCGTGAAGCGGCGGGCATTCGTGACAGCCTGATCCGTATTGCGGTCGGTCTCGAAGACGTGGCTGATCTGCAAGCCGATCTGGCACGCGGGTTGGCAGCCTTGTGATCGAGTTGTCCACGCCGACCTCCGGGTCCAATGGCCGAGTGGCCTTGGTCACCGGTGCCGCGCGCGGTATCGGTCTGGGAATCTCGGCATGGCTGATCAGCGAAGGCTGGCAGGTGGTGCTGAGCGATCTTGATCGGGTGCGTGGTTCGAAAGTGGCGAAAGTGCTCGGCGACAATGCCTGGTTTATCGCCATGGACGTCTCGAACGAAGGGCAGGTGGCACTGGGTGTTGCTGAAGTGCTGGGGCAGTTCGGGCGACTGGATGCGCTGGTCTGCAACGCGGCAGTGGCCGAGCCGCACAACATTACGCTGGAAAGCCTCGATCTGGCTTACTGGAATCGTGTGCTGGCGGTGAACCTCAGTGGGCCGATGTTGTTGGCCAAACACTGTGCGCCGTACCTGCGCGCTCACAGCGGCGCGATCGTCAACCTCGCCTCGACCCGTGCCGGGCAGTCGGAACCGGATACAGAGGCTTATGCAGCGAGCAAGGGCGGTTTATTGGCCCTGACTCACGCATTGGCGATCAGTCTTGGGCCGGAGATCCGCGTCAATGCGGTCAGCCCTGGCTGGATCGACACGCGCGACCCTTCGGTGCGACGTGCCGAGCCGCTGACGGATGCCGATCATGCCCAGCATCCGGCGGGCAGGGTAGGGACGGTCGAAGATGTCGCGGCGATGGTGGCCTGGCTGTTGTCGAAGAATGCCGGCTTTGTCACGGGTCAGGAGTTTGTGGTCGATGGCGGCATGACCAAGAAGATGATTTACAGCGAGTAGTTCCAGCGGACCCATGACAGACAGGGCTTGAGGTTGAAGGCGCTGGTTGTCAGTGCCGCAGGAATTGACACGATTTTGTCTTTTTCAGAAAAACTTCAATCCTGCTATTGACTTAGGTTCGGTACCTGCGTAAATTTCGCGGCCTCGGAGATGCAAACGGGTGATTAGCTCAGCTGGGAGAGCGTCTGCCTTACAAGCAGAATGTCGGCGGTTCGATCCCGTCATCACCCACCACTTCCGAGAGTCTTGCGAAAGCAAGATGGAAGCTGTAAAAAGCCTCCACCGACGCGCAGCGGTAGTTCAGTCGGTTAGAATACCGGCCTGTCACGCCGGGGGTCGCGGGTTCGAGTCCCGTCCGCTGCGCCATATTTTCCGAGTCAGATTTATCTGGTTCGAGATTGAAAAGCTACTGAGTTTTCAATCAGAGGAGTTACTTGGGCGAAAGTCCAAAGCGATACGCAGCGGTAGTTCAGTCGGTTAGAATACCGGCCTGTCACGCCGGGGGTCGCGGGTTCGAGTCCCGTCCGCTGCGCCATATCTGCTTCAAGGCCCACTGAACGCCTTGAAGCTACGAAGAAAGATGCTGGTAAAGCCAGTGACTGCTTCGAGTCGATAGCAAAGACCCTGGTCGAAAGACCGGGGTTTTTTGTGTCTGCGATTTGGCTTTGTCTCCTTCCCGTCATCCTCATGGATCCGCATCTGCCGGCCAAGCGCGAGCGCTCAGTGAGCTCCGATCCCTCTCGAAAATCTCTCCCCCCCTTTTTTTAATCCGCCGCCCCGATGAATCGGCGCCTGCGCGGCCGAATTGCCTTTCCGGCACTAAACAATTCAAGCATTTACTCGGTGCAATTTGCACAAAGGACTTGGTGTGGCGCCTCAACACAAATTAGAATGAATCTCATTTAGAATATTTCTTCGCGCAGGGTTTCTTTAGATGAGTGATGTAGCTACGCCGCCGGAGCAAACCTTCCACGACCTGTACCGCGACCACCGTGGCTGGCTCGAAGGCTGGTTGAGACGACGCATGAGTAACGGCAGCGATGCGGCAGATCTGAGTCAGGATACCTTTGTGCGGTTGCTCGCCAGCTCCCAACGCATCGCCGATCTGCAAGAACCTCGCGCCTACCTGGCGACCGTCGGCAAGCGGCTGCTGACCAACTTCTACAAGCGGCGCAGCCTGGAGCAAGCCTATTTGTCTGCTTTGGCATTACTCCCTGAGGACTGCGTGCCGTCCCCTGAGCAGCGCTGGATGCTATTGGAAACCCTGCAAGCCCTGGATGAATTGCTCGATGGATTGGCGCGGCCGGTAAGGCGGGCGTTTCTCTGGAGCCAGTTGGAAGGCCTGGGTTATCAAGAAATTGCCGAGCGATTGCAAGTCTCGGAGCGCACGATCAAGCGCTACATGGCTCAAGCCTACGAACATTGCCTGTTGGTGGAGCTGTGAACGGTTCGGCACCTTCGGCTCAAGCCCGACAAGTCGTGCGGGCCGCCGCGCAATGGCTGGCCCTTATGGAATCCGGCTGCGCCAATGAGCGGGACCGGGCACAGCTGCAGAGCTGGCGCGACAGCCATTCCAGTCACGAACAGGCCTGGCAGAAAGCGCAACTCTTGCGCCAACGCTTTGCAGAACTGCCATCGGCCCTCGCCATGGCCAGTCTGGACCGGCCGCAAACCAGTCGACGTACAGTGCTCAAGCGCGCCGTCGGGGCGGTAGCTTTGGTGCCAGCCGCGTGGCTGATCAGTCAGCAATTGCCCCTGGATGTCTGGAGTGCCGACCTGCGGACCGCCACTGGGGAAAGCAAAAAAGTTCAGTTGGCTGATGGCAGCTCTCTGCAGTTGAACACCGCCAGCGCCGTCGATATCGACCTGAAGAACCGGCGTCTGAAACTGGTGGAAGGCGAAATCGCACTGAATGTACCCGGGACTTCGCCGCTGACGATCCTCACGCGCTTCGGGCAAGTGGTCGTCGGTCAGAGCGAAGTGTGCGTTCGTCAGGGGCTGGCGGGCTACAAGGTGTCAGTGCTTAAAGGCACCGTGCAGTTACAGCCCCTGCGCGGGCCGGTCTTTTCATTGCGCGGCGGCCAGCAAGTCAGCCTTCAAGCTGCGGGTACCGGCGCTGTGGAGCCATTCGACGTGCTGGCCCCAGGCTGGCGTGACGGTGTTCTGATGGCGCAGAACCAACCCTTGGGGGATTTTTTGCGCGAACTCAGTACCTATCGTCCAGGCGTATTGCGTTGGGAGCCAGAACTGGAATCGCTGCGCATCACTGGCAGTTTTCGCCTGGAAGACACCGATCGCATCCTCGCGCTGCTAGCGGCCAGCCTGCCGCTGGAGGTGCATTCGCGTACGCGTTACTGGGTAACGCTGGTGGCGCGCAAAAATAATGTTTAAAGCGTGTCCCCTTTTTTCGCGCCGCTTGTCATTCAAGGCAAGTGAAACGAAATCAGAGAGATTCTCAATGCCTGTAGTGATGCCTTGTAGTACGCGTCTGGCTCCGTCCCGGTTGCGCCCCTTGTTGCACTTGAGTCTGTTGTTGAGTCTGAGTGCCTGTCCATTGTTTATCACTGCCGGTTGGGCCGAAGACGCGCCGCGCCGCAGCTATCAGGTGCCGGCCGGTAGCCTCGGCGCGGCGTTGACCCGTTTCGCGGGGCTGGCCGGGGTCAATCTGTCGGTGGACCCGGCACTGGTGAGGGGGCGCACCAGCCCTGGTCTTTCCGGCGACTTCGCGGTGGAGGAGGGCTTCACCCAGTTGCTACAGGGTTCCGGTCTGCAACTGCAGCCGGTGGGTGAACAGGCGTACATGCTGACCCCGGCGCCAACGGGCAGCGGCCTGCAACTGGGCGCTACCTCTATTTTCGCTGCTGCGGACACGGCGCACGGTGATCCGTATGCTGGCGGGCAGGTCGCGCGCCTTGGGTCGCAAGGCTTGCTGGGCTCCAAAGACTTCATGGAAACGCCGTTCAGCGAGACCACCTACACCAGTGAAACGGTCAAAAACCTGCAGGCTCGTACCTTGGGTGACCTTATCGCCAGCGATCCCTCGGTTCGCGCCACCAACCCGGCGGGTGGGCGGTATGAGCAGTTCACCATTCGCGGGCTTAGCCTGTTCAATAGTGATGTCTCCTACAACGGTCTCTACGGCGTCTTGCCGACTTACACGATCGATATGGAAATGGCCGACCGCGTTGACATCCTCAAAGGTCCGAGCCAGCTCATCAACGGCATCTCGCCGCGGGGTAGCGTGGGTGGAGGGATCAACGTGGTGCCCAAACGCGCCACCGATGCGCCCATTACGTCGTTCACCACCAACTATGCCTCCAACAACCAGGTCGGCGGGGCCGTGGATGTCGGCCGGCGCTTTGGTGAAGGTGACATGTTCGGCGTTCGCTTCAACGGCGTGAAGCAGTCCGGCGACACCGAGTGGGATCATCAGAGTGTCGACCGTGACATGGCCGTGCTGGGCCTGGATTTTCGCGGTGAACGCCTGCGACTTGCGACGGACGTCGGGCATACCGAGCGTGATACCGACGCCCCGCAGGAGCGTGTGCAGGTGGGCGCCAAGGCGCAGGTTCCGCATGCAAGCGAGGTTCGCAGCAACTACGCGCAGCCATGGAGCAAGGCGCGTACCAGGGATACCTTCGGGACGGTGACCGGCGAATTCGATGTCAGCGACGCCGTCATGCTGTATGGCGGTGTGGGCGCGCGCAGGAGTGATCATGATTTTCTCCGACACGCCGTATCGGTCACCAACAACGCAGGTGATTTCAGCGTTCTGCCACGTGACTTCACCCGTGACGAAAATGTCCGGACGGCCAATGCCGGGGTGCGCAACTGGTTCCATACCGGCCCGGTGAGCCATGAAGTGAATCTGGCTGCCAGCTATTTCTACATGGACTTTGAAAATGGCGGCGCCCGTTATGCCGCTGCCCCCAGCAATATCTACAACCCCGTGCAAACACGGACGCCGATCACCCCCACGCGATTCGATCCGAAGGTGTATACCGAGAACCGCTTTAGCAGCATGGCGTTATCCGACACGTTGGGTTTCTTCGATGATCGAGTGCTGCTGACCCTCGGCGCCCGCTGGCAGCGAGTGCAGGTTGACGACTGGTCGGATGATGTCAAAGGCGACACGGCCTACGATGAAGAAAAGGTTTCTCCGTCGGGCGGCATCCTGTTCAAGGCAACCGATAAACTGTCGCTGTATGCCAACTACATGGAAGGCTTGAGCCAAGGCAAGATTGCGCCGTCGACCTCGGTCAACGAGGACGAGATCTTCCCGCCGTTCATCAGTCGGCAGGTCGAGGTCGGTGCCAAGTACGACGCGGGTGCGTTCGCTATCACCACTGCAGTGTTCCGGATCAAGCAGCCGGCCTATGAGACCAACGCCATAACGCGAGTGTTCGGCCCGAACGGCAAACGCGAAAACAACGGTGTGGAAGTCAGTGTGTTCGGTGAGCCGCTCAAAGGTTTCCGCCTGCTCGGTGGCGTCATGTACATCGACAGCGAATTGACCAATACCGCCAACGGCACCTTTGACGGCAACCGCGCTCCTGCCACGCCGGAATACAACGTCAGCCTGGGCGCCGAGTGGGATGTACCGAGCGTGCAAGGCCTGACCCTGACCAGCCGCAGTATCTATTCCAGTTCGCAGTATCTGGACCAGTCCAATGACAAGGAAATCGATGCCTGGACGCGCATCGACGTCGGCGCGCGCTACGCCTTCAAGGTCGAAGAAAAGAACATCACCCTGCGTGCCAATGTCGAGAACGTGGCCGACAAGCGCTACTGGAGTTCTGCCGGGGCCTCGGATGACAGCGAGCCGGGATTGACGCTCGCGACCCCACGTACCTACCTCCTTTCAGCGACCGTCGACTTCTGAGTCGATCAACCGCGCGCTGCGCCACAGGGAAGGGCGCCGCCGGGTTGTGTTCATGAATTGATTCCTGCAGAGAAAGAAATGCTCGCCCATCTGATGTGAATGACCCATTGCGATACTTTTCTACAAGTTAGCGCCTGTTGCAGGGTATTAAAAAGTTGTCATTTTTATAATAAAAGCATGGCCGGATAATGGCACTAATGATCGTTTCTCAGGTTTTTATAACTTGGGATTTTGTGTGCGCGAGCGATTTTAATAGCTGACTGGCAAGCTATGTAAGTTTTCAAAAAATGGCGAGCAAGTAGTTGCGTTAATTTGCAAATGAGAATAATTTGCATATCGAAACTTATCGAGGATAAACCGATGTTGAATGATGGCGTATTGCACTCTAACCCTTTGCAAAAAACCAATGCCGACTATCTGGCTCGACAAAGCAAGTTTGAATCCAATGTGCGCAGTTACCCGCGCAAGTTGCCGCTGGCAATTGCCAAGGCGCATGGAGTCTGGGTGACTGACGTCGAGGGTAAAACGTACCTCGACTGCCTGGCCGGCGCCGGCACTTTGGCTTTGGGGCACAATCACCCGGCCGTCATGGCCAGCCTCGACAGCTTCCTTGCCTCGGGCCTGCCGATGCATACCCTGGACCTGACCACGGTAGTCAAGGACGCCTTTTGCGAAACCCTGCTCAGCCTGTTGCCAAACCAGGGCCGCGATTACTGCCTGCAATTTTGCGGGCCGTCCGGGGCGGACGCGGTGGAGGCCGCACTGAAACTGGCCAAGACCCACACCGGGCGCAATAACATCATCAGTTTCTCGGGGGCCTACCATGGCATGACCCATGGCGCCCTGGCCCTGACCGGCAATACCGCACCGAAAAATGCCATTGCCAGCCTGATGCCCGGGGTGCAGTTCATGCCGTACCCTCACGAATACCGTTGCCCGTTGGGCATTGGCGGTGAGGCCGGGGTAGAGGCCTTGACCCACTATTTCACCCAGTTCATCGAAGACGTCGAAAGTGGCGTGTCGTTGCCGGCGGCAGTCATTCTTGAAGCGGTGCAGGGGGAAGGTGGGGTCAACTGTGCTCCAGTGAACTGGCTGCGGGCGATCCGCGAGGTGACGCGCAAGCACGGCATCCTGCTGATCCTCGACGAAGTGCAGACCGGTTTCGCCCGCACCGGCAAGATGTTTGCCTTCGAGCACGCCGAGATCGAGCCGGACCTGATCGTCATGTCCAAAGCGCTCGGTGGCGGTTTGCCTATGGCGGTGCTGGGCATTCGTCGTGAGTTCGACGCCTGGGAGCCAGGTAATCACGCTGGCACCTTCCGCGGCAATCAGATGGCCATGGCTGCCGGGCTGGCCACGTTGCAGGTGTTGCAGCAGCAACACGTCGCCGCTCAGGCCGAGCGCCGTGGCCAGTGGCTCAAGGATCGGCTGATCGAGTTGCAAACGCACTATCCGGCCCTTGGCCAGGTGCGCGGTCGTGGCCTGATGCTGGGCATCGAGATCGTCGACGAGCGCGAGCCGGCTGATCGCCACGGGCATTTCCCGACGGACCCGGCGCTGGCCGTGGCCATCCAGCAGCAGTGCTTCAAGCAAGGTCTGTTACTGGAGCGCGGTGGGCGCAAGGGCAATGTCATCCGCTTGTTGCCGCCATTGATTATCGACGATGAACAATGCCAACAAGTGATACAGCGTTTTGATAACGCTGTGGCCGCTGCGTTATTGCAGTTGCGCCCTTGAATTAATCAATCGACGCTGAATGGTTAATTCCTCGAGTTGCAGTTTGATGATGTTGGCGTAAGTCACTTTTATCGTCATCCATTTTTTTAAAAGGCTTAGCGAAGTGAAGTCGCTGTGTGGGGATTCGTCGACTTTTAATTAAGTCGATCAGTCACTAATTTTTTCGCGACATAACGTATTCAGTGACCTCGCGGGCTACTGTGGAGCACCCATGAATCATCCAAATCGCAATGTGTTACCGAATATGGTCAGTGAGTTGGCGACAACGTGCGCGCTGCTTAACTGTTTGATCAAAGAGTTCGCCTTGCCGGAAAACTGCGTCAGTTATAGCTGGCCGACGCAGATGCAGGGCATCGCCCCGGGCAGTTACCTTGAGGGCCTGAAATGGAAGGGCATTCCCCTGACCATCAAGCTGCCCAATCAGCAGCAGTTTTTTGTGATGGTGGACCGCCGTGATGGGCTGGGCAGCCACCGTTACCTGTCGGACGTTTATGCCCGGCGCGATGAGGGCGAATGGTCGTGCCTTGGATTCGGCGAGTTCGTCGAGCAGTTGCTCGCGGCGTGCGAACACATGACCCGCGCCAGCAACGACGAGTTGCTGGATCAGGTGTTGCAAAGCCAGTTGCTGACCGCGGCCATTGTTGGCCACAACACACCCAAGGACTCGGACCCGCTCAGCAGCTACCTGGCCAGCGAGCAAGGATTGTGGTTTGGTCATCCGAACCACCCGGCACCGAAAGCGCGGCTGTGGCCCGCTCATCTGGCCCAGGAAACCTACGCCCCTGAGTTCCAGGCCCGCACGCCGTTGCACCTGTTCGAGGTGCCGCTGGAAGGGTTGAGTGTCGGGGCCAACGGCTTGAGCAAAGCCCAGGTACTGGCGGGTTTTGCCGATCAGGCGCAAGCACGGCCGGGGTATGCAGTGATGAGCATGCACCCGGTACAGGCGCAGTTGTTCATGCAGGACGGCCGGGTGCAGCGCTTGCTGAAATCCGCGGCCATCGTCGATCTGGGCGCCACTGGCCTGATGGCCAATCCCACTGCATCGATCCGCACTTGGTACATCGAGGGGCATGAGTTCTTTATCAAGGGTTCGCTGAATGTGCGCATCACCAATTGCGTGAGGAAAAACGCCTGGTATGAGCTGGAAAGCGCGCTGATGATCGACCGTGTCTTCCGCAACCTGCAACTGACCCAGCCCGAGACGCTCGGCGGGTTGTCGGTGGTGGGCGAACCGGGCCTGTTGAGCTGGGCACCGCAGCAGTCCAGCGAAGCTGATACACACTGGTTCCGCGAGCAGACCGGCGCGATCCTGCGGGAGAATTTCTGCCTCGACACCGGCACTGACTGCAGCATCATGGCCGGCACACTGTTCGCCCGGGGCCTGCATTTGCGGCCGTTGGTGCATGAGTTCCTGAGTCGCTTCAAGGGTAACGACATCGATGACCAGCAGCTGTTGAGCTGGTTTGACGACTATCAGGCGCTGCTGCTGAGGCCGGTGCTGTCGCTGTTCTTCAACCATGGCATCGTCATGGAGCCGCATTTGCAGAACAGCGTGCTGGTGCATGACAACGGTCGCCCGCAGCGCCTGCTGCTGCGGGATTTTGAAGGGGTGAAACTGACTGAGGAGCTGGGTGCTTCCCGGATCGATGCCGACATTCATCCTCGGGTGCGTGAGTCGCTGCTGTATTCCCGCCAGCAGGGTTGGAATCGCATCGTCTACTGCCTGTTCGTCAACAACTTGTCCGAGGCGGTGCTGGCCCTGAGTTGGGAGCGTGCGCACCTGGCGCCGCTGATGTGGCAGCGGGTGGAGCAGCAATTGATCAGTATCCGCGCCGAATTGTCCCGCGCTGCGCCGGAGCTGGATGCGCTGATCGCCGGTCAGCCGATTGCTTGCAAAACCAACTTGAAAGTCCGTCTGGCGGCCAAGGCGGATCGTCAGGCCAGCTACGTCAGTCTGGTGTGCCCGTGGGGTAAGGAGGCCACCCATGGGTAAGCTGCCAGCCGCGGTTTTGGCCGCCATCGGCGAAGCCCGCACGCGACACGAAGACCCGTTGGCGCTGTTCATCTATGACCTGGACGCACTGAAACAGCACGTGACCCAGGTGATGGCGGCACTGCCTGAAGGTGTAGAGCTTTACTACGCGATCAAGGCCAACAGCGACCCGCAAATTCTCACCGCCGTAGCGCCGCTGGTGCACGGTTTCGAAATTTCGTCTGGCGGCGAGATCGATCGACTCCAGGCTTGCCCGGCCATCAAGCCGTTTATCTTTTCCGGCCCCGGCAAACTGGATTCCGATCTGCGTTTGGCCCTGCAACATCAGGTCGAAGCAGTTCACATCGAAAGCCTGAATGAAATCGTCCGCCTGCAACGGCTGGCACGGGAAGCGGGGCGAGTGCAGGACGTGTTGCTGCGCATCAACCCGCAACTGCCGTCACCCCTGTCGAGCAAACTGGCGATGGCTGGCACGGCTACGCCGTTCGGGATTGACGAGTCGGCATTGGCCCAGGCCGTTAGCTGGGTCGACAGCGCCAGCCATCTGCGGCTCAAGGGTTTCCATGTCCATGCGATGTCCCATCAGTCGCAAGTGGAGCGTCACGAACAACTGCTCGACCTGTACCTGGAACGCTGGCCGCAATGGAAGGCGCTGTCCGCCGACCCGGCGACGATTACCCATCTGAATGTGGGCGGTGGCATCGGGGTCAATTACCTCGGCCCGCAGCAGTTCGACTGGCAGCGTTTGTGCGCGCATCTGGGCCGGTCCCTGGCGACGTGTGTCGATGCGCCGATCGTGCGCTTTGAACCCGGCCGTTTCATCAGTGCTTTCTGCGGTTACTACGCCATTGAAGTGCTGGACACCAAAACCAGTCATGGCAAGCACTTCCTGGTTTGTCGCGGCGGCACACATCAGTTTCGCTTGCCAGTGGCACAGGGGCACGATCACCCGGTCATTCATCTGCCCAGGCACCCGGCAACATCGGGTGCCTTGGAGCAGGCGTGGACCGTGGTCGGGCAACTGTGTACGCCCAAGGATGTGCTGAGTCGCGATTGCCCGCTGACCGGCGTCGAAGTCGGCGACATGCTGGTGCTGCCGTTGGCCGGGGCTTACGGCTACAACATTTCCCATGCGGACTTCCTCTGCCATCCGCGACCGCCGCAAGTGTTTGTGCAAGCGGCAGGAGTCGCACCTTGGGATTGACGTTTGCAGTGCCGCGCTCGCTGGTAGTGGTCAATGTGCTGCTGGGTACCTTGACCGTCAGCCTGAACAACAGCTCGCTCAACCCGGCGTTGCCGGCCTTCATGAGTGCCTTCGATATCGGACCGCTGTTGGCCACCTGGATCGTGGCCGCGTTCATGGTGAGCATGGGCATGACCATGCCGCTCACCAGTTTTCTCAGCCAGCGGGTGGGGCGCAAGCGTCTCTACCTGTGGGGTGTGGCGTTATTTGTCTGCGGTTCGTTGATGGGCGCGCTGGCCGACTCCATCGCATTGGTGATCACGGCTCGCGTGGTGCAAGGCATTGCCAGCGGGCTGATGATCCCGTTGTCGTTGGCGATCATTTTCTCGGTGTACGCCAAAGGCGAGCGGGGTCGGGTCACTGGTTTGTGGGGCGCGGCGGTCATGCTGGCGCCGGCGTTGGGGCCGCTATGCGGCAGCCTGATGCTGGAGTGGTTCAGTTGGCGTTCGCTGTTCCTGATGAACGTGCCGATCGGTTTGGTGGCGCTGATCCTCGGCGTGGCGGTGCTGCCGGCTTCTGAATCGTCCGAGCGCCAACCGTTCGACCTCGCGGGTTATCTGCTGATTGCGGCGGGTATTGGCTTGCTGATGATTGCGGTGGGTCGTCTACGTCACGCCGAAGCCCTGAATGATCCTCTCAACCTCGGCATGTTGCTGGTGGCGATCGTGTGCCTGGTCGCGTTCGTACGGCTGGAACTGAACCGGACTTCACCCCTGTTGAACCTGCGCATCTTCGCGCTGCGCGGTTATCGCTTGAGCGTGATTATCGCGGTGGTGCAATCGGTCGGGATGTTCGAGTGCCTCGTATTGCTGCCGCTGCTGGTGCAAGTGGTGATGGGCTACAGCCCGATCTGGACTGGCCTGTCGCTGTTGTGCACAGCGTTGTTTGCCAGCCTGTTCGGGCATATCGGAGGTCGCTGGCTGGATCGGCATGGGCCGCGGGGCGTGGTGTTCTGGGGGTTGCTGCTGACCGGTGCGTCGACGCTGGGCCTGGGCATGCTCGGCGCTGGCGCCTCCATCGGTGTGGTGTTTTTCCTGATGATGGTTCGCGGCGCCGGGATCGGTCTGTCCTACATCCCCGTTACCACCGCCGGGCTCAACGCGTTGCCTGAACCGATGGTGACCCAGGGCGCGGCGATGAACAACATTTCCCGTCGACTGGTGTCGTCATTGGCCATCGTCATCGCGTCGCTCTGGCTGGAGTTTCGTCTGGCCGCCGAGACCGGGGTCGGGATTCAACAGGCCAGCACCTCTGGGGCGATCAGCGAAGTGTTCATGGCCACCGGCATCCTGGTTCTGTTGGCGCTGCCCTGCGCCTGGCGTTTTCCCGTTCACGCATCCGACGAGCCGGTCGAGGCACTGCCCTCGGCCCTCGAACAACGTTAATTATCTAATCGACAAGGTATGACAATGGCGACCTCTTCTCAGGCAACCCATCAGGCTCAAGATCACGCGCCAGGCGTCTGGCTGGCGAGCGCTGACACACGGCACTACCAACAAGTGGAACAGCGGGTGGTCGGTCAATTGCTGCAAACCCTGCTGTATGAAAACGTGCTGCCTTACCGCCATTCTCCATTGAGCGGCAGCCAATGCCGGTTTGTCGTCAGCGGCCTCGATGCACAGCAACAACCGGTGGAATACCACTGCACAGGCTTGCTGAGCGCCAGCTTCGAACTGATCCGCCTTGATTACGCCACCCTTGAACGCGTCAATGCTTCGGGCGAACACAGCCGTGTGCGCCTGCATCAAGCGCTGGCCGAATTGCTGGTCGATCTTCAGGACGGTCCGCACCTGCCACGCTTCACCCATGAACTGGAACAGACGCTGCTCAAGGACCTGCAATCGCGCAGTCAGGGTTATCAGGCAACCCAGCCATCCCATCAACTGGATGTCGATGCGCTGGAACAGCACTTCATGGACGCCCATAGCTATCACCCTTGCTACAAATCGCGCATCGGTTTCTCGCTCAAGGACAACGCCAGCTATGGGCCGGAATTTGCCGCGCCCGTCGCGATTGTCTGGCTGGCGGTGGCCAAATCCTGTGGGGCGATGAACGTCTCGCGGCACTTGGATTTCGACGAATTCATCCAGCAGGAATTTGGCCTGCAACGCTGGCAGCAACTCGCCGAAAACCTCATCGATCAAGGCAAGTCGCTGGGCGATTACTGGCTGATGCCGGTGCACCCGTGGCAGTGGGAAAACGTCATTGTCCCGGTGTTTTACCCAGAGCTGGTCAGCGGAGAGGTGATCTATCTGGGCACCACCGATGATCGCTACCAGGCTCAGCAGTCGATCCGCACCTTGGCCAATGTCACTGAAAAACAGCGGCCTTACGTCAAGCTCGCGTTGAGCATGACCAACACGTCCAGCACACGCATTCTGGCCCGGCACACCGTGATGAACGGCCCGATCATCACCGACTGGCTGCACCAGTTGATCCGCAGTGACAGCACGGCGCGCGACCTGGGTTTTGTGATTCTCGGCGAGGTGGTCGGCGTCAGTTTTGACTACGAGCACCTGCCGGCCACGCGCATGTCCCAGGCCTACGGCACGATGGGCACTCTGTGGCGCGAAAGCATCCATCAATACCTGCAGGAAGATGAGCAAGCGGTGCCGTTCAATGGCCTGAGTTCTGTGGACAACCGCTACGGCAGCGGTGAACAGATCCCGTTCATCGATGCCTGGATCACACAATACGGGCTGCATGCCTGGACCCGCCAACTGTTGCAGGTCGCGGTGTCGCCGATCATTCACATGCTCTACGCCGAAGGCATCGGCATGGAGTCCCACGGTCAGAATATCGTCCTGATCGTCAAGCAGGGCTGGCCGCAGCGTATTGCCCTGAAAGATTTCCACGACGGTGTGCGCTATTCACCCGAGCATCTCGGGCGCCCCGAGCTGTGCCCGACCCTGGTACCGCTGCCAGCCAGCCACGCCAAGCTCAACCGCAACTCGTTCATCCTCACCGATGACGTGGATGCGGTACGGGATTTCTCCTGTGATTCGTTCTTCTTCATCTGCCTGGCCGAGATGGCGATCTTCCTGCATCAGCACTATCAACTGGAGGAAGCCCTGTTCTGGCAGATGACCGCCGAAGTGATCTCGGCTTACCAGGCCGAACACCCGCAACACCGTGTGCGTTATGAAACGTTTGATGTGTTCGCGCCGTTCTATGAAGTCGAAGAACTGACCAAGCGCCGCTTGCTGGGCGATGGCGAACGTCGTTTCAAATCAGTGCCGAATCCGCTGCATGCCTTCCGGCCGCAATCATGCTGAGGACCAACCTGCTCAAGCAGAAACTCACGGCGGGTGCGCCGGTGTATGGGTTGATCAGTTCGATTCCGGCACCGGCGGCCATCGAGTTGATTGCCGAAGCCGGTTTCGATTTCGTGATCATCGATATGGAACACGTGCTGATCAATCCCGAAACTGTGGAGAACATGATTCGCACCGCCGAGAGCTACGCGATCACGCCGTTGGTGCGGGTCGCGGACCTCAACCCGAAAACCCTGCTGCGCCTGCTCGATGGGGGTGCCCAGGGCATTGTGTTGCCGATGATCGAAGCCCCCGAGCCATTGGCCCAGAGCATCCGCGCCTGCAAATACCACCCGCAGGGCACTCGCAGCCTAAATGCCGGGCGCCCCGGCGCGTTTGGTAAACACAGCCTGGCGAACTACATCGAGCTGGCCAACGAGCAAATCATGATCGTGGCGATGATTGAAAGCGCCGAAGGTGTGCGGCGCGCCGCAGAGATTGCGGCCGTTCCCGGCCTCGACATGATTCTCGAAGGCGCTGCCGATTTATCGCAATCGATGGGCCTGCCCTGGCAGATCGACCGGCCCGAGGTGCAGCAAGCGTTGCTCGCCGCTTGGCAAGCAACCCGTGCCGTGGGCGTGCCGTATTGCGCGATTCCACGCCAACCGGGCGACCACGAACGGTGGTTGGGCCGGGGCGTAAAAAGTTTTGTTTTGGGTGACGAGCGTGGCATCGCTTTTCGTGCCCTCCAGGCCAGATTGGCCGCCACTTCAGCAGAAGGAAAATAATCCGATGAACTTCACCACGATGGCCGCCGACAGGGTGATGCAGGATCTGGTCGATTGCTTGCTGGCCGAACATTTTTTCGGGACCGAACCGCTGAACCTGATGGCGCCCTCGTCATCGGTCGATCAGCCGTTCAGCGGATTGAGCGCCGAGCAGCGCATTTGGGAACGGCACAGTGCGCCGCAGTCTTCGATCTTCGTGGCACTGCGCCCCGGCATCACTCAGCAATGGGAAAAGGTACCGGGTACGCCCGTCGTGGGTCGGGAGAATGGGCAACTGACAGAACTGTCGCCTGAAGCGTTCATGACCCAAGTGTTGGCCGGAATGACCGATCGCTACGAGGACAATGAAAAGGGCTTTGCGCTGTTCCTTGATGTATTGCGCACCAGCGTTCGCCAAACTGAAATGTCATTGGCCCATCGGGTCGACAGCCAGCGCTTGCTGGAAAAAAGTAACGCGGATTTTTTCCTGACCATGGAGCAGTGGGCTTCGCTGCGTGATCGTCCTTACCATCCACTGGCCAAAGCCAAGCAAGGTTTGGATGACGCGGAATATCAGCAGTATCAAGCGGAATTCGCCCAGCCAGTGGCGCTGAACTGGGTCGCGATCGACCGCGCGCTGCTGCAATGCGGCGACGGTGTGGTGGACCTGGAGCAGAGCTATCCCGCCCGCTACCTGTTGCCGCCGGCGTTGCAGGCCGACCTGCAAAAAGAACTGCTACAACGGGGTATCGCCCAGAGCCACATCGCACTGCCGGTGCACCCATGGCAGTTCGACCATGTACTGGAGGCGCAACTCGGCGATGCTTTCGCCAAGGGCGACTGCCAGCGACTGAAATTCACCGACGGCGATTTCTTCGCCACCTCATCGTTGCGTTCGATGACCCCCTGCTTCAACAGCGCTGATTACCTGAAGTTACCGATGGCGATCTATTCGCTGGGTGCCTCGCGTTACCTGCCTGCGGTGAAAATGATCAACGGCGGTTTGAGTGAAGCGCTGTTGCGCCGGGCACTGGGCAAGGATCAGACGCTGCAACAGTCCCTGCACCTGTGCGATGAAACCAAGTGGTGGGCGTTCATGCCGCCGCACGCGACACTGTTCGACGAAGCGCCGCGTCATCTGGCGGCCATGGTTCGCAGTTATCCTTCGGCGCTGCTCGAAGAGGCGGACACCCGACTGGTGCCCATGGCGGCCCTCGGCACGCCATTGCCCGGCAACAACCAGCACTTTTTCGATGACTGGATGGGCTACCGTCAACTGCCGGCCAACACCGCGTCGGTGATGACGCTGTTCCGCGAGTTGTGCCACAGCTTCTTCGAGATCAACCTGCGGATGTTCCGCATCGGCATGCTCGGTGAAGTTCACGGGCAGAACGCGGTGCTGGTCTGGAAGGCCGGCTACGCCCAAGGGCTGTTGCTGCGCGATCACGATTCGTTGCGCATTTACGTGCCGTGGCTGGAACGCAATGGCCTGGCCGATCCGGCGTACCGGCTCAAGAAAGGGCACGCCAACACGCTGTATCACGAGCGTCCCGAAGACCTGTTGTTCTGGTTGCAGACACTGGGGATCCAGGTCAACTTCCGGGCGATCATCGATACGCTGGCGCAGGTTTACTCGCTGCCGGCCAGTACCTTGTGGACGGCGATGGGCGAAGTGCTGAACGAGTTGATTGACACTATCGAGTTCGACACTGAAGCCCGGGCGATGATCAAGCAGCAATTGTTCGAAGCCCCTCACTGGCCACAGAAACTGCTGCTCACGCCAATGATCGAGCGGGCGGGCGGTCCCGGCAGCATGCCGTTCGGTAAAGGCCAGGTGGTGAACCCTTTCCACCGGTTGCATCGTGAAGCCTGACCTTCATTGCCATCCCTCCAGGCGCACGCTGCTGCGCCTGTCGTTGGGCGTGCTTGCACTCAGGTTTACCCCATCGGCGTGGGCCCAAGCCGACGCCGCGCCGCTGCGGGTGATCACCCTGTTTCAGGGCGCCACCGACAGCGCCGTGGCGTTGGGCATCATACCGTGCGGCATCGTCGATTCCTGGAGCGAAAAGCCGACCTATCGCTATCTGCGTTCGACGCTGGAGCCGGCGCCCCATGTCGGGCTGGAAACCCAGCCCAGTCTTGAGGACATCGCGCTGCTGAAGCCGGACGTGATCTTCGCCTCGCGCTTTCGCCATGAACGCATCGCACCGTTGCTCAAGCAGATCGCCCCGGTAGTGATGGTGGAGGAAGTGTTCGAGTTCAAAAAGACCCTGGCATTGATGGGCGTCGCCTTGCACCGCCAGCAGCAGGCCGACGAAGTGTTGGCCCGCTGGCAGCTGCGTATGGCGCAACTGCGCCAACAACTGCAGAAGAAGTTTGCCGGGCGCTGGCCGCCCACGGTGTCGATTCTGGATGTCCGTGAAGACCATATCCGCAGTTATTTGCCGGCCAGCTTTCCAGGTTCGGTGATCACCGAGCTAGGTTTCGACTGGAGTGAGGCCAGTCGGGCAGCGAGTGGGACATCTATCAAACTCACCAGCAAGGAGAGCCTGGCGGTGGTGAATGCCGACATTTTCTTTGTCTTCATGCGCGCGGAGAAGCCGGCAGTGCAGCGAAACTATGAACACCTGGTGCAGCATCCGCTGTGGCAGCAAATGCGTGCGCCACAACAGGGGCAAGTGTGGCGGGTCGACGGGGTGACCTGGAACCTGTCCGGGGGGATTTTGGGGGCGAACCTGATGCTCGATGACGTTGCGCGGCTGGTCACGGCGGACGCGGCCTCATGAGCAATGGTTTGAAGTTGTGGATTGCCGGTGTCGTGTTGCTGATGAGTTGCGTGCTGAGCCTGGCGGTCGGCGCGACCTGGATTCCGTTGTCGCAGATTGTGGCGGCGTTTGCGCATCCCGATCCGCTGAGCGTCAGTCATGTGCTGGTGACCACTACGCGCCTGTCGCGCACCTTGATGGCAGTGGCCGTGGGCGCGAGTCTGGCAGTGGCGGGGGCCTTGATGCAGGCGCTGACGCGCAATCCGCTGGCGTCCCCCGGGTTGTTCGGGATCAATGCCGGCGCGACGTTTTTTATCATTCTGGGTTCCTCGCTGTTTTCCCTGTCGTCCCCGGATGCCTGGCTGTGGTGCGCGTTCATGGGCGCGGCCGTGGCCGGTTGTCTGGTGTGGCTGATCGGCAACATGGGCCAGGGCAGTCTCAGCCCGCTGCGCATTGTGCTGGCGGGTGCGGCGATGGCGGCTTTGTTCTCTGCCTTCAGCCAGGCGTTGCTGGTGGTCAATCAGGATGGGCTGGACACCGTGCTGTTCTGGCTGGCGGGATCGTTGACGGAGCGCAGCCTGTCGGTCGCCGCGCCATTGCTGCTGTGTGGCGTACTCGGACTGTTCGGCGCGATGTTGCTGGCGGGGCAGGTCAACGTGCTCAACGCAGGCGAGGAGATTGCCACCGGCCTGGGCCAGCGAACCGGTTTGATCCGGCTATTGATGAGCGTGCTGGTGGTCTGCCTGGCGGGCAGTGCCGTGGCATTGGCGGGCAGCATCGGGTTTATCGGTTTGCTGGTGCCGCACATGGTGCGCAAGGGGTTGTCCATCGATCATCGCTGGTTGCTGCCGGGGTGTGCGCTGCTCGGCGCGATTATTCTATTGCTGGCGGACACCTTGTCGCGGGTGTTGATCCTGCCTCAGGAAGTGCCGGTGGGCGTGATGACGGCGTTGTTCGGCGCACCGTTTTTTATTCTGTTGGCCCGACGTGGAGGTCGTTATGGATAAGGTCCTGACCTGGCGGCGCAGCGGGTTTTCCCGGCGGATCAACGTCATCACGTTGTGGCGGTTACTGGCGGCGTTGATGGTGACGGTGCTGATCATGCTCGGTTCGCTGTCACTGGGCAAAGTCATGCTGTCGCCGCTGGAGGTGCTGCGAATTTTGCTTTGGAGCCAGGACGCCAGCCTGACGTTCATCGTCGAGCAACTGCGCTTTCCACGCATGCTGTTGGCAGCGTTGGTGGGGGCGGCGCTGTCGGTGTCGGGGCTGATTCTGCAAAGCATCATCCGCAACCCGCTGGCGTCCCCTGACCTGCTGGGTATCACCAGTGGCGCCAGTGCGGCGGCGGTGCTGTATTTGTCGTTTTTCTCCGTGGCGCTGGGCCAACAGTATCTGCCGCTGGCGGCGATGCTCGGCGCGGGGCTGGCGGCATTGGCGATCTATCTATTGGCCTGGAAACAGGGCGCTTCACCGCTGCGACTGGTGTTGATTGGCGTCGGCGTCTGCGCGATGTTGACGGCGGCGACCACCTTCATTCTGGTCTTCAGCCCGCTGACCACGACCCTGTCGGCTTATGTCTGGCTGACCGGCAGCGTGTACGGTGCCAGTTGGCCGGAACCGCTGGCGCTGGGTCGCTGGTTGTTGGGCATTTGCCCGCTGCTGGTGCTGCTGGCCCGGCAGGTGATGGTGCAACAACTGGACGACAACCTGGCCCAGGGCATTGGCGTTCGCGTGCAGTGGTTGCGCGCCGGTTTGTTGCTGGTGAGCGTGGCCTTGGCTGGGGCAGCGATTGCCTGGGGCGGGGCGATTGCATTTGTCGGGTTGATTGCGCCACACATTGCCAAGCGTCTGGTGGCCCCGGGTTTCGGCGGTCAGGCGGTGATGGCGGCGCTCGTCGGGGCGAACCTAGTGGTGCTGGCCGACCTTGCCGGGCGTGTGCTGTTTTTGCCGCTGGATCTGCCGGCCGGCATTTTTGTCGCCGTGCTGGGCACACCCTTTTTTCTCTATTTGTTGATTAAACAACGTCATTAAGGAATTCAACGTATGACGTCGATTGCAAGTCGCGGCCTGACCCTGAGTTATCAGCGCCAGGTGATTATTGACGCGCTGGACATGCAACTGCCCCAGGGCAAGATTTCGGTACTGATTGGCAGCAACGGCTGCGGCAAAAGCACCTTGCTCAAATCCTTCGCCCGACTGCTGAAACCGCAGCAGGGTTCGGTGATTCTCAACGGTGTGGATATTCAGCAAAAGTCCACGGCTGCCGTGGCCCGGGAGTTGGCCATTTTGCCCCAGACCCCCAGCGCGCCGGAGGGCATCACCGTCCGGCAGTTGGTGGCGCTGGGGCGTTACCCGTATCAGAGCTGGATGCAACAGTGGTCGGCGCAAGACGAAGCCATGGTCAACCGCGCGCTGGCGCAAACCAGTCTGCAGGCCCTGGCGGATCGACCGGTGGACGCGTTGTCCGGCGGGCAACGCCAGCGTGCGTGGATCGCCATGACCCTGGCCCAGGACACCGGCATCGTGCTGCTCGACGAGCCCACCACCTTTCTCGACCTGGCGCACCAGATCGAAGTGCTGGACCTGCTGCGCGACCTCAATCGGCTGGAAAACAAAACCATCATCATGGTGCTGCACGACCTCAATCTGGCCTGTCGTTATGCCGACCATATGGTGGCGGTGCACAACCAGACCGCGTTTGCCCAAGGCCGGCCCGACGAAGTGCTGACCGAGGCGCTGGTCAAAACCGTGTTCGACCTCAATTGCCGGATCATTCCCGATCCGTTCTTCGGGACGCCGCTGTGCATTCCGTTTGGCCGGGAGTTGCCGCAATGAGTCTGGCGCGACATTTCACGGCGCCGGAGTGGGCGGTGTTGTCCGCAGGCTTGCGGCTCAAGGGCGGCGACGAGCGCGACCCGTTGCGCTCGTTGCTGGCCCGGGATTTGTTGCAGGAGGACGTGTGCGAGCAACTGCTGGACGCCCTGGGTCCGGTGATTGGCTCGCCCACCCGGGCGATCACGGCCTCGCTGCTGGGCAAGCGCTTGTCCTTCCTGGCGACCGGCGCCTGCTTGTATGCGATGTCGGTGTATGACAAAGGGTTGTTGCTGACGCTCGACAACACGGTGATTGAATACGGTCACGATGACGGGTTGTGGACGTCTTCGATGCCGCTGCATCACGGCCAGCCGCTGACGTATGGGATCAATGAACGCGATGCCTGGAGGGAAGCCTTGGTGCAGGGACTGTTCGCGGGACTGCTGAAGCCGTTGTGGCAAACCTTCAATCGGGTCACCGGTGTTTCCCGACGCATCCTCTGGGAAAACACCGCCGTGCGCGTTTATTCGCTGTATGAAAAACGCATGGCGAAAATCGACGATCCATCGATACGGGCGCGTTATGAAGCGGACTTCCAGTGGCTGCTGACCCAAGCCGATCCCGCACTGTTCGGCCTCGACTACAACCCGCTGAGCCACTTCCGCCGACCACCGACGCTGGTGGACGACGGGCAGCGCAGCATTCGCTTTCGCCGAACCTGCTGCTTTTACTACCTGGCCACCGAGCCCGCTGAATACTGCTCGACCTGCCCATTGCTACGTCCGGGGAAATGCCGATGAGTTACCAGATAAGCCCTCGCCAGCAGCTCGTCAGTCCAGAGTTGATCGACCAGTACCGGGCAATCCCGTCGTCCACGATAGGCCATTTTTCCGACCGCGGCTTTCTGCGGGGAATCAAGCCGCTGTTCAACGATATCCGCATGGTCGGCAATGTGGTCACCGTCAAAGTTTTCCCACCGGACGGCAGCATTTTGCGTGAAGCGTTGCTGCTGAGTGAGCCTGGCGACGTGCTGGTGATCGAATGTGTGGGCGACGCAGAGTGCGGCTGCTGGGGTGAGCTTCGGACCTTGGCCGGCTTGATCAAGGGACTGGCCGGGGTGGTGGTATCGGGCGCGGTTACTGATGTCGGCGCCTTGCGTCTTCATGGGTTGCCGGTGTTTTGTCGCGACGTCAGTGCGTTCACCACTCGGGGTATTGGCGCCGAGGGTGAAGTCAATCAGCCGATCCAGGTGGGCGAGGTTCGGGTGCAGCCAGGGGACTTGGTCATTGGCGACGATGACGGCGTCTACATTCTCGATGCCCGGCGAGCGGCCGAACTGCTGCCCGAATTAATCACCAAGGAAGAAACCGATCAACGCCGCCGCGCGGAGTTCCTGCTCAGACTGGACGCCCGCCTGTCCTAAGGCATCATCGATTTGCTGCGTCGAACAGTCGCGGTTTTTTGATTCGCCGGTCAGTTTTTTGTTTGCCGCAATGGCATTAGTCTATAAACTTAACCTTTCGGTCAGCTTTGCGCTGTCAAACTCAGCCCTTTGAATCGTCAAAAAGGGCTTCCGCTAGACTCGAGATTTCCAGTACATAACCAGAAGGGCGGGCCCATAACCGCCCAGAGGATGATCCATGTCCAACCGTGATATATCCCGGCGCTCGTTCCTTCAGGGCGGGCTGGTAGCGGGTGTGAGCGTGACGCTCACGCCACTGAGCAGCCAGGCGCTGGCAGCCTTGATGGAAAACAGCGTGACCGTGCCCTCCGAGCAATGGCTCGGCAACAACGGCAAGGCACGCACGCGTAACGATGCCTTGTCGAAGGTCTGCGGCAGCAAAGTCTTTGCCCGCGACATCCGCGCCAAGGACATGCCGGGCTGGCCACAGCAACAAGGCCACGCCATGCTGCTGAAAACCATCAAGGCCGACCGCATCTACGCGGGCATGGACCTGTCGTGGCTTGGCGCCGAATTGCAGCCCGACCGCATCGTCACCGCCGCCGACCTGGAGAAAGACGGTATCGCCTTTCCGGAAGATCACGCGCCTGATCCGCTGCTGCCGGAAGGCAAGGTGCCGATGTTCATCGGTCATCCGGTGGCGATCCTGATCTGGAACGACTTCGAGCGTTTTCGCCAGGCCAAGGCCAAACTCAAATTCAATGACAAAGCGATTCGCTACGGCGCCCAAGTGCCGTTCTACGAAGGCGATCCCTACGGCAGCTTCCGCTACGTGCGTGTGGGCGGCAAGACCTCGGCAGACGAAGACGAATTCGCCAGCCTCAAGGACTCGATCCTGTTTCCGATGCTGAAAAACCGTCGCCCGGTGTGGAATTCTCAACCGAACCTGCACGGCAACCTGACCGAGCGCGGGTTGTTCTACGCTGATCGCATGAAACAGCAGATCGACACGCCGCCGGACAACTGGCTGGTGTTCGACGAGCGCTACAAAACCCCATCGATCGAACCCGCCGCGATGGAGCCGGACAACGGCAACGGTTGGTACGACCCGGCGACCAAGACCCTGCATTTCGTTGTCGCCACTCAATGCCCGCTGGAAACCGCGACCGAAACCGCGAAGATGATCGCGCCGTCTCGCTTCGGTCTGGCGCACTTGAACATGCACCCAGGCTACACCGTCGGCTACGGTTCCAAGGACCACAACATTTTCGTCTACTACGCGGCCCTCGCGGCGTTGTACGGCGCGGGTGTGCCGGTGCGCCTGGCCAACGATCGCTATGAGCAGTTCCAGAGCGGCATCAAGCGTCACCCGTTCGATATCCGCTATCAATTGGCGGTGGACAAGACCGATCACAGCTTCAAGATTTTCCGCGCCGAGATGAGCGTCGACGGCGGCGGGCGAGTCAACTACAGCCCATCGGTGGCGGCGGTTGGCGCCACGGCGGCGCAGTCGATCTACTACATGCCGCAGAACGATTTGCAGGTCACGGCCTACCATTCTCGCGCCGTTGAAGCCGGTTCGATGCGTGGCTACGGCACCCTGCAAAGCATGGCGTCCACCGAGATGATGGTCGACGAAATTGCCGATCGCCTCGGCATCGATGCCATCGACCTGCGCAAGAAAAACGCCATGGTCTCGGGCATGAAAAACACCCAGGGCGCGGTGCCGGCGGGTGCCTTGCGCTTGCACGAGATTCTCGACAAGGCCGCCGTGCACGAAGTCTGGAAAAACCGCGACGCGATCAAAAAGCAGCGCGAAGCGCAGGATCCGGATAACTGGTATGGCGTGGGTTTTGCCATCTGCCAGAAAGACTTCGGCACCGGTTCCGAAGCGCCGATGGCCAGTATCGAATTCACCGCGCAAGGGCATATCACCCTGCGCCACATCGGTATCGAAATCGGCACGGGCATGTCCACTTCTCAAGCCTTGGTCGTGGCCGATTTCCTCGGCATCGCGGCGACTGAAGTGAAGACCGGCGAGACCGAATGGAAGGAGTTGCAGCTCATCAGCGGCGGCAACCCGTACATCATGAGTCAGGCCGAGCAGGACAGTTTGCTGCGTAATCCGCGCTGGGTCGGCAAGATTGCCTCGGCGTCGTCGGCGACCAACTCTGCGTACTACTTCAGCCACGCCACCCGTGAAGCGGCACGCGTGCTGTTCAACCACGGTTTGTGGCCGGCGGCGTTGCAGATCTGGAGTCAGGGCCCTTACGGCGGTTCGGCCAACCCTTACGTGGTGCGTCGCGAAGATGCGCATTGGGTTGACGGCAAACTCACCGCCAACGGCATGCAGCCGTTGGGCTTTGAGCAATTGGCCAAGCACGCTCATGAGAAGGGTTTGGTCACTGGCGCGACCGTGCACGGTTTCAACCGCTGGAGCTGGGCCGAGGCCGAGTTCAGCATCGACGGCGTGCGTGAGCGTCTGCCGCTCGACGCCCTGGCTGTCAAGTATGGCGACGGCGCTCCAAGCGTGAAAAAGGCGCAAATGAACAGCGCCGGTTTCCACCTGCTGGATCGCCAGAATGTGCATTACCCGGACACTCAGTTGAACAACGCGGCCGTGACTTACTACAGCCCGGTGGCGACGCTGGTGGAAGTGAAAGTGAACAAGGGCTCGGCCGAAGTGCAGGTGCTCGATCATCACTCGTGGGTCGAGTGCGGTCGGGTGCTGGTGGAAGAACTGGTCAGGGGCCAGATCGAAGGCGGGATCGCCATGGGCATCGGCCATGCGTTGATGGAAGAGATGCCGTTGTACGAAGGCGGACCGGGGGAGGGTGACTGGAACTTCAACCGTTACCGCTTGCCGATGGCGCGCCACGTTGCGGTGTGGAAGCAGACAGCTGAAATCCTGCCGCCGTTGTCGCCGAGCGATCCATCGAAGGGCATTGCCGAAGTGGTGATGATCCCGGTGGTCGGTGCCATCGGTAACGCCGTGGCGCACGCCATCGGTAAACGGGTCCGCGACCTGCCTATCACTTCTGCTCGCATCAAGGAGGCCCTCAATGGCTAACCGTCCGCTTCAACTGACCCTCAACGGTCAATCCGTCGGCCCGGTGGACATCCCTGATGATCTGCCGATGATCGACTACTTGCACGAATACAAGAACCTCACCGGCTCGCGCCTGGGCTGCGGTCAGGGCATCTGCCACGCCTGTGTGGTGATCGTCGACAACCCGGACGGCACCAGCGAAGAAGTGCGCACCTGCATCACCGGCGCGCATTACTTCGAAGGCAAAAAAGTACGCACTATCGAAGGCCATGCGAAACGTGACGAGGAAGGGAACGTCACTGAGCTGAACCCGATCCAGCAGCGTTTCGTCGATGAATTCGCTTTCCAGTGCAGCTACTGCGCCCCCGGTTTTGTGAATGCCGCGACGGTGTTGGTGGAAAAGCTGCAGCGTCAGCCCATCGTCAAAAGCCAACTGGAAAAAGTCATCGAGGACAGCCTCGGTCACCACATCTGCCGCTGCACCGGCTACGTGCGCTACTACAGCGCGACGCGCAACGTGCTGACCGATCTCGGCCTGGTCAAGGAGGGTTAAGCATGAAGCAACTACTTTCCCGCCTGGCGTTGGCGGTTGGTCTGGCTGCGCCGGTGTTGCTGGCCCACGCGGAAGATCAGGTCAAGCACGGCGAATACCTCGCCCGCGCTGCCGACTGCATGGCTTGCCACACCGCGCCGGGTGGCGCGCCGTATGCGGGCGGTCTGCCGATTGTCTCGCCGTTCGGTACGATCTACGGCACCAACATCACCCCGAGCAAAGAGCACGGCATCGGCCTTTACAACGATGACGAGTTCTTTGCCGCGCTCACCGAAGGCAAGCGTCGCGACGGCGCGAACCTGTATCCGGCGATGCCGTACACCTCGTATCACTTGATGCCGCGTGAAGATTCCGATGCGATTCATGCGTACCTGAAAACCATCGAGCCGATTGAGCGTGCAGCCCCGGTCACCAGCCTGAACTTTCCATTCAACGTGCGCCTCGGTCTGATGGGCTGGAACATGCTTTACGGCAAGGACGTGAAATTGGCGCCCACCGAAGGCAAAAGTGACGCCTTCAAGCGTGGCCAGTATCTGGTCGACGTGCTCGGCCACTGCGGCGAATGCCACACCCCACGCGGTTTACCGGGGGCGATGCAGCAGGACAAACGTATGACGGGCGGCCTGCTCAATGGCTATCTGGCGCCAAGCCTGTTGGCCAATGACCTGGCGGCTCGCGGCTGGAATCATCAGGACCTGAGTTCGTTCCTCAAGCACGGCATGAGCGCCCAGGGCACGATGTTCAACGAAATGTTCCCGGTGTTTCACAACAGCACCCAGGGCCTGACAGATCCGGACCTGGCGGCGATGGCGACCTTCCTGCTCGGCGATCAACCACCGGCGGCGAAAGTGCTGACAGACATGTCGTTGGACAAACTCACGGCAAGTGCCCAGCGGGGGCGGCAGGAATACCTCAACGTCTGCGCCGGTTGCCACGCTGTCGGTGGCGAAGGCAAGCCGCACATTGCCGTGGCCATGCGGGGCAACACCACGCTGCGCCTGGAAGATCCGCGCAACCTGGTCCGGGTGATCGACGACGGTATTGGTGAGCAGAAGTTTTCCGGGTTCGAACACATGCAACCGATGCCGGGGTTTGCCGAGAAGCTCAGTCACGAGCAACTCACTGATCTGCTGAACTACCTGCGTCAAGCGTGGGGTGGTCAGGCTGGTGATCTGGCGGTCAATGATGTGCAGACGTTGCGCGCCGATGCGCCGCCGCTCGAGCACAAGGCGCACTGACATGCAGCATCTCGACCTGCAAGTGGTGCGCCGGGCGCTGGAGTGGTCGACGACCGGAAAGCGCCTTTGGCTCTGTACGGTGCTTGCCACCTACGGCTCGGCGCCTCGTGCGCCGGGTTCGCTGCTGGCGGTGAACACCGACGGGCAATGGATCGGTTCGCTGTCGGGCGGTTGTGTCGAGGAGGATTTTCTCGAGCGAGTCGCCGAAGGGGCGTTCCTTGAAGCGGTCAGCGTCGTCCGTTATGGCGAGGGCGACGATCCGCGCTCCCGGGTGAGTTTGCCCTGTGGCGGTGTGCTCGACGTGCTGGTGGAGAAGCTTGAGCCCGATTGCGAGGTTCAGGCACACCTGCGGGAGCTGGAGTCGGCGCTGCTGGGGCAGCGTCGACTGATCCGCGAGATCGATCTGGCCAATGGTGCGCGCAGTCTGTTCGATGATCGCGAGCAGGGTGTGCGAATCGAGCGTGAGATCGATCGGGTGCGCGTGCGCATTGGTGCGGCACAGCGATTGTTGCTGGCGGGGTACTCCTCGGTCGCTCAGGCCTGCGCGGAGTTTGCCATCGGGCTGGGTTTCGAAGTGATTCTCTGTGATCCGCGCGACGAGGTGCTCGACGGTGTGGTGCTTGAAAACGTCGAGATTCGTCGTCAACTGCCCTCGGTATTCATCGCTGACGGCGGCTGCCACAGCGACACCGCGGTGGTGGCGTTGACCCACGATCCGCGCATCGATGACCTGGCAATGATGGAAGCTGTGCGCACCGAGGCGTTTTACATCGGTGTGATGGGGTCTATGCAAACCTCGCAAAAGCGCTTCGAGCGATTGCGTCGGATTGGTGGTTTGGGGGAATTGGAGCTGTCGCGGATTCATGCACCCATCGGCCTGAACCTGGGCAGCAAAACCCCCGCTGAAATCGCCCTCGCCGTACTCGCCGACATCCTGCGGATTCGCAGCGGGATAGCGCGGGATCGACTCTGACCCCCCGGTTCTTCTTGTAGGAGTGAGCCTGCTCGCGATAGCGGTGTGTCAGCTATGAATCTCTGACAGGAAAACCGCTATCGCGAGCAGGCTCGCTTCGACAAAGTATTGCAGTGTTGCTTAGTACCCGAATTTGTCCCGCAGCCCGTAGTACCAGGCGCCTAACGCCGCAAACGGTGTGCGCAGCAATTGTCCGCCGGGGAACGGATAGTGCGGCAGATCAGCAAACGCATCGAAACGCTCGGCCTGACCGCGCAACGCTTCGGCCAACACCTTGCCTGCCAGGTGCGTGTACGTCACGCCATGACCGCTACAGCCTTGGGAATAGTAAATGTTGTCCCCCAGTCGTCCGACCTGCGGAAGGCGTGACAGGGTCAGCAGGAAGTTACCCGTCCAGGCGTAGTCGATTTTCACGTCCTTGAGCTGCGGGAACGCCTTGAGCATCTTCGGCCGAATGATCGCCTCGATGTTCGCCGGATCGCGCGCGCCATACACCACGCCGCCGCCGAAGATCAGCCGCTTGTCGCTCGTGAGGCGGTAATAGTCGAGCAGGTAATTGCAGTCCTCGACACAGTAATCCTGTGGCAGGAGGTTTTTCGCCAATTCGTCACCCAACGGTTCGGTGGTGATGACCTGGGTTCCACAAGGCATCGACTTGGCCGCCAGTTCCGGCACCAGATTACCGAGATAAGCGTTGCCGGCGACGATGATGAACTTGGCCCTGACCTTGCCCTGTGGCGTATGCACCACCGGATTGGCGCCGCGCTCGATGCGCACCGCTGGCGACTGCTCATAGACCGTGCCGCCCAGCGACTCAACAGCCGCTGCCTCGCCCAGCACCAGGTTGAGCGGGTGAATGTGCCCGCCACTCATGTCGAGCATGCCGCCGACATACTGATCGCAGTTCACGACCTCACGGATGCGGCGTTGATCCATCAGCTCAAGCTGCGTGTGACCAAAACGTTCCCACAGACGCTTCTGCGATTCCAGATGACCCATCTGCTTGGCGGTGATGGCCGCGAACACGCCGCCGTCCTTCAAGTCGCACTGGATATTATATTTGGCGACCCGATCACGAATAATCCGACCGCCCTCGAACGCCATCTGTCCCAGCAGTTGAGCCTGCTTGGGGCCGACGCTGCGCTCGATCACGTCGATGTCACGGCTATAGCTGTTGACGATCTGGCCGCCGTTACGGCCCGACGCACCAAAACCCACCTTGGCCGCTTCCAGGACCGTGACTTTAAAACCGCTCTCCAACAGAAACAGGGCAGAGGACAGGCCGGTGTAGCCGGCGCCAATTACGCAGACATCGGTCTCTACTTCGCCCTGCAAGGCCGGACGCGGCGGGACCGCATTGGCCGATGCGGCGTAATAGGACTCTGGGTAGGGAATGTTCGCCATCCTGCTGCCTCTGTTTAATATATTTTACGAGTGCATTGATCCTACCCGAGTTAAAAATCGACCGCCAGCCACCGGAAATTCTGCTTCACGGCAGCAAAATTAAATATTTTGCATATTCATAGGGTTAGCTCGAAAAAAGGTGTTGACACCCCTCCGGAATTCCGTAGAATGCCGCCTCACAGCAGGCACGTAGCTCAGTTGGTTAGAGCACCACCTTGACATGGTGGGGGTCGTTGGTTCGAGTCCAATCGCGCCTACCAAACAAAATCCGCTCTGCTGGGCGGTCTAGAGGGGCTCACCGAAAGGTGGGCCCTTTTTTGTTGTCTTGGATTTCTTCAGAACGTTCACAAAATATCGGGTTCGTTCGCACTGGGCAATGTGAACGCCGATATCAGTTCGTTTTCGGGTGGGATTCTGCTTTGGGGTGGTGGGGGTGGGGTGTTGAAAGTAGTAATCAGCCCTGCGACTGCTTGATGGCAATATCTCGGATGGTTTGGATATTCTGATGGATTGCTGAAAGTACAAACCACACTCCAGAGCCTAGGCAGCCTACGGCGAAGCCAATCAGGGCGCCGATGTACTCGTAGTTGCCCTTCATTGCGAAATACCCCACAACCGTTGCAACGATGATTCCTGCCCAGGCGAAGAAATTCACTACGGTAATCACGATGTCTTTCATTGTCTTTGCTTCCTGCGTGGTTAGAGTTGGGTTACTTTGCCATCATCAGGTTGAGCGGTAAACGGTGGTTCTAAAAGGGTCTTGGCTCGCAACTATATACAGCGGAATTTTGAGATAGGGTTCTCGCCCTTAAAAATCCGAATGACTGTTTTCAATCGCTGAAAATCAATGAAAAACGGTGCGCTCCAGCTAGGTCGCGGCCTACACGCTCGTTCCATCTTTCACACACAATTTACGCACAGGTTTATCCACAGGTAGTACGTTGCAACACCCTGTGAAACGCATTATCTTGTATCTCGGCGGCGAAAAAACCCTACATGTAGGGGTTTGCCGTTAGCTGCTGACCTCGAACGAGGTACTTAGAAAAGTCTGCGAATGGTCGTGCTTCGGTCTCCACAACTTAGAACACAACCATCCGCACCAACTAAAGCTAAACAGTAGCGATTACGTTAGCCCTAGGGGGACTGCATTGAGCCAAACATTGACGTGATCGTCAACGGTTCTCTGCTGGCCGGTAATCCTTGGGGCTGACAAATCTATCCTTTGCTACAAAGGTAAAACGTCATGCCTAGTAATAAAAAGCAGTCCTCATCGAAGTCGGCCAAGCTGGCCTCTGAAACCCTCCGCGATCCGCATGCCTCTAAAATTGCCAAAAGTCTCGCAGCCTCCACGCTGGCCCAAACCAGCACTGGAAAGCAAACGAGTGCTGAGATGGAGGCGAAAGCAGGGCGGGTACTTCAGAGTGAGAAGTACAGCGAAGAGACGAAGACCCTTGCAGGCTCGGTCGTGTCTCAGTCCAACAAAGCACGGGGGGAGTGAATCATGCCTTTTCATGCAGTCGTAACGGTCGATTTGGATAACGGCGTCAGCTCAACAGCTCGCACCAAATTCAATGAAGAACTGAAGAAAAAACACTTCACGAAGCACAAGCTCACAACGCTGTGGACGGTGGTATACGTGGCTGGCACTTCGAGAGAGGCTGCTGTCAAATATGCCCGTGACAGCATTGATGCTGCCGCTGCTACCGCCGGTATCTCCACCTATGAAGCTTTCGTGTCAATCAGTGAGGCGCCGCCAGTAGAGTGGAAGAAAAGCGCGACAAACCCTCTCTTGGAGGGGCTGTTGCGGTTCCAGAAGTAAAAAGCTTTAGGCCCCACCTCGGTGGGGTTTTTCACATCTGGCCATCTGGTTTTTTTGCTACTGATAATGTTGACGCAGCTTCTCTATAGCAGTGGTGATGGCGTCTGCATTCAAATCTAGCGTTCCCAATGCGGTGGTGATGTTGCCGTGCGTATCGACAGAGCCGCGTGCCTCGATCCACAGCGCCACTTCTAAGCCCGGCAGCGATAACATATTGGTTGAGAAGAAGTAGCTCCAATGCGTCGGCCATCGTTTCGTTGCTGTCGCCATTGGGTCGTCCTTGATTGAGTTGAAAGAAGATCGTAGCTCGATTCGAGATTGGTTGGTGAATCTGTTTGTGCTCATGGAGAACCAACTACAATCTGCGGATTAACTCACGTAGAGCGCCAAGGAAGTCCGAATGAAACTGAGCCTTATTGTCTTGAGCTGTGCTGTCGCGGTGGTTCTGAGTGGCTGTGCAACGTCTTCCAAAACCTACACCCCTGATGGGCGTGAGGGCTGCAGTGGTCAATTAATTCCGGACACCTCGATAGGTGGTTTCGACGCCATTGCCCGTTCGTAAACGGTCGGTGGCAGATATCCCAGTTTTGAGTGCAGCCGCTCGTTGTTGTAATACCCAACGATGTATTCAGTGATGTCACGTATCGCTTCGGCGTGGTTGGCGTAATCGCGCCGCCATACCCGCTCCATTTTCAAACTCAGGAAGAAGCGCTCCATCACTGAGTTGTCCCAACAGTTACCTTTACGGCTCATGCTTTGCTGCATGTTATTTCTTGTCAGCAGCGCCCTGTAGCTCGCGCTGGCGTACTGGCTACCGCGATCCGAGTGAGCGATCAGACCAAGTGGCGGTTGACGCTGAGCAACTGCCAGTTGCATGGCACTACACACCAGCTCGGCAGGCATGTTCGGGGCCATGGACCAACCCACGATCTTGCGTGAGAACAAGTCCAGTACCACGGCCAGGTACAGCCAGCCGCTACGGGTCCGGATATAGGTAATGTCCGCCACCCAAGCCTTGTTCACCGCCGCGGGTTCGAATTGACGATTCAACACATTTTCAGCGATCGGCAGGTCGTGGTTGCTATCGGTCGTGTGCACAAACTTGCGCTTCCAGGCCGAACGCAGACCGTTGGCGCGCATCAAGCGACGAATTTTATAAACGCCTATTTCCATACCCTTAGCGCGCAACGCTTTACGCAACGGGCGACTGCCATAGCTGCCGCCACTCGCAGCAAACGACGCCTTGAGTTGCACAGTCACGGGACAAATCGAGGCTGGCGCTCCAGCACGCTTGTTGGCCTCGTAGAAACCGGATCGGCTGATACCCAGCAGCCGACAGACATACGCCACCGAATAAGCCTTCTGTTGCAGCTGACGAACCAGGCGATACGTTACTTCAGCTCGCGGGCAAAGAAGGCGGTGGCTTTTTTTAATACATCGTTATCCATCTTGAGCTGGCGGTTTTCCTGCTCCAGCTGCCGGATGCGCTGTTGCTCAGCCGTCAACGGTTTGCCGATTCCGGCCTCTCCCAGCTGTTCAGCCTCGTACTGCTGTACCCAGCGCCGGACGGCGGTCTCACCAATATTCAGGTCGCGACAGACCTGCGGAACGGCCAGTCCTTGGTCCTTGATCATCTTTACGACTTGCAGCTTGAAGCTGTCGTCGAATGCCCTGCGTTTGCCAGTCATGAAAAACTCCTCGATAGATGCATTCTCCACCTATCGAGGTGTCCGGGGAAATTAGACCACTACAGTGTCGGTTACCGAGCTGCGACTGGAACGTTTTGATGGCACTCACTGGGTTGACCATCCGCCGATCTAGATATTTGCCACCACCTCCCAAGGGCCACCATGCGTGGCCTTTTTCACATATCTTCTAGACATTTGTCGGTGAATTGCGTCTTTCAAATACGGCTAACATCAGTTTTGCTGGATGGTGCATTTCCCTTTTCCTCAACTGAGGCTCGCTAATGAAAGAAGATACAGGGGGTGGTTGTTCATCGCTTGTGTCGCATTGGTTGGCGTGCTGAGCGGGCTTTTTCCTCTGCATCGATTCCCAATGGGTACGGTATTTGGGGCATTTCCTTATTGGTTGTGGCTTGCAGTGGTCAATTAATTCCGGACACCTCGATAGGTGGTTTCGACGCCATTGCCCGTTCGTAAACGGTCGGTGGCAGATATCCCAGTTTTGAGTGCAGCCGCTCGTTGTTGTAATACCCAACGATGTATTCAGTGATGTCACGTATCGCTTCGGCGTGGTTGGCGTAATCGCGCCGCCATACCCGCTCCATTTTCAAACTCAGGAAGAAGCGCTCCATCACTGAGTTGTCCCAACAGTTACCTTTACGGCTCATGCTTTGCTGCATGTTATTTCTTGTCAGCAGCGCCCTGTAGCTCGCGCTGGCGTACTGGCTACCGCGATCCGAGTGAGCGATCAGACCAAGTGGCGGTTGACGCTGAGCAACTGCCAGTTGCATGGCACTACACACCAGCTCGGCAGGCATGTTCGGGGCCATGGACCAACCCACGATCTTGCGTGAGAACAAGTCCAGTACCACGGCCAGGTACAGCCAGCCGCTACGGGTCCGGATATAGGTAATGTCCGCCACCCAAGCCTTGTTCACCGCCGCGGGTTCGAATTGACGATTCAACACATTTTCAGCGATCGGCAGGTCGTGGTTGCTATCGGTCGTGTGCACAAACTTGCGCTTCCAGGCCGAACGCAGACCGTTGGCGCGCATCAAGCGACGAATTTTATAAACGCCTATTTCCATACCCTTAGCGCGCAACGCTTTACGCAACGGGCGACTGCCATAGCTGCCGCCACTCGCAGCAAACGACGCCTTGAGTTGCACAGTCACGGGACAAATCGAGGCTGGCGCTCCAGCACGCTTGTTGGCCTCGTAGAAACCGGATCGGCTGATACCCAGCAGCCGACAGACATACGCCACCGAATAAGCCTTCTGTTGCAGCTGACGAACCAGGCGATACGTTACTTCAGCTCGCGGGCAAAGAAGGCGGTGGCTTTTTTTAATACATCGTTATCCATCTTGAGCTGGCGGTTTTCCTGCTCCAGCTGCCGGATGCGCTGTTGCTCAGCCGTCAACGGTTTGCCGATTCCGGCCTCTCCCAGCTGTTCAGCCTCGTACTGCTGTACCCAGCGCCGGACGGCGGTCTCACCAATATTCAGGTCGCGACAGACCTGCGGAACGGCCAGTCCTTGGTCCTTGATCATCTTTACGACTTGCAGCTTGAAGCTGTCGTCGAATGCCCTGCGTTTGCCAGTCATGAAAAACTCCTCGATAGATGCATTCTCCACCTATCGAGGTGTCCGGGGAAATTAGACCACTACAGCTGTTCGCTGGAGCTGCGGTCTAAAAGAGATGCACGAGAGTGGCGGGAACAGACGATATACCAGTCGCCCGGACTGATTCAATCTACTGTAATGGGAGTGGCATAAGTTCGGACAAGGCGGGGGCGGAGTACATAGTTTCTAATTTTACTTGTGTTCCGGAAACCTATCCATTCAGAGGGAGGGGTAAATCCCCTCCTCTGAGCGTAAGTAGGATATAAGGGGGATGAAACTAATTTCCTTTCTTGTCAGAAAGAACACGAGTGACCATCCAGCCAAGATACAGCAAGGAGGCGAACGAGAAAGTCACAAAAAAAACAAATACCTGCACTGGCTGAGACGCCATTTTAGGCAGCTCATAAAAGATGATAATCGGCATCAGAGTGGCGATGACGACAACAAGGTAGCGCGGGTTATGTTTGAATGCTTCAACAACAGAGCTGACGACGGAAGCCAGAGCTTTCATCAGGAGCACCTCAAAACCATTTGCTATACGCTCATATATCGGATTTGCATGACGCATGCGGTTCCCTGAGCGTTAAGCTATTAGCGTCATCTACTTTCCATAGGAAACCTCCTCTTTTGATTATGTAACACTAGTCGCATTTTTCAGGTGGTCAACGTAAGGGCCTTTGATTCCGATGAACGGGTAAGTTTTCGGCAACGCCTGTTTCGGGAATCAATTTGGCAAGTTAGGTACGGTCGGGAGTTTGGATATCACCTCCAGTTTCTGTGCTGCACTTGCCCCATGACTGTACACATCGGATCTCAGGTTCCCGTTTCATACCCCACCAACTCTGCATTCAACATACCTTGCACGCCCGCCCTTACAAGCTGAGTGATGACAGTCTTACGGATGGAGTGAAAGACTTGCTGAGTACAGATCTATGCGTTCTCTTGAGCCTGCCAAACGCCTTTATCGATGGTTCCTAACGAGTTTTTGGGGCCGCCAACCTTTCGGTTATTCGAGGCTGGCGGCCCATCCGGAGTGTCAATCAATAAGGTGCAGAACATCCCTGACATTCAAATGGGAGTACCGGGCAACGGATCGTGTATCCCGGTGACCTGAGACAATCATGATCTGTGCGTTGTTGAAGCCCTTCTTGGCGACGTTTGTGATTCTGGTGTGCCTGAGCTGGTGCAGTCTGACGCTGCTATCGAGTCCAGCCTTTACACGCGCCAGACGCACAGCCTGAGATACGGCGTGTGGAGTGACGGGGAATAACACTCCATTTGGGTGGCGTTCCACAGTGGCCCACAGTTGGGCGAGTTCTAGAATCTCAACAGCTCGGTGGGTAAGGGGAACGGATCGTGTGCCGTTCTTTCCATCGATCACATCGGCAATGCGGTCTTTGAGGTGCAGGCAGTCTCGCGTCAGTTTCAAGATTTCAGAGCGCCGCATTGCAGTCTCGTAGGCCAGCTCAACAATGAGTTTCATAGTGGGAGACAGTTTCGCTAGCAACAGCTCAAGCTCGCTCGCACGGATTACCTTGTCAGAAGACCGGTCGGGTTTTGGAAGCGCGATATCACTCACTGGGTTGTGAATGTCGATCAGTAACCCGCGTTTGGCGAATTGGTAGAACCGCGACATGAATGCGAGCTGCGTTCTGCACGTGGACGGCTTCACCTTCTGCAATCGCATAATCTTGAAGTCATTGATCATCTGCGGCGTGATTTCATGAATGGGCTGTGTGAAGTGCTTACCCAGATGCTCCACGATCTTCAGTGCGTGGTCGTAGCTTCCTTTCCCCTTGAGCATGGTTTCGCAGTAGGTCATGCCCAACGTATAGATGGTGTGGTGCTTGCGATCCATCGTCACAGCTTCGACCTGGCTCGCCCATGACTCTGCTTCGGCTTTGGTGCTGAAGGTTTTCGACTGTGGAGCTTTACCCTTTACCCGTACCTGAGCGTTCCAGTTGCCGGACGGCAGTAAGCGGAAGTTGGCCATTTTTGACGCCTCATAGTGTGAATGGGCGTTCTGTGAAACCCTTGAGCACCAAGGCTTGCAGCTTGCTCAAGCAGACCTTGACATGGTGGGGGTCGTTGGTTCGAGTCCAATCGCGCCTACCAAACAAAATCCGCTCTGCTGGGCGGTCTAGAGGGGTCACCGGAAACGGTGACCCATTTTTGCTTTCTGCGATTTGCAAAACTTTTGCAAAACTTTTGCAAAACTTTTGCAAAACCCCCACTCAAAACGCCAACTCGGCGCCCACCTCCAGGTACTCGATCTTCTTTTCGTCGTGCCCCTCCTGATAGTGCTTCGTCATCTTCTCGTCCGCATGCCCCATCAGCGCCTGGATGTACTCCTGTGCATGGCTGATCCCTCGGTGTGGGGTTGCGTGTATTCGTCAGCACTCGGCCCGTCTGCTGGTTGCCGTTGGGCGCAGGGGAGAGTGCTGACGGATAAACGCTGGGCAAAAGAAAGGCCCGTGGACGTTCGGGCCTTTCACAGATGCAGTGATCGTTTGGTTATGGTCTATTTCATGATGGTCATCCTCCTATCGCTCGCTCACTGGGCAGGCAGTGGCCACCAATTGAATGGGTAATGCAGGGGGCCGCGTTGCGCGGTGCAGAAGTCTTCCGCATCGGGAGCCAATCTCCGGGGCAAACCGGGTGTCAGGACAAGCCACCGAAGGGCGGCCCGCTACCCGCCATGTCGCGACACTTTTAGGGGTATCGCAAAACGTGTCGCGACACACCATGTCGTCACGCGAAATCGCCGAGCTGACCGGCAGCACGCATGACAATGTTCTAAAAACGGTCCGGGCACTTGCTGCAAAGGGTGTCGTTTCTTCAAACGACACCCCCTATGTCCATCCTCAGAACGGCCAGGTCTATCGCGAGTTCCTGCTATCTCAACGAGACACCCTCGTAGTGGTGTCGGGCTACAGCGTCGAGCTGCGAGCGCGGATCATTGATCGCTGGCAGGAGCTGGAAGCACAGGTTGGCCATTTCCAGATTCCAGCGACTTACGCCGAAGCATTGCAGGCTGCCGCCGACCAAGCCAAGGACAACCAGTCGCTTCGTTTGGTCATCCTCGATCAGGCGCCGAAGGTCGCGGCTATCAAGCGTCTGGCGGCTGCTGGCGGCGCGATCTGCATCACCGACGCGGCAAAGCATCTGCAAGTCCAACCTTCGAAGCTCTTCGCCTGGATGGAGCGGCACCGCTGGATATTTCGCCGCACCGGTTCTGGTCGCTGGACCGCGTACCAGCCACGAATCACTTCCGGCTACATGGTCCACAAAGTCACCTCCCTGAAGGCAGACCCTGAAACCGGCGCAGAGCGCGCGGCATTCGATCCATTGGTCACCCCGAAAGGCCTTGCCCGTTTGGCTGAATTTAATATCGGAGCCTCGCTGTGAGTGTTCAAGCAATGTCGTGGGCGCTCTCGCTGCCTGTCCAATCCCTGAAAGACTCCAGTGCGCGTCACGTGCTGCTGTGCTTGGCCAACTACGCCGGTTCGAATGGTGCTGGCGCCTTTCCGTCGGCGTCCACCCTGGCTCAAGACACCGGCCTGTCTGAGCGCACCGTGCGTTACAAGCTGGACGATCTGGAGAGGTCGGGGCTGATCCAGAAGGGCAATCAAGCAATCGCCGCCGTGCACATCGACCGTCATGACCGCCGCCCAGTCGTTTACGACCTTCAACTATCGCGGGGTGCAAATCCTGCACCCCGTACAAAACGGGGTGCAGATGACGTAACGGGGTGCAACTCACAACAGAACGGGGTGCAGCCTGGAACAGAACGGGGTGCAGCGGCTGCACCCAATACATCAATTAACCATCAAGGAACCAAACAGCAGCAGCGGCAGCCGATTGTCGATGTGATTGCTGAACAGGATCAGGCGGCCATCGAGGCGCTGGATGATCGCCAACGCTTCGCCATGTTCGCCGCTTGGACTCCGAGCGAGAAGGCGCTCGCCGACCAGCTTGCGATCGCCAGACTCCCCGCTGATGTCATCACTGACCAACTGCTCGAAACGTTCATGGGTTTCTACGTTGCCCGCCCGGCGTCAGTCCATAGCGCTGCTGGTTGGTGCTTCGAACTGGTCAAGTGGGCAAAGCGAGACAAGACCAGAACCGCCGGTGCTGCAGCGCAGACGGATGAGTTCGATGACACCAACACCGAATGGATGAATGGGGGTGCCCAGTGAAAACGGTTTCCACAGTTGCGGCCCAAGCCGTGAACAAGGCTCGCCACGGCGAATTCATTGACGCAACCACCGACGTTTCGGTTCAGTCCCAACGGGATCAGGCGCACGAAACCGGCAAGGTGATCAATCAGCTGTTCCGCCAGCTGCGCTCTATTCGCACTGCATGGCGTCAGGCTTGGCCAGATGCGAAGGCCTACAAGGAATCGAAAGCCACCTGGTTGCAAGCGTTCATCGAAAACGGCATCTGCACCCAGGAGCAGATCGATATTGGCCTGATCCGTTGCCGCGCTGAGCCGTCCGACTTCATCCCGAGCGTCGGCAAGTTCATTCAAGGCTGCGTGCCGACGCCGGAAATGCTCAACCCGCCGTTGCCGAGTGTGGAGACCGCTTACAAACAGGCCCTGCGTAACTGCCATCCAACGATGCATGGCGTTGCGAAGTGGTTTCACCCGGCCGTTTACCACGCCACTGCTGCCGCTGGTTTCAACAGTCTGCCGCTGCTCAGTCGTGAGCTGGGGCTGATCAGTTTCGAAAAACGCTACCTGGAGCAAGTCCGCAAGGTTTGGATGGGCGAGCAGCTCGGCCCCGTGCCTGTTGCTGAGCTCGCCGCGCCTTCCGAGCGCACTCCAGAAGTTGGCAACAAGGCCTTAGCCGAACTGCGCGCACGCCGCGCCGGAGCATCCGCATGAGTGCATTGAAAACCCAAGTCGCTGGCGGTCATTACAAATCGCTGAAGATCCAGCCGATTGAATACATCCATGCGAACAGCATCCCGTTCGCCGAAGGCAGCGTCATCAAGTACGTGACGCGGTGGCGTGACAAGGGCGGGATCGCTGATCTGGAAAAAGCGAAGCATTTCCTCGAACTGCTAATCGAGCTGGAGAAGGCGAGGGCTCCGGAATGAAGGTGACTTCCAAGAAGCTGCGCGCCTCGGCCAACGGCCAAGACTGCACGGTTCGCCTGCCGGGCATCTGCAACCACAACCTGGCTACGACCGTGCTCGCCCATTTGCCGTGCGGACAAAAGGGCATGGGCATGAAGGGCTTCGACACCGTGGCGGTTTACGCGTGCAGCGCCTGCCATGACGTCCTCGACGGCCGCGCCGCCGGCCACATCGATTGGCAGGATATGCCGCGCGCCATCGCCGAAACACACGAGGCCCTGATCCGGGCCGGAATACTGACCGTGAAGGGGGCTGCATGATCGATCCAACCAGCTTGCTCGTCCTGATGATCCTCGCCAGTGGCGGGCTTCTTGAACTCTGTCGTCACCTTGATCGCCGGTACCGGAAAGCACGGGGTGACCGTAAATGAAGCCGGCCGCCATGAAGTTGTTTAAGGCTAAACCCGTGCGCGCCAAGCGCATCGACCGTGAAGGCCTCGAGCAGGCCGCGCTGATAACCGAGCTGCACATTCGCATGCCCGAAGTCGCTGACCTGATTTACCACGTCCCAAACGGTGGCCACCGGCTTAAGAAAGTAGCGGCTGAGTTGAAAGAGCAGGGCGTGGTCGCCGGCGTTCCAGACCTGGTACTGACCATGGCTCGCGGCGGTTATTTCGGCCTGTATATCGAGTTCAAGGCGACACCACCAAATGCCGCTGCCGTCTCGGACAGCCAGCACAAATGGATTCGCAAGCTGAACGATCAGGGCTATCTCGCGGTAGTGTGCCGTGGCCACTTCGACGCGATGGAGCAGATCCGCGCCTACCTGCGACTCGCACCTACCGTGGTGGCCGCATGACAATGACCGTGGCTTTCTCCGATGCCGAGATTCGTCGTCGTGCCGATGATCCCTCTGCCGTGTTGATGCGTGACCCACGGCACCCGGGGCTCTACTTCCGTTTCACCGAGGCTCGTCCGCGCGGAACATGGAGCCTCGTGGTGCGCAAGAAGTGGAACCGGATCGGTTCCTATCCCGATCTGTCGGCGAAGGCCGTGCTGGCCGCGCTGCCCGATCTGCGCATGCGGCTGGGTACGGATCCGGAAGCGGGTGCGGCCGTGTCGCCCTGGGCAACGTTGGGCGAGTTGCTGAAGTGGTACGCCGACCGTATGAGCCGCGATCGCAACCTCTCCGATAAGCGCAAAGCAACTGGTAAGTCAGCGATTGCCTGCCACCTGATACCGCGTGTGGGTGATCTGCCGCTCGCCGATGTCCGCCACGGCACCCTCGACACCCAGCTGATGTGGCCGCTTCAGGAGACATTGTCGCTGGAGTTTGTGCGGCTGATCTTCGGCCTGCTGGTGGTCGCGTGCCGTCAGGCTCACACGCTGGGCCTGATACCGACCAACCCGATGACAGGCATCAAGTTCAGCGACTTCTCCAAGACCAAGATCAAAGCCAAGCCGGCGCGCCTTCGTGGTGTGCAGATCGAGGCGCTGCTGAGCCAGTTGCATGACCTTTTCGAGTCCGATCCACAGCCGGCCATGCTCGCGCTGATGATGATCTGCCACGGCACGCGCATCGGTGAAACCCGCAAAGCACAGTGGTCGCACATCAGCCTGTCCGAGCGCACCTGGTATCTGCCGGTGGGCAATACCAAGACCCGGGTTGAACACTCGCTCCCACTGACCGATCAAGTCTGCACCCTTCTAATCCGGTTAATCCGGTACCGCGCGGCGCAACAGGCGAGCCATTACGACGGCGATTGCCTGTTTCGCTCCCGCAGTGGAAAGGGCATGAGCGAAGGCCAGGCCAGTGCCGTGTTCACCGGGTTGGGGCAGGGCGAGTGGAGCAGTCACGACCTGCGCAAGTTAGCCCGCACCGGCTGGGCAGACCTCGGCATCGACTTCCTGATTGGCGAGATGCTGATCAACCACGCCATGGGCCACAACGTGCAGGCCTACATCCATACCACCGTCGAAGAGCGCAAGCGTGCTGCCCTCGAACTGTGGCACGACCATTTAGACGGCAAGGGTTTTTCCCTGATTCACGGGTTGGAGGACGGTAGAAACGAAAATTCGGGGAAACCGCTGAAAGCCACGGAACATAAGGCCTGCGAGGCCATTCACGAATCAACCATAGGCGAGGTTTAAAAATGGATAAAAGGACTCACGGCCCTGCCTTTGTGCGCTGCCAGATCCCGCTCACCGACTGCCCATCGTGTGCCGGGAAGGGAGTCATCCAAGGCGTGTTTCACCAACTCGACTGCATCGGTTGCCACGCCTCAGGCCAGGTACACGCCGTCACCCGGGAGCCGTTGCCGGTGGAAGACTTGGTGGTGCAATTGGGCATGCAGCTGCGCCGGGAGCGTCACCTTGCAACCCAGGCACCAGCGGCGAATGGCACCGTCGAGCAGTACCAGCAGAACAACAGTCGCGGCGCCGGCCGCTCGTCTTTCAAGGGGGATTGATTCATGGCGAGAACAAAAAGCTTCACCGAACGCACTGCAGAGGATCTGTTGGAGCATTGGGGCCGTTGGGTGGTGCTGGGCTCTGGCGTGTCCTGCTGCGCATCCCGCGAGAACACCCTGCACACACCGATGATCACCGACGACGATGCGTTGATGATTGATGGCTTGATGGGTCGCCTGCTCAAGCGTTATCCAGAGTGCGGCAACGTATTGATGAAGTACTACACCGCTCGGGACAAAGCGCTGGTTGATGTCGGTAAGAAACTGGGCTTTGGTGAGGAGAAGACCCGGCAGCTCTGGAAGGCTGGCATTGCTTGGGTCGATGGAGCGCTAGATTTTCGTCGTGAGGCCGCTTAGCGCTATACCGGTGATCGTAGTGGCATTTTGATAGATGTGGGTTCAAAATACTGCCTCATTTGATCGCCATGGAGAGCGAAATGAACGAAGCAGTAGCGGTGGCGGCACCACACAAGCGGCAAGTTGGATTTCTTCTGGGGCTTGGGATTCTATTTTTCCCCTTGTTGTTTGGCTGGATGCTGTTGAGGAAGGGGCATTCAATCCTCTCGCGCATCGTCGGCTTCACCTGGATGGCCTTGTGCCTTGTATCCTTGATTGGCATGGGATCGATTTCTAAAAACAGCTACGACAGCTACAAGGAGAGGGCGGCACAATCTAGTTCGTCAGGCGCGCCACCTAAACAGCAAGCCCAGGCAGAACCGATTAAGGCTTACACGTCGGCGAAGGTTTCCCAGGATTATGAAGACAACACTATTGCGGCTGACCTGCAGTACAAGGGTAAGCGGGTCAAGGTGACTGGGCGAATCACCGATATCAATACTGACTTCCTTGGGAATCCGTACCTCGTACTTGCGGGCACCAACCAGTTTATGGGGCCGCAGTTCAAATTTGATAAATCCGACATGTCCTCTCTTGCAGCGCTCAAGAAAGGTGCACAGATTTCGGTCGTCTGTACGGGCAAAGGGGATGTGGTCAAAACGCCGATGTTTGAAGATTGCGAAGTCTCCAAATAACTCGTTGACACCCCCGGTCCCGATCTATAGATTTCACATTACTTTGCGGTTTTTCCGCGAGCAAAGCCCAACCATCGAGTTGGGCTTTTTGCTTTCTACAGTTCACAGAGCCTCGGCATTTGCCGGGGCTTTTTCGTTTTCGGCGCCACCACACCCATTGCTCCGAGCTGGGAGTGCTGCTGGGGCCGGATCTATTCGCTCCCCGAAAGGGAGGATGCCGAGATGCCAAACATGCCAGACAAACCAGACACCTGGCTGCTCGTTCTCGCGTGGCTTAGCCAGCATGCGCCTACGATCTACGCCGGTGCGTTGTCATTCGTTGTGGCTGCACTGCGGATCATCTACGGCGGCGGCACCCAGCGTCAGGCACTGCTTGAAGCATCGCTCTGCACGCTGATCACCATTGGCCTAATACCGTTGCTTGAGTACTTCGGCCTACCTCAGAACTTCGCCACTGCTGCCGGTGTGTTCATTGGCTTCCTCGGCGTCAAGAAGATCGCTGACCTTGCTGACCGCTTCGCCGACTTCAAGCTGCCAAAGCGCAACACCGATCTATAGAGGTGTCGTGTGATAAAGATCGATGCCCGAACCAATGTAGAAGAGCTATCCAAGGCTCTGCGCACTGTTGGTACACCAAGCTGTTGATGGCGAACATCGGTTACAAGATTCAGCACAAGCGCCGCAACGTGATGATGTGGAGCCCGACTGATCCTGACGCCGAGGACATCAGTAAAAGCCACGTCAGCGGGATGATCCGAGACGTACCAGTGTTGGGCGACCTCGCTCCGTGGTTCGGACGTAAGCACAGCGACAACACCCTCGACCAGAAGATATTCGCGAACCGGCGGACGCTCTGGATCCGGGGCGGCAAAGCCTCCCGAAACTACCGTGAGAAATCCGCCGACGAGGTGATCTACGACGAGCTCTCGAACTTTGACGAAAGCGTCGAAGGCGAGGGGTCACCGATCACCCTGGGCGACAAGCGACTCAACGGCGCGATCTACCCGAAGTCAATTCGCGGCTCAACGCCGAAACGAGTTGGCTCCTGCCAGATCACCAAGGCTGTCGAAGAGTCACCCTACCTGCTCAAGTTTCACATCAACTGCCCGCACTGCCGGCAGGAACAGACGCTGAAGTGGGGCGGCAAGGATTGCGAGTTCGGCCTGAAGTGGGAAAAGAACGCCCTCGGTGAGGCAGAGAGAGCCTGGTACAGGTGGAGTTGCTGAAGGACGAGCTACGCGACGGCCTTGAACACATGCAGAACTATGGCTTCACCAGTCACCCGCTGGGTGGTGATGTCGCGGTGGCCTTCCTTGGAGGTAATCGCGAGCAAGGGATTGTGCTGGTGGTCGATGACCGCCGGTACCGAATCCCCCTGCTGGCTGGTGAGGTCGCCATCTATGACGACCTGGGCAACAAGATCGAGTTGTTGCGAGAGATGGTGAAGGTCACCGCCGTTCAGCATCTCGAAGCCCAAGCACCGACGATCAAACTCATCGGCGATCTTGAGGTGATCGGCAACGTCAAAACCACCGGCACCATCACGAACAACGGAAAGAACATTGGCAGCACTCACCAGCACAACGGCGTTACCGCTGGTAGTGGAAACTCAGGAGTGCCTATCTGATGGCCGATGCCGCAATGGTAATGACCGAAAGCGGTGGGGAGTTGCTCCTGTCGGGCTTCGACCTGGCGCGCGACGACGGCCTCGAAACTGCTGTGATCATCAGCCTGTTCACCGATCGCAGGGCCAGCCCTGAGCAGATCCCCGTCGAGTTGCCGCAGGACGACCTGCGCGGCTACTGGGGGGACATCGCAAACGCCACGCCATCGGACCAAACCGGTTCGCTGTTGTGGCTGCTCGCCCGCGAAAAGCAACTTCCGCAAGTCCTTGGCCGGGCCCAGCAATATTGCCGGGAAGCCTTGGCCTGGATGGTAGAGGACCTGGTCGCCACGCGCGTCGAGGTCACCGCCGAGTTTGTAGCCAGGGGCTGGATGTTGATCCTCGTCGATATCTACCGGCCGACCGGCTCGCCGGTTCGCTATCAATACAACTACGAATGGGCGGCTCAAGCCGCGAAGAGGGCTGCCTGATGCCATTTGCTCGACCAACACTGACCGAGTTAATCGAACGAGTGATCACCGACATCAGCAGCCGTGTCACCGGTGTTGATAGTGCGGTGCTTCGCCGATCGCTGCTCGGGATTGTCGGCCAGTCAGAGGCTGGCGCGGTCCACATGCTGTACGGCTACCTGGACTGGATTGCCAAACAATCGATTATCGACACTGCCGAAAAGGAATACCTCGAGCGCTGGGCGGCAATTTGGAAAGTCACTCGAAAAACCGCTGGATTTGCCAGCGGTCAGGTGGCGCTCGCCGGCACTGCTGGAGCCGTGGTGGTCAACGGAACGATATTGCAGAGACAGGACGGTGTTCAGTACAAAACCCAAGGCGACGCCGTATTCAGTTCCGGTCCGCTCATCATTCCGGCTCTGGCGGTTGAGGCGGGGGAGGCTGGCAACTTTGATGCGGGCCTGCCCATTTTCCTGCTTTCGCCGATCGCTGGCGTTCAGTCCACAGGCACCACGGCGACCAAGCTTGAAAACGGGGTCGACGTCGAAACTGACGAACGTCTTCTCGCGCGCTTGCTTGCCCGAATCCAACAGCCTCCCCATGGCGGCGCTTCGTTTGATTATGAGCAATGGGCTCTCGAAGTTGCGGGCGTCACCAGGGTTTGGGTGTACCCGATCCAGATGGGGCCTGGCACCGTCACAGTCCTTTTCGTCTGCGATGAAGAGGTCAGCATCATCCCAAGTCCTGCGAAGGTCGCCGAGGTGCAGGCCTATATCGATGCCAGAGCTCCGGTGACAGCTGAAGTCTTCGTAGCGGCCCCCGTCGCCGATCCGTTGAACATGAATATCAAGCTGACACCGAACACCACGGTCGTTCAGAGCGCGGTTCGCGCGGAGCTTGCAGATCTTATTGATCGGGATTCCGCGCCGGGTGGAACGATCTTCATCAGCCGGCTGCGTGAAGCCGTGTCCTTGGCTGCTGGGGAGAGCAATAACCAAATCGTCTCGCCAACAGCGGACGTCGCGCACGCTGCCGGGCACATGGCCACGCTCGGGACACCCACCTTTTCCAGCCTGTAGGAGGCGCAATGCCAACAGCCGCTGAATACAGGGAGCAGCTCAAAGCGCTGCTGCCGCCTGGCCAGGCATTTCCACGAGACCCCGGCACCACGCTCCATGACTTACTCGACGGAATGTCAATTGAGCTCTCGCGGCTGGATGGCCGCGCCGGCGTGATGCCCCGGGAGGCAAACCCAGGCACTACGGCAGAACTACTGCCCGATTGGGAGAGGGTCGCCGGGCTTCCCGACAAGTGCTCCGGATTGCTAGAGCAAACCCTTCAGGGGCGCCGCAGCGCATTGCTGGCGAAGCTCACCAGCACCGGTGGGCAATCCGCCGCCTATTTTATCGAGGTAGCTGCAGCACTGGGATACACGGTAACGATCGAGACGTTCAAACCATTCAGGGTTGGACGCTCGACCGTAGGCGACTCACTGCCCAATGGGCCTTGGGCTTTCACCTGGTTAGTCAGGGCTCCAGAAGTATCTGTTACTAGCTTTCGCGTCGGCCAGTCGGCGGTTGGTGAGCGGCTTCGCATATGGGGTAACGACACCCTCGAATGTAAATTAAATCAGTTGAAGCCCGCGCACACGATCGCGATCTTCGCTTACGGAGAATGACGAATGCACAGAATTGACGGTCCGGGAGCAACGGTAGACAACAAGTTTACAGACGGAGATCCGGTAGGCGGCATTCAGCCAACGGTTGTTACTGATGAATGGATGAACGATGTTCAGGAAAACATCATGGCGGTGCTGGTGGCGGCCGGCGTATCGCCAACAAAGGGGCGTGCCGCTGACCTGCTCGATTCACTTAAAAAAGTCCCCACTGGCCGACTTATTAATATTCGGCTGTTCACCGCTTCAGGCACGTACACGCCAACATCCGGCACTAACTCAATTGTGGTTGAAGTCTGTGGCGGTGGCGGTGGTGGTGGCGGTGGCAGCAATTCCAATACTCCTAGTCCAGGCTTTGCATCTACGGGAACTGGAGGTAGTGCTGGCGCCTCAGCGAAGGGGATGTTCACTAGTGCGTTTACGGGACTGCCGATCACTGTTGGCGCAGGAGGATCCGGAGGGATTTCAACTGGCCTCGGTGCCAATGGAAGCAATGGAGGATCGAGTAGCCTAGGCGGATTGATTTCTGCGGGTGGCGGTGCGGGAGGCCCTGGGGGCATTGTAATCAGCTCTTTCCCAACAGCTAGCTCAGAGCAGTCCTCGGTCGCCGTCGGTGTTGGTGGAACAATCTATAACGGTGCAGGCGCGATAGGGGATAAAGGAACGCTCTATGCGGCAAACAACTTGTCGACCGGCAAGGGGGCCTCGTCGGCTTTTGGAGCTGGGGGGTACTCAAAAGCTTTGGCTGCTGGTGCTGGCCAGCAAGCTGGCGCCAATGCCACTGGCTTTGGCGCCGGGGGTGGTGGTGCTGGATCCGTGACAGGTGGCAATAATACAACTGGCGGCAACGGTGCATCTGGATTTGTTATTATATGGGAATACAGCTGATGAAGAAGTTTGCGCGGATTCAAGGCGTCTTGGTAGTAGAGCTAATCTCAATTGAGGAGGAACAAGATATAACCGATTTTTTCCATCCATCCATGATTTGGATTGATGTGAGCGACGTTGAAGGTATAAGGTAAGCGCTCCATGAACCCCACATTCAAAGCGCTTAGTTGATCCCGGATGCTTTGCTCCCGATTCCCTCAGGAGCCAGCCCGCCATGATGCGACCCGATGCCAAAGTCGAAAAAGTCTATCTCTACCCCAAACCCGTGGACTTTCGAAAATCCATTGATGGCCTTGCCGCGCTGGTCGAACTGGATATCAAAGTCGCTGTATTCGACCCTGTGCTTTTCGTCTTCCTCAACAAGCCACGCAACCGCGTGAAGATTTTGTATTGGGAACGCAACGGCTTCTGCCTTTGGCTCAAGCGCCTCGAATCCGAACGATTTAAAACATCGCCCGATGCCAACGATGAAGCGATCATCCTGACTGTCCAGGAACTGAACTGGCTACTTGATGGTTTTGATCTGTGGCGCAACCGTCCTCATCAGGTTTTGACGCCTCGATACGTGGCCTGATTCGGTATAATCCAGGGCATGATTTCCATGCCCGAAAACCTCCCCGATGATCCTGAATTGCTCAAGCAGATGCTTGCGAAGATGCAGTCCAGAGTCGGTTTCCTCGAAGAAGAAAATGCGCTGTTACGTCAGCGCCTGTTCGGACGCAAGTCCGAGCAAACGGCTGATCCGGCAACGCCGCAGTTGGCCCTGTTCAATGAGGCGGAAAGCGTCGTCGAACCCATTGATGAAGCCGCAGAAGAAGAGGCTGTTGCGCCGACCCAGCGGCGTGGCAACCGCAAGCCGCTGCCGGCCGATCTCCCCCGTATCGAAATCATCCACGAACTGCCCGAGCGTGAACTGACTTGTGCCTGCGGCTGCCGCAAACACGCCATCGGCGAGGAGGTCAGCGAGCAGCTTGAAATCGTGCCGATGCAAATCCGCGTGATCAAACACGTCCGTAAGGTTTACGGTTGCCGTGCCTATGAAACGGCACCGGTCACTGCGGACAAGCCCGCTCAGTTGATTGAAAAAAGTATGGCCAGCCCAAGCGTGCTGGCGATGCTGCTGACCACCAAATACGTGGACGGTTTACCGCTTCACCGTTTCGAAAAAGTGCTGGGCCGCCATGGCATCGATATCCCGCGCCAGACCCTGGCCCGCTGGGTTATCCAGTGCGGCGAACACTTGCAGCCACTGCTGAATTTAATGCGCGACCAGTTGCTGGAAAGCCGAATCATCCACTGCGATGAAACCCGCGTGCAGGTGTTGAAAGAGCAGGATCGGGAACCCAGCAGCCAGTCCTGGATGTGGGTGCAAACCGGTGGCCCGCCCGACAAGCCAGTGATCCTTTTCGACTACTCCACCAGCCGGGCGCAGGAGGTGCCGACGCGCCTGCTTGATGGCTATCGCGGATATGTGATGACCGATGATTACGCCGGTTACAACGCGCTGGGCGCGCAGGACGGGGTTGAACGTCTAGGTTGCTGGGCGCATGCACGGCGCAAATTCGTCGAAGCGCAAAAAGTGCAGCCCAAAGGCAAGACGGGACGTGCCGACATCGCGCTGAACCTGATCAACAAGCTTTATGGCATCGAACGCGATCTACAGGCCGGCAACGACGGCGAGCGTAAAACCGGTCGTCACGCGCACAGCCTGCCGGTGCTGGCTCAGTTGAAAAACTGGATGGAAAAGACACAGCCTCAGGTCACAGCTCAGAACGCCCTGGGCAAAGCCATCAGTTATCTGGCCAACAACTGGAACAAACTTGCGCGGTATGTCGAGGAAGGCTACTTGCCGATCGACAACAACCCTGCCGAACGCGCCATCAGGCCCTTCGTGATCGGAAGGAAGAACTGGTTGTTCAGCGACACGTCCAAAGGCGCGACGGCCAGTGCCCAACTTTACAGCCTGGTCGAGACAGCCAAAGCCAACGGCCAAGAGCCCTATGCGTGGCTGCGCCACGCACTTGAGCGCCTGCCGACGGCTTCTTCGGTTGAGGATTACGAAGCTTTACTGCCCTGGAACTGCTCGCCGGTATCGCGTAGTTAAACGCGCTATTTATCTTGATGGCTGGCGGGGTTTACGGTGAGCTTAAAGAGTACGAACGGAGCAACGATCATGGAATACGACGATAAACTGATTGAAGAAGCCGTGCTTGCCCTGTTGGCAACCTTCAGCTTTGATAACGGCAATGCTTGGAAAGGGTTCGACTTCGAGACCATGAACCGATTACATGAACATGGTTTCATCAGTAATCCGGTGAACAAGAACAAATCGATTTGGTTGACGGCTGAAGGGTTGGAGCGAGGTCGGCAGATAGCCGACCGGTTGTTTGGGGTAAGAACTCAAGTGGAGCATGTATCCGACTCGGATATCTGACTTCATACCGCGGACATACGGTAGGTGGGGTTTATGGATCGCATACGAACTGCTCGCCGGTATCGCGTAGTTAAACGCGCTATTTATCTTGATGGCTAGCGGGGTTTACGGTGAGCTTAAAGAGTACGAACGGAGCAACGATAATGGAATACGACGATAAACTGATTGAAGAAGCCGTGCTTGCCCTGTTGGCAACCTTCAGCTTTGATAACGGCAATGCTTGGAAAGGGTTCGACTTCGAGACCATGAACCGATTACATGAACATGGTTTCATCAGTAATCCGGTGAACAAGAACAAATCGATTTGGTTGACGGCTGAAGGGTTGGAGCGAGGTCGGCAGATAGCCGACCGGTTGTTTGGGGTAAGAACTCAAGTGGAGCATGTATCCGACTCGGATATCTGACTTCATACCGCGGACATACGGTAGGTGGGGTTTATGGATCGCATACGGTATAAGCGAGGGATGGAGCGCCTCCAATGAAAATGCCGATTGGTTGTTCACAGCTTTTGTCGCCCCCAAACAAACTCCAGATGAGGCTTACGCCGTAAATAAGGCCGCCCAAGTTTCCCTTCTGGTTCGGGCGTCAGAGAATATGACGCCGCTCTTGCTGTCGCTCCAACTGGGTGATGCGACAGAGGCAGAAATCGCGCTGGCCAAACGTTGGCAAACGTATTCTCGAGCGCTGCAAACGGTAGACTTGGCTAATGAGCTTCCCGCTTGGCCCGCTATACCTTCCTGATGTAAGTCCATAACCCTGCCCGTTCCGACCCGTGAAGGGTATTTGTTGGGATGTAATTACTATTCGGGGGCTTTTTGGTCTTCGAAAATAATGCTATATCTCGATAATATAGAAGAATTTGTCGCCACTATTGAATACGTAAGGACTATTGCGTACGCAACTGCTATCGCTAAATTCTTAATGGATAAAAGGTTGTTGATTCTAGGCATGCAAAATTTGAATGCAATTGCGCCGTAGCAAAGAACTTGGAGCGGAAGGAAGAATCGCGTCTCGATTGCTCCAGGAATTATTGCTGCCACTGGAATGATAAATACGAACGCCCAAAAAATTCTTGCTATAATTTCTGCGTTAGGTTTGGAGGGTTCGAAGGTCCTCTCTAAAATTCCCCGAACAAGAAAAAATAAACCGAGAAAGAATACTGAAAGGCTTATTGCGGAGCGAAGCTTTTTCTCATGCGACGGGGATGTTGTATAAACCTCGTGGTCGCGAACGTCGATACCGTTAATGAAGTGCTTTAAATATATCTTTGAAAACTCAACAGGCTCTGACAATACCATGTCTAGATACCACGGCACTGTCGCCGTTATCTCGGTCATTCCATATTTCTTGAAAAAGGTTTCTCCTGCCGGGTCGAAATAATAGATGCCAGATACCGTCTCGCTTTTTTCATCGAGTAAAGTTTCATAGCGCTGTATCGTGATGCCCCATTTCAATTGAGTGGCAAAGAGAGAGGCATCGCCAATTTTTGATATTACAAATGGCGAAGGATTGTCAAAGTGCTTCATGTTGATCAATACTTGAGGTGTGGAGCATGTTGCGGCGCCAGCAATGAAAGTAAGAGTTGCGAAGGTTCTGGTTGTTATAGAATTGGATCTAAATATTACTAATGGCACTGCAATAGTTAGTGCGGTCAGCGTAAATACATAAATTGATCGAGTATTGCACGCTCCGTAAGCAACCATTCCTGCAAGAAAAACCAACGGAAACACACCGTATGGGGATTTGTTATCCTTGGCACAAATCAAAAGGTAAACACTAATAAAAGTCAGCGTAAGAGCGGGGAGGTCGCTTAGAGGGTAAGATACGAGCCCCGGGAAAAATATGGCAACAAGTGATGGAACTATAAGTCGCCTAGGCAGCGTGTCTGCTCCACCAAAAATTTTTATAAACAAATTAGGGAAGATAATACAAAGACTGTAGCTGTACGCAACAGCTTGTAGAATTCTTAATGGTAGATATCCAAATTGCGGCATGATTTCGGATAGGTACTTTGCGGGTGAAAGCAAAAGCGGGAAAAAATACCCCCGAAGGTTTTGAGGGAATGAGAAGTCCCAAATGTACGAGCTTAGATACCAGTAGTCTTTCGCATCGCCTAGAAATATTTTTGCATTGATAGATTTTTGCGCTAAGTAAAATATAAATGTTGCCGCAATAAAAGCGATAATTTTCTGATTTTTGTTCGTGACTTTTTTTATTTGCGCGAGCCACGTTGCTTTAGTTGATCCCAAGGCCAGTGTTTCCATGCTATGCCTTTTACTCCTTCGCGATGATATTTCGTGTTGTTTTTATGCAGCCGTAAAATTCTACAGCATTCCGCATTAAATTTATTCGCCATCGAAACCCAAAAACCCGCCAAGCGCGGGTATTTTTTTGCCCGGAGAAAAGTCATGGCCGTAACTGAAAAAGATCGCAACATCCTCGCCCGCACACTGTGGGGAGAGGCGCGCGGCGAAAGTTTGGCCGGCCAGATCGCCGTGGCCTGGACCATCCGCAACCGCGTGTTCGATGGAAAGACTAGTTCATGGTGGGGGGAGGGCTACGCCGGCGTGTGCCAGAAGCCGTATCAGTTCAGTTGCTGGAACAAGAACGACCCAAACTTCGCGTACCTCAGCGGCGCGAAGCCGATTCCGCTCCGTGAATTTACCCAGGCGCGGATCGCTGCCGACCAGGTGATCGATGGCAAGGTTCCTGATCCCACTGGTGGCGCGACCCATTACTACGCTATCGCCATGAAGACACCGCCAGCCTGGGCGGCAAAGGCGAAACAGACCCTCAAACTGAATGGCCACGTCTTTTTCAAGGATGTGCCATGACCGCATTCAGCAGAGTGTCCCGCGTTCTGGCCACTACCGAGGAAGGAAGCCTTTGGTTTGAGTGCCCTGGCTGCGAGATGGTGCACCGGATCATGCACGGCGCCGGACCGGGTCCGCGCTGGGGATGGAACGGAAATCTGGAAAGCCCAACGTTTACCCCTTCGGTTCTGGTGCGCTATTCATGGTCCGACGGGGATAGGGTGTGTCACTCGTTCGTAACTGACGGCCGCATTCAGTTTCTTGGCGATTGCACCCACGCACTGGCCGGGCAGACCGTGGATCTGCCTGCTTGGGAGGACGAGCAATGCCAGTAACGATTCCGTGGAAATTGATCGGCGTGCTGGCGCTGGCGCTGGCTCTGGTCGCCGCCGGAAGCGCCTGGCGGATTCAGGATTGGCGCTATGGAAAGCAGCTCGCCGAACAGGCTGGGCTGCATCAAGTCGACCTGACCACCATCAGCAACGCGGCCGCCGCCCAGGTGCGTGCGGATCAAGACAAGCGGCTGGCGCTCGAGCAGCGGCTAGCGGCCAGCGATCAAACCCACCACAAGGAGCTGACAGATGCTCAAACTGATCAGGCGCGCTTGCGCGATCGCCTTGCCACTTCTGATTTGCGGTTGTCAGTCCTCCTTGACGCCACGGATCCAGCCAGTGGCTGTTCAATGCCAGCCGGTACCGAAACCGTCGGCGTGGTTCATGGAGGAGCGCGCGCCCGACTTGACCCAGCGCATGCTCAACGAATTGTCGCCATCACCGACGCCGGCGATCAGGGACTGATTGCGCTGAAGGCGTGCCAGGCATACGTCAGAGAGATTTCCGCTCCCGCTTTTCCATGAGCAACCTCTGGTTTTCTCTAAACAGGTGATCTCGCTGGTCGGCTATCAGCTGGAGGCTATAAGCCTTACTGGATAGTTCAGAATGCTCTTCTTTAAGGCGGTTCAACTCAGCTCGTAGCTGATCCCGCTCCTGGGACACGTCGGCATGCATCTGCACCAAACCGAAGATGTCTTCGCGGGCTTTGCGCAATTGCAGGGTCAGTTCCTGCACCTCGTTTTCCGTCATGCGCAGGAAGTAGCGACAGGTTTCAAGTTCAGTCGGGCAGCCAAGCCAGTCGCTGGTGTCTTCGATTTCGAGGGGGTCCACGGTCATGCCTTATCTATACTGTTTGGATATACAGTAATCGATGCGCAAAACTCAGGCGAGTATGAAGCGACGATCAGTAGAGTTTTGGGTTGGTGTTCGGTCGGCAGGACGCCGTAGGTGGTATTTTCTGCGGGAAATTCTTCCCCAAAATGCAACCGTTTGGACCAGTGTTTATTGGGTTTTAAAGAGTCGCAAAAGGTGGTGATTTTTGTGGCTCATTTGTAGCTCAAGGCCTTGATTATAAAGGCTTTTGACGATTTCTATACGGCATCCCAGGCTTTGATACGGCGATTCAATCTCTACGATGGTGTTCGATAAAGTCCGGCCGTCAGTTGCAGGCGGCGCATCAATTAAATTTTAAAGCAAAAAGATAATTTGCAACGTTTGCTCCACGCTGCGCGAACTCTTCGACATCGTTTTCGAATGCCTCTACTTCACTTAAGCCGCACTCATCCAGGCAGAGTATGATTGCCTGACGAAAGTGGTCAGTGCTGATACGCACGCCAAGTTCTTCAAATGCGGCTTTCAATGCGAAATAGAAGCGCTGGTTATCGAAAAAACGACCGGTATGCCATGTGTCCTCGCGGAGCCAAGGTTTCAGCAGGATTTTGAGTTTTTCAATTTCCATATAACCACCCCAAAAATATCTGACGTCCGTCAGATGTCCGTACCCTATTTTCAACCTCAGATCGAGTAAAGCAGGTGAAACCGGATATTTCCAACGTAAGGATGCGCCCGGTTTCTGTGGCCCTGAGTGCTGGTGTTACCCCTTCGGAATCTCGGTGTAATTCTGCTCTGGTGCGGTGACACACGGGCGTCATGTCGGTCCGTTGCGACAGCCGCCTGCGGTGAGAGGCTACTACTGTAGGAATATACAACGCTAAGTTATTGATTTTTATAGGGTGCTGTCGCGGTTTTGCACCCGCCTTAAGACACCTATTTTTCTTTATAGATCATATGCTTGCATGGGTTTAGGGGTCACCTTGACATGGTGGGGGTCGTTGGTTCGAGTCCAATCGCGCCTACCAAACAAAATCCGCTCTGCTGGGCGGTCTAGAAGGGCTCACCGAAAGGTGGGCCCTTTTTTGTTGTCTGTGTTTGGGCAAGCTGTGGGAATATTTTGGGCAAACGACCACCGCGCTACACCTTCAGGTCGGCTTTGACCTTCATATAAGCCACCGCATCATCGCCGTGCCCTGCCTGGTAGTGCTCGGTCATCTTTACGTCAGCGTGCCCCATCTAGCCCTGAATGTATTCCTGCTCGAAACCCTGCTGTACGTACAGCCTGGCGCCGAGTGCGCGTATCTCGTGAAAGGTGGGGCGCTCACCGGTCGGCACGTTCTGGTAGGCCTTCGAATCGTCCTGCGCCTGGGCGAAGACTTGGTCAGCCATTCCTTTTTGAAACGCTCCAGGCGGCCGCTGAACTTCGGTGCGGCGTCACCGGTGAGCATCGCCAGCAACGCCCCGTCGTCAGTCAGTAGCGGAAGCAGCTTGGCGTTGGCAGCGTTGGCTACCTATTTCCGCGCAAGCAAGTCCGCTGCTGGAGAGCGATTGCAAATGCCAGTTCGGCCTTTGTTGCTCACCCTTCTGCTCTAATCGCTGAAGGCGAGGTGCAGGCCGGCGACGGGTCGGGTGGCGCAGGTGGCAGACGGGCGCGCAATGATCGAAGAGTCTTGGACTGGACGATACCCACGCGACAGGAGGCTGGTCGATCTGCCGCTGCTGGAATGCGGGTAGGCACATCTCCCAAAACAGCAGTGCCGGACCAGCGCTTGGAATTGTGCGCATTCTAATTTCATTCGACGAGTGGGTTGTTGGTAAGGGGCTTTCAGCGGCGCAAATTATTCGTGATTCGGGCGTAAGATAGCAGTGCTACCTCACCAAAAGGAGCCGCATATGATCGCCGACGAAATGAAAAGGCAGGCATTTGAAGGCAGGGCTGTTTGGGATCAGTACTTCTGCGCTGCGTTGATTGCCGAAAGCAACCTGACGGCCCCGGTCGTAGGAGGGGCTACTCATGAGGACAGGCAGAACCTGTTGATTGAAAGGGCTAAGGCTCTCGCCGACAAGATGATGGACAACAGAAAATAACTTGAGCCCAGCCTTTGCGCTGGGCTCCTTGTTTCTGGCTATCTCAACGACAGGCGATGGGTATTCTGAGTCAGGCGACCAGGTCTACCTTTCCGCTCGCCAGGCGATAGATGCCGCCCACTATTTTCAACGTACCTTTGCTGAGGGCATCAGTCAGAATGGGTGAGGCGTTTTTGAGTTTGTTGACCGAGTCTTTGACATTTTGGGCTACAGCGTTGGCAGGAAGACTCCCTGATTCTTTTAGCACTTTCTCGATAGAGGCCTTGAGTGCATCAGTCAGTTTTGGGATGTGGCCGGGGAAAACGGTTTGATCTTTTACTGCTTTTATACCTGCATTGATAGCGCCGCAGTCTTCATGCCCGAGCACGAGAATCAGCGGTGAGCCGAGCACCGCGATTGCGTACTCAAGGCTTGCCAGGCCTTCATCAGTAACGAAGTTACCGGCGACACGTATGGAGAAAAGATCTCCGCGTGCAGTGTCGAAAGCGTACTCGGGGGCGATGCGAGAGTCAGAGCAACTGAGCACCGACACGAACGGGTTCTGGCCTGAGACCAAGGCTTCTCGTTCGGCTTTGAAGTCATGCGTCTTGGAAGTGCCCGAAACATACCGTTCGTTTCCCTCCATAAGCCTTTGAAGGGCCATGTCGGGGTTGATTGCGTTTTGCGGTTTTGGGGGTGGCGCCGTTTTCTCCGCAGCGTGGAGGAGTTGGCCAGGCAAGGCGCCAGCCAACAACAGTGCTCCTGCGCTAAGTCCGGCAAGCTGAAGGAACTTACGGCGGCCACTCGTTTTTTGAAGCGAATTTGAATCACATGATTCACACATGGCTTGTGTACTCAGGTGAATTGGGAGGAAGGGCTTGCTGTCAAAAGCGAGCAGAAACCTTCAGCTCTTGATGGGTGGAGTCTAGACGGTCTGTGACGTTATGTTTCTGGCGTCATATTCAGGCCTGCGGGTATGGCGGGTGATGGTTTGTTTCAGCTGGAACCTTCCAAGGGTCCATAAAAAAATTGTGGATATTTAATGGGTTACGATATTTTTTAACCAACTAGTGACCTAAAATATATTGTTACAAGTAAGCCGTTGGGATATTATTCGCCCCGCGTTCACCACCACGGTTTATGCATTTTTAAGTCCCAAGCTTCCATCAGCTGCTTGGGATTTTTTTTGCCTGAGATTTGTCTCGCACCTTCGAACTGCTGTTGCGCCTATCCCCGGCACCAACGCTATTTGACGATCCATTGACTCAATCCCTGATAAAGCGCCCTGCGCTCAAATCGGGCAAGTCCCGGTTTTTTGGGCTACTACTGACTGGCCAAACTCAAACTCGGTCTGACGGGGGTATATCAATGCTGGCTCATTGGTCACTTGCAGCAATTCACCTGCTGGCTTTTGCGCTGGGCTTCTGGGCGGTTTTGACCCGAGGGACGGCGTTCAGTCGCTTGGCGGCCGGGACGGGGGAGGTGCGTCGCGTACTGATGGCCGATAACCTATGGGGGGTCAGCGCAGTCATCCTCTTGGTCAGCGGTGGAATGCGGGCCTTTGGCGGATACGAGAAAGGCACCGATTATTACCTGCACCAGCCACTGTTTCATCTCAAGATGACGCTCTTCGTGCTTATCCTGCTGCTAGAAGTCGCACCCATGGTGACGCTGATCAAATGGCGAATTGCGCTTGGCCGTGGTGCGGCGATCGATGCCGGGCGCGCAAAACTGCTTGCCCGTTTCAGTCACATCGAAGCGCTGCTGGTGTTGCTGATGGTCATTGCTGCGACGGGTATGGCGCGCGGGGTGACGTTTGGTTAAGCGGGTGCGATCAGGTCCTTCCTCGGGTTTATTCAGAAATGTCTGACAGCCATGGCATGTGACATGCCGGTAGTATCGACGTCTTGCCGGGAGGGGAGAGGGTGAGCAATTAAACGGCGGGCACTACAGCGCCCGAATCTTTAGCCAGCCGATGTTCAGGGCGAACGGGCTGGCTACTGACTGCAACAGGATTCAGGGAGTTTGTGGCTTGTCTGGCGCGGTGAGGCCAGCCTGAATGCGCTGATAGATTTCTTCACGATGCACTGCAACGTCTTTCGGAGCGTTGATGCCAATCCTGACTTGCTGGCCGCTCACGCCCAGGATGGTGATCGTAATGTCGTCACCGATGTTTATGCTTTCACCGACTTTGCGGGTGAGTATCAGCATGGTCTTCTCCTTGATTGCTTGGTAGGGCACCTGATTCGAACAGTGCAGAGGTCGGTGTTATGTATAGATTAGTGCGAAGTCTCACGGTTTGGGTGCCTCTTTCTGACGCGCAGATGCTGCATTAATTCCCAAGGCGTAACTATACAGAGGCTGCCATCATCATTCTCGTTGTTTTGAGTCCATTTTGCGGCACTCGAGAAGTATTCATGGGTGTTAAAATCGCCGCTTTCGGCATTCAGAGGGAACCGTTGTGCGCAAAATGGTCTTGGTATTCGCTGTACTGGCGTTGGCTGGGTGCGGTGAGGGTAAGGGGGTTGACGCTCAAAAGCCTAAGCCGGCAGTCGTTTCCGCTCCAGTAACGGCTACCGGGCCGCAATGGGATCTCGAGGTGCGAGGCGAAACAACCCAGGCTGTCAGCGATCTGAGCGGCTGGTTGATCGAGCATAGCTTCGTTTCCAACGTCATCATGGAAAATGGCAAGACGCGCATTCTGATGGGGCCATTCAGCTCGAAAGCCGAGGCCGAGGCCAAGCAGTCAGAGGTGGCGGCGGCGCTGGTTCGGGCCAAGAAGCAGAACATCGAATTGCTGGTGCTTGAGCATCCTTTGGCTCAGTGACAGTGGCAGATAGAAATAAAAAAGGCCTCGGGTATTACACCGAGGCCTTTTGTTTTTCAGCGGCTATCAACCGCAGGCTTTCATGTCCACCGGCCCGACAAACTCATTGCCGCGACCCATGACGCACGCCACGCTTTGGTTGCGCTGACGTTCCCAGGCTTCCACCGGATAGGTCTTGTTCCAGGCTTCGTACAGTTGACGATCCTGTTTCGACAGGCTCAAGCCGTATTGCTTGCTCATGTAAAAATAAGTCCGGGCGATCATGCCGCGAATGGATGGGCGGGGCATGACCTTCTTTGCCTTGAAGTCGACTTGGGTCAAGCACGAGCCATATTGACCGGTCTGCACCGGCAACCAACCAAAACTGAAGTTATTGCGATCGCCATTCACTTCGCCAATGCTCGGCACCAGGTTGTGCAAATCGGCTTCGGCCTTCTGGTAAGCCGGATCGTAACGGGTGCAGTTCTTGCGTCCGCCTTCCTGCCAGCACTGGCGCTGATGGCCGATCTGCCACGCAGGGACAATGTGCTCCCACTCGATGCGAGCCGCGCGTTTGGCATTTTTGCGTGGCACATAACCACAGGCCGCCAGGTTCACCTTGTTGCCGGTGTATTTGCAACCGCAATAAAACTCGGTGGATTGCGGTGCGTACAGCTTCCAGGCGACTTTTTTGGCTTCATTGAAAGTGCGTGGGGCGGCGGCCTGGGCGCCGAAGGTGATGAACAAAAACAGCAAAGCAAACCAGCGGACGCTCATTGACTCAATCTTCCTTCGGCACAACCCAGAAAATCTGCACGCCGCCATCGTCGCGATAGGCGAGGGTGACGTTGTCGTTCTCGTCGATTTCTTCGAGCAATTGCTCCCACTCATCCACGGGTTCATCCGGCAGGCGGAAGATCAGTGCGGCTTTGGCTTTTTGAGCGGTGGGGGAATTGATGATTTTCTGAACGCGCATGCCCATGCGTTCATAGGTGCCAGGAGAGGTGGAGGTGGTAGCCACGGGATTATCCTTATTAAGCTGTACGTGCATACAGTATTTAACTGTAAGCATTTTCGCAACTGCTTAAAATTCAAGAAAATCCTCTGACAGTGGTTTTTTCCGTTTGGTGTAGGAAGAGCGAAATTTTTTTGTCGGCGTTTTGCGGAGGGCGTTAACCACTCGTCAACGCTGACGAGTGGTTAATAAAGTGCCCGACCAGAACCGGTGGGGCGAGGGCGAATCAATATTCCCAGAACATCCGTTGCAGCTCTTTGCTGTCGTTGGTCTTGGTCAGTGCAACCATGGCCAGGATGCGGGCTTTTTGCGGGTTCAAATCGTGCGCGACAACCCAGTCGTATTTGTCGTCAGGCTGTTCGGCGTTACGCAGGACGAAACCGCCAGCGTTCACGTGAGACGAACGAATGATTTGAACGCCGTCCTTGCGCAGGGCTTGCAGGGCTGGAACCACGCGAGAGGAAACCGAACCATTGCCAGTACCGGCATGGATGATCGCTTTGGCGCCGGACTGCGCCAGTGCCTTGTAGGCCGTGTCGCTGACATTGCCGTAGGAGTAGGCGATTTCTACGTCGGGCAGGCTCTTGATGGTTTTGATGTCGAATTCCGAGTCCATGGTGTGACGCTTGGCCGGCAGGCGGAACCAGTAGGACTTGCCTTCAACCACCATGCCCAACGGACCCCAGGCACTTTTAAACGCTTCCGTCTTGATGTTGATCATCTTGCTGACGTCGCGACCCGACTGGATCTCGTCGTTCATGGTCACCAGGACGCCTTTGCCGCGCGCTTCTTTGCTGCTGGCGACGGCGACGGCGTTATACAGGTTCAACATGCCGTCGGCCGACATCGCAGTGCCTGGACGCATGGAGCCGACGACGATGATCGGCTTGTCGGTTTTTTCCACCAGGTTCAGGAAGTAAGCGGTTTCTTCCAGGGTATCGGTGCCGTGGGTGATCACGATGCCATCGACGTCTTTGCTGTCGGCCAGTTCGGCCACGCGACGGCCCAACTGAAGCAGGTTGTCATTGGTGATGCTTTCCGAGGCGATCTGCATGACCTGCTCGCCACGAACATTAGCCAATTGGCTCAATTCCGGAACACCGGCAATCAACTGTTCGATGCCAACTTTTGCCGCCTGGTAAGTTGCGCTGTTCGCGGCGCTCGCGCCTGCGCCGGCAATGGTGCCGCCAGTGGCCAGGATGACCACGTTCGCCAGCTTCTGTTTGGTTTCGACTTCTTTTGCTTGAAGGGCAGCAGGCAGGAGGAGCAAGAGGGCCAAAGCGCCCGGAATAAAAGTATTGAAAGCAGATTTCATTATTTTCTCTCTAGTAGTGAGACGGTGCTGATGCAAGTTCATCTAGATGCGCCCCTGGCAGATCTGAACGCCGGGGGTATGGGTGAAGAGCAGGATCTGTACCAGTCAAACGTCGATAGAAAAAAATATCTAACCTTATGATTTATATAGGTAATTGTTTTTAGTCTGATGCATGTTAAACGTCATGTTGTCCGGGTTTCCGAATGTGGTGTGCGTTTGCGTTCGGCTCTCCGAAAATGCCTACGACTTTTGCTGGCAAATTCGCCTTGCCAGATCTGCAATCAGTGCTAAAGAAAACCTCGCGCAGGTCGATGCCCCTGAAAGGTTATTTTTCTTACAGGAGTTAACGTGTCCTTCTCTATCGGTTTTCCAAATGCAGGCGCGATCACCATCGGTGGCAAATCCCCGTCAACGATCAATGCCTTGAGCGAAGCGACGGCAGATGCCTCGACAGCGGTTCTGGATAAGGAAGAGGGCCGCGACAACCAGGTTCGAACCGGTGGCGGAACGCAGGGCGCCGAAGCCAAGTCCGAAGGCGGCAGCACCCAAAGTATTGCGGTGCAAACGCTGCTCAAGCGTATGCAGGAACTGCAACAGCAACTGCGCGAACAACAGCAGCAATTGGCCGCCGCTCAGGCAGCGACTTATCCGACGCCGGAAGCCAAGGCTACAGCGGTCATGTCGATCCAGGGACAGATCGCCGACACCACCGGAGCGCTGTCACAAGTGACGGGTAATCTGGTGAAAGAGCTGGCCAAGGACTCCAGTACGGGTGGCCTGATCAGCACCACTGCGTAACGTGGAGGGGGAGGTTTTGTTTGCGAAGACGCCAAACAGCTCGTTGACAAATCCTGGCAGGATTCGCATAGTTCGGTCTACGCAAACGTTTGCGCGACCCTGTTCGCAGTCTGACTCCTGACGATTGGGGTCCAGGCGTTACTCCAGCGCAAGCACTGCTCACAATAATCATAAGATCGGAGTGAACCCATGAAGCTGCCATTCGCTGGACGTCTTCTTGCTGTCGCTATGCTGGCTGTCGCATCCGCTGCACTGCCTGTCTCATCGGCATTCGCCGAGTCTCCTGAAAAACCCAAAGTCGCGCTGGTCATGAAGTCCCTGGCCAACGAATTCTTCCTGACCATGGAAGATGGCGCCAAGGCCTACCAGAAAGACCATTCCGGCGAATTCGAGTTGATCTCCAACGGCATCAAAGACGAAACGGATACCGCTGGCCAGACACGCATCGTCGAGCAAATGATCCTGGCCAAAGTCAATGCACTGGTCATCGCTCCGGCGGATTCCAAAGCCATGGTTCCGGTGATCAAGAAAGCCATCGACGCCGGAATCACCGTGATCAACATCGACAACCAGCTGGATCCTGCCGTCGTCAAAAGCAAGAACATGACGGTGCCGTTCGTGGGCCCGGATAACCGCAAAGGCGCGCGTCTGGTCGGCGAGTACCTGGCCAAGCAACTGAAGGCCGGTGACGAAGTCGGCATCATCGAAGGCGTGTCCACCACCACCAACGCCCAGGCCCGTACCGCTGGTTTCAAAGATGCGATGGAAGCGGCGCAGATCAAAGTCGTTTCATTGCAGTCTGGCGACTGGGAGATCGACAAGGGCAACAAGGTTGCCGCCTCGATCCTCAGCGAGTACCCGGATGTCAAAGCCCTGCTGGCCGGTAACGACAGCATGGCCGTCGGTGCCGTTTCCGCCGTGCGTGCAGCGGGCAAGGCCGGCAAGGTGCAAGTGGTCGGTTACGACAACATCAACGCCATCAAGCCGATGCTCAAGGACGGTCGCGTTCTGGCGACCGCCGACCAGTTTGCAGCCAGGCAAGCGGTGTTCGGTATCGAGACTGCGCTGAAGATCATCAAGGGCGAGAAGGTCGACAGCGGCACCAACGGCGTGATTGAAACCCCGGTAGAACTGGTTACCAAGTAGGCCTTCTGGCGACACAACGGTGCTCGCCCGTCGGGGCGGGCACATGGAGAGTTTTATGTCCGTTTGCGCCCCGAACGCTGTCCTCTCGGTCAGCGGTATCGGCAAGACCTACGCTCAACCTGTCCTGACCGGCATTGACCTGACGCTGATACGCGGCGAAGTGCTGGCGCTGACCGGCGAGAATGGCGCGGGTAAAAGCACGCTGTCGAAGATCATTGGCGGGCTGGTGACGCCGACTACTGGCCAGATGCAGTTTCAGGGGCAGGATTACCGCCCCGGCAGTCGGACCCAGGCCGAAGACCTGGGCATCCGCATGGTCATGCAAGAACTCAATCTGTTGCCGACACTGTCGGTGGCGGAAAACCTGTTTCTCGATAATTTGCCCAGTACCGGTGGCTGGATCAGTCGCAAGCAACTGCGCAAGGCGGCGATCGAGGCCATGGCTCAGGTCGGCCTCGATGCGATCGATCCGGACACTCTGGTCGGCGACCTCGGTATCGGTCACCAGCAAATGGTCGAGATTGCCCGCAACCTGATTGGCGACTGCCATGTACTAATCCTCGACGAGCCGACGGCCATGCTGACGGCGCGCGAAGTCGAGATGCTGTTCGAGCAAATCACCCGCCTTCAATCGCGAGGCGTGTCGATCATCTATATCTCTCACCGCCTCGAAGAGTTGGCGCGGGTCGCCCAGCGCATTGCGGTTTTGCGCGACGGCAACCTGGTCTGCGTCGAGCCGATGGCCAATTACAACAGCGAGCAATTGGTCACCCTGATGGTCGGTCGCGAGCTCGGCGAACACATGGACATGGGGCCACGCAAGATCGGCGCTCCCGCGTTGACGGTCAAGGGCCTGACCCGCTCCGATAAGGTTCGCGATGTGTCCTTCGAAGTTCGCACTGGCGAAATCTACGGTATCTCCGGATTGATCGGGGCAGGGCGCACCGAGTTGCTGCGTCTGATCTTCGGTGCCGATACCGCCGACAGTGGCACGATCGCGTTGGGGTCACCGGCCCAAGTGGTGAGTATCCGTTCGCCGGCCGATGCGGTGAGTCACGGCATCGCTCTGATCACCGAAGACCGCAAGGGCGAAGGCTTGCTGCTGACCCAGTCGATCAGCGCCAACATTGCCATGGGCAACATGCCGGTGATTTCCAGTGCTGGTTTCGTCAACAACGCAGACGAGATGTCTTTGGCCCAGCGTCAGATCGACGCCATGCGTATTCGCAGCTCGAGCCCGACGCAACTTGTCTCCGAGCTGTCCGGTGGCAACCAGCAAAAGGTCGTGATCGGCCGTTGGCTGGAGCGTGACTGCTCGGTGATGTTGTTCGATGAGCCAACCCGTGGCATCGATGTCGGCGCCAAGTTCGACATATACAGTTTGCTTGGCGAGTTGACTCGACAGGGCAAGGCGCTGGTGGTGGTGTCCAGCGACCTGCGCGAGCTGATGCTGATTTGCGACCGGATCGGCGTGCTGTCGGCGGGGCGCCTGATCGACACGTTCGAGCGTGACCGCTGGACCCAGGATGACTTGCTTGCCGCCGCTTTTGCCGGCTACCAAAAACGTGATGCGCTGCTCAATGAAGCGGCGCCTAGGGACCTTCCATGAAAACTGCATCTTCTGCCAGCAAACGTAGTGGCAATTTCTACGGTCTGGGCACCTATCTGGGCCTGGCCGGTGCCTTGCTGGCGATGATTGCGCTGTTCTCGGTATTGAGCAGCCACTTTCTGTCTTATGACACTTTCAGCACGCTGGCCAACCAGATTCCCGATTTGATGGTGCTGGCGGTCGGCATGACTTTCGTGTTGATTATCGGTGGCATCGACCTGTCGGTCGGCTCGGTGTTGGCGCTGGCGGCTTCAACCGTCAGTGTGGCGATTCTCGGCTGGGGCTGGAGCGTTCTGCCGGCGGCACTGCTTGGAATGGCGGCGGCAGCATTGGCCGGGACCATCACCGGTTCGATCACCGTGGCCTGGCGGATACCTTCGTTCATTGTGTCTTTGGGTGTGCTGGAAATGGCCCGGGGCGTGGCCTATCAGATGACCGGTTCACGCACGGCCTACATCGGAGATGCCTTCGCCTGGCTGTCCAACCCGATTGCCTTCGGCATCTCGCCGTCGTTCATCATCGCCTTGCTGATTATCTTCGTTGCCCAAGCCGTGTTGACCCGTACGGTGTTCGGTCGCTACCTGATCGGCATTGGCACCAATGAAGAAGCGGTGCGTCTGGCCGGGATCAATCCAAAACCTTACAAGGTGCTGGTGTTCAGCCTGATGGGGCTATTGGCCGGTATTGCTGCGCTGTTTCAGATTTCCCGGCTGGAAGCGGCAGATCCGAATGCCGGCTCCGGGTTGGAGTTACAGGTGATCGCTGCCGTTGTTATCGGCGGCACCAGTTTGATGGGAGGACGTGGCTCTGTGATCAGCACGTTCTTCGGGGTCCTGATCATTTCCGTATTGGCGGCCGGTCTGGCGCAGATCGGTGCGACCGAGCCTACCAAGCGCATCATCACCGGCGCAGTCATTGTTGTGGCGGTGGTGCTGGATACTTATCGCAGTCAACGCGCAAGCCGGCGGACCTGAATCATGGCAACGATCAAGGATGTAGCCGCACTGGCGGGCATTTCCTACACCACGGTGTCCCATGTGGTGAACAAGACCCGACCGGTCAGCGAAAAAGTGCGGGTCAAGGTCGAGGCGGCAATCAAAACCCTGGATTACGTGCCGAGTGCCGTCGCCCGCTCGCTGAAAGCCAAGACCACCGCCACCATCGGTTTGTTGGTTCCTAACAGCCTCAACCCGTACTTCGCCGAGTTGGCGCGAGGCATCGAAGACTACTGCGAGCGCAAAGGGTATTGCGTCATCTTGTGCAACTCCGATGACAACCCGGACAAGCAACGCAGCTACCTGCGTGTGTTGCTGGAAAAGCGTATTGACGGTTTGATCGTGGCGTCGGCGGGTGGCGATGCGGGGTTGGCGCAAGGCCTGGCCGGCGTGCGTACGCCGATGGTCATCGTCGACCGCGGGCTGGAGGGGGTGAATGTCGATCTGGTACGCATCGACCACGAATACGGCGCCTATCTGGCCACGCGACATTTGCTGGAGCTGGGGCATCGGGACATCGCCACCATCGGCGGCCCTTTGGGCACCAGTGTGGCGCAAATGCGTCTGGCCGGTTATTGCCGTGCCTTGCACGAGGCGGGCGTCGAAGTGAATCCCGAGCGCATGCTGGAAAGCGATTTCACCAGCACCGGGGGATACAGCGCGGCCGCGATTTTGCTGGAACGCAATGCTCCCAGTGCGATCTTCGCCGGCAACGACATGATCGGCATCGGTGTGTTGCGAGCGGCTGCCGAGCGCAACATTCGCGTACCCACTGAATTGTCGGTAATCGGCTTCGACGATATCCAGATGAGCCGTTACGTTTACCCGGCGTTGACCACGGTGGGGCAGTCGATCCTGCAGCTCGGTGAGATGGCGGCGGAAGTGCTTTTGCGCAGGATCGCCACCCCGGATATGGCCACTGATCAACGAATTGTGACGCCGAGTATTGTCTTGAGAGAGTCGACTGCGCCGCTTGCCGGTGTGTTCGTCCAGTACCGTTGAAATAGAAAAGCCGCTAAACCAAAAGCACCGCCGATACAGAATTGATGAGTAGCAATGTATGCCAGCAAAAGTAGTGGTGATAGGCAGCCTGAACATGGACCTGGTAACCCGGGCGCCAAGGTTGCCGCGTGGCGGTGAAACGCTGATCGGCGAGTCGTTTGCCACGGTTTCCGGTGGCAAGGGGGCCAATCAGGCCGTCGCTGCGGCCCGATTGGGTGCCGAGGTGTCGATGGTCGGTTGCGTGGGCAACGATGCGTATGGCGCAGAACTGCGCGAGGCGCTGCTGGCCGAGCGTATCGATTGTGATGCAGTCAGTACCGTCGATGACTCCAGCGGCGTGGCGTTGATCGTAGTCGATGACAACAGTCAAAACGCTATTGTCATTGTCGCGGGTGCCAACGGATCGCTGACGCCGCAAGTCATCGACCGTTTTGACGCCGTGTTGCAGGCGGCGGATGTGATTATTTGTCAGCTGGAAGTACCGGATGCAACGGTGGGCCATGCCCTCAAGCGGGGGCGTGAGCTGGGCAAGACCGTCATTCTCAACCCTGCGCCCGCCAGCCGCCCATTGCCGGCTGACTGGTTTGCCGCCATCGATTACCTGATCCCCAACGAAAGCGAAGCTTGCGTCCTGAGTGGTATGCCGGTGGATTCCCTGGCGTCGGCTGAAGCCGCTGCGACCCGATTGGTTGCCATGGGGGCCGGTAAGGTGATTATCACTTTGGGCGCCCAGGGCTCGTTGTTCGCCGATGGCTCGCGCCTGGAGCATTTTCCCGCACCGAAGGTGAAGGCAGTCGATACCACGGCCGCCGGGGACACCTTTGTCGGTGGTTTTGCCGCCGCATTGGCCGCTGGAAGCAGCGAAGCCGAAGCGATCCGGTTCGGTCAGGTCGCAGCGGCGTTGTCGGTCACCCGGGCTGGCGCACAACCTTCGATTCCCACGTTGTCTGACGTACAGGCGTTCAAAGCACCATGAAAAAAACACCGCTGCTCAATATCGCGCTGTCTCGGTTGATCGCCTCCCTGGGGCACGGCGACATGGTCGTCATCGGCGATGCCGGTCTGCCGGTGCCATCAGGCGTCGAACTGATTGATCTGGCGCTGACTCAAGGGATTCCGGATTTCATCAGTACCTTGAAGGTTGTGCTGAGCGAAATGCAGGTCGAAAGCCATGTTCTGGCCCAAGAGATCCTGAGCAAGCAGCCGCCAGCATTGAGTGTGCTGGACGAACTGAATGCCGAAGGTCAGCTGGGTTCGCGCGAGTTGCTCAGTCATGACCAGTTCAAGGTCCTCAGCCGACAGGCACGGGCGATTGTTCGTACAGGAGAATGTGCGCCGTACTGCAACATCGTGTTGGTGTCGGGAGTGACATTCTAACGCTGCCTACATTCGTTTCCCCCAAGCACAAGGAGTGCGACATGAACCGCTATGCTGAGAAACTGCACCATCTGCTCCGGAGTCTGCTGCTTTTGTCCCTGATTACTGCAACGAGCGCCCAGGCGGCGGACAAGATCGACTTGATCATCGACACCGATCCGGGCGCCGACGATGTGGTCGCTTTGCTGTTCGCCCTGGCATCACCCGAAGAACTGAACATTCGTGCGCTGACCACCGTGGCCGGCAATGTGCGACTGGACAAGACATCGCGTAACGCGCGACTGGCTCGTGAATGGGCGGGGCGCGAAGATGTGCCGGTGTATGCAGGAGCGCCGAGGCCCCTGATACGTGCCCCGATCTATGCCGAGGACATTCATGGCAAGGAAGGGCTGTCGGGTATCACCGTTCATGAGCCGAAGAAAGGCCTGGCTGATGGCAATGCAGTCAATTACCTGATTGATACCTTGAGGGCTGCCAAGCCCCACAGCATCACCATCGCGATGCTCGGTCCACAGACCAATCTGGCCCTGGCGCTGATCCAGGAACCTGGAATCGTTCAGGGCATCAAGGAGGTGGTGGTCATGGGTGGTGCGCATTTCAACGGTGGCAACATTACTCCGGTGGCCGAGTTCAACTTGTTCGCCGACCCACAGGCCGCCGAAGTCGTATTGAAAAGTGGCGTGAAGCTGACCTATCTACCGCTGGACGTGACCCATAAAATCCTCACCAGCGAATCGCGCCTGAAGCAAATTGCCGCGCTGAACAACAATGCCAGCAAGCTGGTGGGCGATATTCTCAACGAATACATCAAAGGCGATATGGAGCACTACGGCATTGCGGGTGGCCCAGTGCACGACGCGACCGTCATCGCCTACCTGCTCAAGCCCGAACTGTTTAGCGGTCGCTCAGTCAACGTGGTTGTTGATAGTCGCGACGGCCCGACCTTTGGCCAAACCATTGTCGACTGGTATGACGGACTGAAAGCGCCGAAGAATGCTTTTTGGGTCGAAAGTGGCGACGCTCAGGGTTTCTTCGACTTGCTGACTCAGCGCCTGGCTCGTCTGAAGTAAAACCACCCGCCCGCAGGTGCCAGCCTGCGGGTTTTACGCCCGTCCTGCCTCTGCCGCGGCCTTTTGGTCCGCCAGGTGTTTTTCGAAAATCTGTTCGATGAAAGACTGTGCGGCCTCAGTCCCCAAGTCCCTGACGAGCAGGTCGATGCCGATAATGGCGAGTTCTTCCGTACTGCTTGGGCTGTAAGAGCTGTGCCCGTCTTGCCACTTGGCTTTGATGTCGGCGTCGATGCTTACGGTGGTCATGATGGCACTCGTTAAGTCGGGAAAGTCTGAATGTCGAGTTAACCATTTTTGCGCGGTGTTTGGCACTCCGACTTAGGCATGAGGGGAGGGCTATGCGACACTTGGTTTTTGGCGAATTTTCAAGGACCGCGCTGTGCAGATCGATTTGAACACTCCTGACGGTTTGACCCTTGAGGCGGTGCGCCAGTTATTGGCATCCGCCAGTGACGACGAACACACTCAGTTGCGGGTTACCAAGGGCGGTATCGCCTACATTTCTTCAGGCGTCGTAGGCGGCACTGATATCGACGGGCTGAGATTTCGGCTGGAGACGTGGGCTAAAGGCTCGGGATATGTAGGCTTGGTCGCAGCCAGTGACGAGGTCTGGGTCATGCAGATCTTCAATGCGCTGAAAGACAACTGGCCGAACCCACCGTATGACTACATCGACGTTTATTAAGCGCTATTAATATTCAGTCACGATTGAGTGCTAAAGGGCAGGGCAATGCTCAGGCAAACTCAGCGCTCGTCCGAAATGGGGGCGGGGTGATGGCATTCACCTTGAAACCAATCGCCAGAACGGCGGTCGCACGATCTCAGCTTAACTATTGAAAAAGGAGGCTTCATGCCTTGGAAGCTCGCGTCATTGGGTGCCTTGTTGGCCGCTACTCTGCTGGCAGGTTGCAGCAGCACGTCGCCTGAGTCGGCAACGGACCCTGTAACGACGACTGACACGGGTCATAGCCGCTGTGAAGCAAAGGCTGCCGAATTCACCCTTGGCAAACCAGCCTCACCGCAACTGCTGGAGCAGGCGCGCACTCGCGCAGGCGCACAGAACGCACGATTCCTGTCGCCTAACGACATGGTGACCCTGGAGTACCGCTCCGATCGTTTGAACCTGAACACCGATGCCAATCGGGTAGTCACTCGCGTCAACTGCGGCTGATCGCACCAGGCTTTTGTTTCGCCCATAAAAAACCCCGCCACATGGACGGGGTTTTTTTAGTGCGGCTGAAAATTACTCAGCGCGGACTTGTGCAGCTTGCATACCCTTTTGGCCTTTCTCAGCCACGAAGGAAACGGTTTGGCCTTCTTTCAGGCTTTTGAAACCGTCGCTTTCGATAGCTTTGAAGTGTACGAACAGGTCGTCACCGCCACCTTGAGGAGTGATGAAGCCGAAGCCTTTTTCATCGTTGAACCATTTAACGGTGCCGGTTTGGCGATTAGACATGGTGTATCTCCAAGAAACATATATTTTCAGTAGTGCTGTGCTGCTCAGGCCAACTGGGCACACCCGAGTATCATAGTCGAAATGTTCGCTTTGGGAGCCCCCCGGACGTGCTGTTTGCCTTCATGATGCATGTTTTTCGTAGCGTCGAATGGCTGGAAGCCCCGGTTTAAGCGGCTTTTCGCTTAAAAAAACGGATGTAAAAAAAGCCATAAAAGCTGCGTAAATAATGTAAATCAAGCGTTTTTGGGCCATTTCAGGCCCTTGGGTTGCTCAAAAAGAGCTTTGCAAAACCTTATTTCTGGACTCTGCACACCGAGATTTCTTTCAGGGCGCGCTGGCCCAGTTCCTGGCTAGGCGGTGTTTTTTTGTCCATCAGCTGCGCGATTTCTTGCGTGGTGAATTTCTTCTCCAGAACGTCGGCACCGCATGCACAGTGCTTCTTTGCTTCGGCCGGGTTTACGCTTTGGCTGGCCGCTTTAGTGCAATCTCCCATGTACTGGTCTTTCACGCCGGTTGGCCAGGCGGCGTGTGCACTCAGTGGCAGTAGCAAGGCCAGCGGGGCGGCGAAGGCTAAAAGACGGATAACGCGCATGTCAGGAACTCCTTGGGGTGGATAGTCTGTAGCGATTCTCAGCCTATTTGAGGTGGCCCGTACATCTCAAGTTCACTTTGCGCCCTGGAAAGTGTGGAAATCTTCATTGTCCGAACGCGTACGCATCGACGACCGTTCATCTGTGCTAGCATGCCACGCTCGGGCGTTTGCAAGCTCCGGATGACCTTCAGTCCCGGTGGCGGCAATTGCGCGAATAACCCTGATTTGAATCCCAGTCACTCTGGTTCGGTTTTCCGGTTGGCCGCAAGGCTCCTGCCGCTGTAAGGCAGGCGTTCGTCATTGAATGGCCTGGATCGGATCTTGTACTGGCTCATCCCAACCCACGTGACCTTTGGTAGGGGTCACCACTAGGAGAGGAGGCGCCATGCCAACTATTACTCTTCCCGACGGCAGTCAACGTTCATTCGATCACCCGGTTTCCGTAGCCGAGGTCGCCGCATCCATTGGTGCAGGTCTGGCCAAGGCCACCGTGGCCGGCAAGGTCAATGGCAAGCTGGTCGACGCCAGCGACATCATCGACAGCGATTCCACGCTGCAAATCATTACGCCAAAGGATGAGGAGGGGCTGGAGATCATTCGCCACTCTTGCGCCCACCTGGTTGGCCACGCGGTCAAGCAGTTGTACCCGACCGCCAAAATGGTGATCGGGCCGGTCATTGACGAAGGCTTCTATTACGACATCGCCTTCGAGCGTCCTTTTACTCCGGACGACCTGGCCGCCATCGAACAGCGCATGCAACAGCTGATCGAAAAAGATTACGACGTGATCAAGAAAGTCACTCCGCGCGCCGAAGTGATCGAAGTGTTCAAGGCCCGCGGTGAAGACTACAAACTGCGCCTGGTCGAGGACATGCCGAACGAACAGGCCATGGGTCTGTACTATCACGAAGAGTACGTCGACATGTGCCGCGGTCCGCACGTGCCGAACACGCGCTTCCTGAAGTCCTTCAAGCTGACCAAGCTGTCCGGCGCCTACTGGCGTGGCGATGCCAAGAACGAGCAATTGCAGCGCGTTTACGGCACCGCGTGGGCAGACAAGAAGCAACTGGCGGCTTACATCCAGCGCATCGAAGAAGCTGAAAAGCGTGATCACCGCAAGATCGGCAAGCGCCTGGGCCTGTTCCACACCCAGGAAGAGTCGCCGGGCATGGTGTTCTGGCACCCGAACGGCTGGACTCTGTACCAGGTCCTCGAGCAGTACATGCGCAAGGTTCAGCGCGACAACGGCTACCTGGAGATCAAGACTCCTCAGGTCGTTGACCGCAGCCTGTGGGAGAAATCCGGGCATTGGGCCAACTACGCCGACAACATGTTCACCACCCAGTCGGAAAACCGCGACTACGCCATCAAGCCGATGAATTGCCCTTGCCACGTGCAAGTGTTCAATCAAGGCCTGAAAAGCTACCGCGAGTTGCCGATGCGCCTGGCCGAATTCGGTGCCTGCCACCGTAACGAGCCATCGGGTGCGCTGCACGGCATCATGCGTGTGCGTGCGTTCACTCAGGATGACGCCCACATCTTCTGCACTGAAGAGCAGATGCAGGCTGAATCCGCAGCGTTCATCAAGCTGACCATGGACGTTTACGCCGATTTCGGCTTTAAAGACGTCGAGATGAAGCTGTCCACTCGTCCGGAAAAACGCGTTGGTTCCGACGAATTGTGGGATCGCGCCGAAGCTGCATTGGCTGCAGCCCTTGATAGCGCTGGCCTGCCGTACGACTTGCAGCCGGGCGAAGGTGCGTTCTACGGTCCGAAGATCGAGTTCTCGCTGAAAGATTGCCTCGGTCGCGTCTGGCAGTGTGGTACCCTTCAGCTCGATTTTAACCTGCCTGTCCGTCTGGGAGCCGAATACGTCTCCGAAGACAACAGTCGCAAGCACCCGGTAATGTTGCACCGGGCGATCCTGGGTTCCTTCGAACGTTTCGTCGGAATTCTGATCGAGCACTACGAAGGGGCATTCCCCGCGTGGCTGGCGCCGACCCAGGCAGTGATCATGAATATCACTGATAAACAGGCTGATTTCGCCGCCGAAGTTGAAAAAACTCTCAACGAAAGCGGGTTTCGTGCCAAGTCTGACTTGAGAAATGAAAAGATCGGCTTTAAAATCCGCGAGCATACTTTGCTCAAGGTTCCCTATCTCTTGGTTATCGGAGATCGGGAAGTCGAGATGCAGACTGTCGCTGTGCGTACTCGTGAAGGTGCTGACCTGGGCTCGATGCCCGTCGCCCAGTTCGCTGAGTTTCTCGCGCAAGCGGTTTCCCGGCGTGGTCGCCCAGATTCGGAGTAATTATTATTAAGCGTGAAATGAGACAAGATAAACGAGCTGCACCGAAAGCCCCGATCAACGAGAATATCTCGGCACGCGAGGTTCGGTTAATTGGGGCTGAAGGTGAGCAGCTTGGGATTGTGTCAATTGAAGACGCGCTTCTTAAGGCTGAAGAGGCCAAGCTGGATTTGGTGGAGATTTCCGCCGATGCAGTACCCCCTGTTTGCAAGCTGATGGACTACGGCAAGTCGATCTTCGAGAAGAAGAAGCAGATTGCTGCGGCCAAGAAAAACCAGAAGCAGATTCAGGTTAAAGAAATCAAGTTTCGTCCAGGGACGGAGGAAGGGGATTACCAGGTAAAACTGCGCAACCTGGTACGTTTCCTGAGTGATGGGGACAGGGCCAAGGTATCCTTGCGATTCCGCGGCCGTGAGATGGCCCACCAGGAGCTGGGGATGGAACTCCTCAAGCGAGTTGAAGGTGACTTGCTCGAGTACGGTTCGGTCGAACAGCATCCTAAGATGGAAGGACGCCAGCTGATCATGGTCATCGCCCCGAAAAAGAAGAAGTAATCAACAGGGCACGGCAGGCCTTCTGATTATGTTTATCAACTGAATGCGGAGTATCCGAACATGCCAAAAATGAAGACCAAAAGTGGTGCTGCTAAGCGGTTTCTGAAAACTGCTAACGGTATCAAGCACAAGCACGCTTTCAAGAGCCACATCCTGACTAAAATGTCGACCAAGCGTAAGCGTCAACTGCGCGGTAGCAGCTTGCTGCATCCGTCTGACGTGGCAAAAGTCGAGCGCATGCTGCGCCTTCGTTAATTTTAGTCAAGAATAGAGGAAGTAACTCATGGCTCGTGTAAAGCGTGGCGTCATTGCCCGTAAACGTCACAAAAAAATTCTGAAACTTGCTAAAGGCTACTACGGCGCTCGCTCGCGCGTATTCCGTGTTGCCAAGCAAGCGGTAATCAAGGCAGGCCAATACGCCTACCGTGACCGTCGTCAGAAAAAACGTCAGTTCCGCGCTCTGTGGATCGCTCGTATCAACGCTGGTGCACGTATCAACGGTCTGTCCTACAGCCGTTTCATCGCCGGCCTGAAAAAAGCGTCCATCGAGATCGACCGTAAGGTTCTGGCTGATCTGGCAGTGAACGAAAAAGCGGCGTTTGCTGCGATTGTCGAGAAAGCTAAAGCCACCTTGGCTTAAGTACCCCCGACAGTCACCCGGCCTCACCTCTGTGGGGCCAGGTGTTAAACGTCATAAATAGGGGAAGAGCCTTCAAGCTCTTCCCCTATTTTGTATCTGGAGTCTGTACATGGAAAACCTGGACGCGCTCGTCTCTCAAGCACTAGAGGCTGTGCAAAGCGCTGAAGATATCAATGCCCTGGAGCAAATCCGGGTTCACTACCTTGGCAAAAAGGGTGAATTGACTCAGGTGATGAAGACCCTGGGGAATTTGCCGGCAGAAGAGCGTCCGCAAGTCGGTGCGCTGATCAACGTTGCCAAGGAGCGTGTCACAGAGGTTCTCAATGCGCGCAAGGCACTGTTTGAAGAGGCTGATCTAGCCGCCAAACTGTCCGCCGAGTCGATTGACGTGACCCTGCCTGGCCGCGGCCAGACCTCCGGTGGTCTGCATCCGGTTACCCGCACTCTGGAACGTATCGAACAGTTCTTCACCCATATAGGCTACGGCATCGCCGAAGGCCCTGAGGTCGAAGACGATTATCACAACTTCGAAGCACTCAACATCCCAGGCCATCACCCGGCCCGGTCGATGCATGACACCTTCTATTTCAATGCAAACATGTTGCTGCGCACCCATACCTCACCGGTACAGGTCCGCACCATGGAATCAAAACAGCCGCCGATCCGCATCGTCTGCCCAGGCCGTGTGTACCGTAGCGACTCGGATATCACCCACTCGCCGATGTTCCACCAGGTCGAAGGCCTGCTGGTCGATCGCGATATCAACTTCGCCGACCTGAAAGGGACTATCGAAGAATTCCTGCGCGTGTTCTTCGAAAAAGAACTGGCCGTACGTTTCCGCCCATCCTACTTCCCGTTCACCGAGCCATCCGCAGAAGTCGACATGGAATGCGTGATGTGCAGCGGTAAAGGCTGCCGTGTCTGCAAGCAGACGGGCTGGCTGGAAGTGATGGGCTGCGGCATGGTTCACCCGAACGTGTTGCGTATGTCCGGGATCGACCCGGAAGAGTTTTCGGGCTTTGCCTTCGGCATGGGCGTTGAGCGTCTAGCCATGCTGCGTTACGGCGTGAACGACTTGCGTCTGTTCTTCGACAACGACTTGCGGTTCCTCGCGCAATTTCGCTAGTCGTAACGAATTCTTAGGAGAGCAGGATGAAATTCAGTGAACAATGGCTGCGTGGCTGGGTAAGCCCGCAGGTAAGTCGTGACGAGCTGGTTGCTCGTTTGTCGATGGCCGGTCTTGAGGTCGATAGCGTTACTCCGGCCGCCGGCGTATTCAGCGGCGTGATAGTGGGCGAGGTGCTGAGCACCGAACAGCACCCGGACGCCGACAAGCTGCGCGTTTGCCAGGTCAGCAATGGCACGGAGACTTTTCAGGTCGTATGCGGTGCGCCAAACGTGCGCCCGGGCCTGAAGATCCCGTTCGCCACCATCGGTGCCGAGCTGCCAGGCGACTTCAAGATCAAGAAAGCCAAGCTGCGTGGCGTTGAGTCCAACGGCATGCTGTGTTCGCAAGCCGAACTGCAAGTGGGCGAAGGCAACGATGGCCTGATGGAGCTGCCGGCCGATGCGCCGGTGGGCCAGGACATTCGTGAGTACCTGAACCTGGAAGATGCCAGCATCGAGGTCGACCTGACCCCGAACCGCGGTGACTGCCTGTCCCTGGCCGGTCTGGCCCGTGAAGTTGGCGCACTGTACGCCGCCCAGGTCACTCGCCCGGTTGTTGCTTCCGTTCCAGCCGTGCACGACGAAGTGCGTTCGGTTGAAGTGCTGGCTCCGGCGGCGTGCCCGCGTTATCTGGGGCGTGTGATCCGTAACGTCGATCTGTCCAAGCCTACACCGCTGTGGATGGTCGAGCGTCTGCGTCGTGCTGACGTGCGCAGTATCGACGCAGCTGTCGACATCACCAACTACGTGATGCTGGAGCTGGGTCAACCGCTGCACGCCTTCGACCTCGCCGAAATCAATGGCGGCATCCGCGTGCGGATGGCCGAAGAGGGCGAGAAGCTGGTACTGCTCGACGGTCAGGAAGTTACCCTGCGTAGCGATACGCTGGTGATTGCCGACCACACCCGCGCTCTGGCAATTGCTGGCGTTATGGGCGGAGAGCACAGCGGCGTCAACACCGCGACTACGCGCGATATTTTCCTGGAAAGCGCATTCTTCGATCAGATTGCAGTCGCTGGCAAGGCTCGTTCCTACGGCCTGCACACTGACGCTTCGCACCGCTACGAGCGTGGCGTGGACTGGCAATTGGCCCGTGAAGCCATGGAGCGCGCTACTGGCCTGCTGCTGGAAATCACCGGTGGCGAAGCCGGCCCGATCATCGAAACCGTCAGCGAGCAACATCTGCCGAAGATCGCTCCGGTTACCTTGCGCGCGCAACGCATTACTCAAATGCTGGGCATGGAAATGGATTCGGCCGAAGTTGAGCGTCTGCTCAACGCTTTGGGCTTGTCCGTTTCGGCCGATGGGGCAGGGCAATGGCGCGTTGAAGTGCCAAGCCATCGCTTCGATATCAGCCTGGAAGTCGATTTGATCGAAGAGCTGGCCCGCCTGTACGGCTACAACCGTCTGCCGGTTCGTTACCCGCAAGCTCGCCTGGCGCCGCAAGCCAAAGCGGAAGCGCGTAGCGATTTGCCTGAACTGCGTCGTCTGCTGGTGGCGCGTGGTTATCAGGAAGCGATTACTTACAGCTTCATCGATCCGAAACAATTCGAACTGTTTAATCCGGGTGTGGAGCCGCTGCTGCTGGCCAACCCGATTTCCAACGACATGGCTGCCATGCGCTCGTCCTTGTGGCCGGGTCTGGTCAAGGCGCTTCAGCACAACCTGAACCGTCAACAGGACCGCGTCCGTCTGTTCGAAAGTGGCCTGCGTTTCGTCGGTCAACTGGAAGGCCTGAAGCAAGAGTCGATGTTGGCCGGTGTTGTATGTGGTAGCCGTCTGCCGGAAGGCTGGGCGCAGGGTCGCGATGTCGTGGACTTCTTCGACGTCAAGGCTGACGTGGAAGCGGTGCTTGGTTTTGCCGGCGCGTTGGATTCGTTCACTTTCGTGCCGGGTAAACACCCTGCGTTGCACCCGGGTCAAACCGCGCGCATCGAACGTGAAGGCCGTTTGGTAGGTTTTGTAGGTGCCATTCACCCTGAATTGTCGAAAACCCTCGGGCTCGATCGTCCAGTCTTCGTTTTTGAGCTGGTTCTGGCTGAAGTGGCGTTGGGCAAAATGCCTAAATTCAGCGAGTTGTCGCGCTTCCCTGAAGTACGACGTGACCTTGCGCTGATCGCCGAAAAAGACGTTGCAGCCAGCGCTGTTCTGGACGTAATCCGTGAAAATGCAGGCGAATGGCTGACAGACCTCAGGCTATTTGACGTGTATCAGGGTAAAGGCATTGATCCTGATAGAAAAAGCCTTGCAGTTGGCTTGACCTGGCAGCATCCATCGCGCACTCTTAATGACGATGAGGTGAATAACACTACGCAAAACATCCTCACCTCGCTCGAACAAAGGTTGAACGCCACGTTAAGGAAGTGACGTATGGGGGCTCTGACGAAAGCTGAGATGGCGGAACGTCTGTATGAAGAGCTGGGCCTGAATAAACGGGAGGCCAAGGAATTGGTCGAACTGTTTTTTGAAGAAATCAGGCACGCTCTTGAAGACAACGAACAAGTCAAATTGTCCGGTTTCGGAAATTTCGACCTTCGAGACAAACGCCAGCGGCCTGGCCGCAATCCGAAAACGGGTGAAGAAATCCCGATCACGGCTCGCCGTGTGGTCACCTTTCGTCCAGGGCAGAAGTTGAAGGCCCGAGTTGAGGCTTATGCTGGAACCAAGTCATAACGACGAGCTACCCGTCATCCCAGGCAAACGCTACTTCACCATCGGTGAAGTTAGCGAGCTGTGTGCCGTAAAACCGCACGTGCTGCGCTATTGGGAGCAGGAGTTTCCTCAACTCAACCCCGTCAAACGTCGCGGGAATCGCCGGTATTATCAGCGACAAGACGTGCTGATGATCCGGCAGATCCGCGCGCTCCTTTACGATCAAGGATTCACCATCGGCGGCGCGCGTTTGCGCTTGTCCGGCGATGAAGCCAAAGACGACACCACCCAATACAAGCAGATGATTCGACAGATGATTGCCGAGTTGGAAGATGTGTTGGTAGTACTCAAGAAATAATTTTCTGAGTTTGAATACTTCCAGTTTTCAAACGCTTGCGATATATTCTTGAGCGTCCCTCGAGAAGAGGGACGAGTTTCACGCCTAGTCGGGGCGTAGCGCAGTCCGGTAGCGCACTAGCATGGGGTGCTAGGGGTCGAGTGTTCGAATCACTCCGTCCCGACCATATTTTCTGAGTAAAATCAGACACTTGAGCCGATCAGATAGATCGGCTTTTTTGTGTCTGCGCAAAACCCGCGCAAAACTGGCGCAAAACTACCCGGTGATTTCGCTGATATTCAGGTCCGGAATTGCTTCGGACCAGACGATTTCCTCGTGGTCTCGCTGGTAGTTTCTGGTCATGCCCTCGCTCGCATGGCCAGCAGTTTTCTGACCGTCCTTTCCGGCTTTCTTGTACAGGTGCAGCGACAGCGCTCGCACTTCGTGGAAGCCCGGCATCTCTTCTTCCTTCCATCCCGCGTAGCAGTTCGCCGCCTCCCTGGCCTCCTTAAATGCTCGCGTCAAATATCTCTCCTCAACCTTCGTCCAGTGATCCTTGGTCTGCGCCTGTTTCTGTTTCCGGCGCTCGGGCTTCCGGTGCACCAGGTAGGGCGATACGACATCGTCGCGGCATCGGCTGATGACCGCCTGCAACTCCGGCGTTATCAGAAATCGTATCCATGCCGCGTCACTGGCCTTGGCCGTCTTCTTCTGCACCACGTACAAGTAACCATCCCGACTGCCATCAAAACGCATATCGAGGATGTCTGTCCGGCGCTGGGCGGTGATCAATGCCAGGTCGATTGCGTTCTGCAGCCAAGCCGGCGACTTCTCCCGGATGGCTTTCAGTCCTTCAACCGTGTGGCGTTTGCGCTGCTTCTTCTCGATCCGGTTGATGGTGCTGGCCGCCGGGTTGTCCGGGCACAGTCCTTTGGACGCTGCGTGATTGAAGATGTCGATCAGCAGCGCCCGGCACTGGTTCGCCGTGCGCGGGGTGAGCGCGTCCAGCATCTCCGCGACCATGCGAATGGTTATCTGATCGACGGCCTTGCCCTCGAACTGCTTGCGAAAGCGCCGGAAGTGCACGGCGTAAAGACCCAGCGTACCTTTGGCGAGCTCGCGCGGTGGCAAAACGTCGCGTTCGTAGGTGTTGAGGAAGCCGGCAAATGATTCTGATGAGCTGCCCATCACGGCGCCGATCAGGTCAGCGCCGCGCATGAATTCCAGATTCAGTTGCTTCGCTGCATCGATTGCTTTGATGCGATCGGTTCCGAACTGAAACCACTTCCCGTCGGTTGGCCGCCGGTAGCGATAAGTCGAGCGCCGCGAATCGAAATAAGGTTCTGCGGGAGGCTCTTGTTCGCCTTGTTGCGCGGCCGTGGGACCATCATGCAGCTCCTTTCAATACCATCGCCACCAGGTCGTTGCCGTCCGAGCGATTGAATGCTGTCCAGTCAACGTACCAGAGTTTTCCTATCTGCTCGCCGGGCACCATGCCGTTTCGGATGTGGTTACGGATGGCCTGCGGGCATTGCGGGGTGCCGTTCTCGCCCCAGCGCCGGCGCTGGAACTCACTGATCTTGATCAGTTCTCGTTTCATTGGGTGCTCCATGCCGCGCGTGGCGGCAGAAGGTGGTTATTCGGTTCGAAAGACTTCTGCGCGCACAGCCCGCCAGTCTTGTTTGGTGGTTACAGGCTCGCGGCCAAACCATTGCTCTGCCTCTTTTGCCAGATCCTCCCTGGCTTCACTCCAGCCTCCACCAAGGCGAAGGGCGAACACTCGAATCTGGTCGCCGAGCGATTTACACGGACCTATTTTTGTTGCCGAGCAGATGAACATACGAATTCCTCCCCGCCGTTCACCGGCAGGCTGTGAGTTGTAAGGTTTTGGTGGGCAGTGGGATGAATTCGACGGGAGCGATGACGCTGGGCATCAGGGATTAGCTGATATACGAGGAGGGCCCACTCGAATAAGGTTCAGAAGTTCTGCAGTGGTCAATTAATTCCGGACACCTCGATAGGTGGTTTCGACGCCATTGCCCGTTCGTAAACGGTCGGTGGCAGATATCCCAGTTTTGAGTGCAGCCGCTCGTTGTTGTAATACCCAACGATGTATTCAGTGATGTCACGTATCGCTTCGGCGTGGTTGGCGTAATCGCGCCGCCATACCCGCTCCATTTTCAAACTCAGGAAGAAGCGCTCCATCACTGAGTTGTCCCAACAGTTACCTTTACGGCTCATGCTTTGCTGCATGTTATTTCTTGTCAGCAGCGCCCTGTAGCTCGCGCTGGCGTACTGGCTACCGCGATCCGAGTGAGCGATCAGACCAAGTGGCGGTTGACGCTGAGCAACTGCCAGTTGCATGGCACTACACACCAGCTCGGCAGGCATGTTCGGGGCCATGGACCAACCCACGATCTTGCGTGAGAACAAGTCCAGTACCACGGCCAGGTACAGCCAGCCGCTACGGGTCCGGATATAGGTAATGTCCGCCACCCAAGCCTTGTTCACCGCCGCGGGTTCGAATTGACGATTCAACACATTTTCAGCGATCGGCAGGTCGTGGTTGCTATCGGTCGTGTGCACAAACTTGCGCTTCCAGGCCGAACGCAGACCGTTGGCGCGCATCAAGCGACGAATTTTATAAACGCCTATTTCCATACCCTTAGCGCGCAACGCTTTACGCAACGGGCGACTGCCATAGCTGCCGCCACTCGCAGCAAACGACGCCTTGAGTTGCACAGTCACGGGACAAATCGAGGCTGGCGCTCCAGCACGCTTGTTGGCCTCGTAGAAACCGGATCGGCTGATACCCAGCAGCCGACAGACATACGCCACCGAATAAGCCTTCTGTTGCAGCTGACGAACCAGGCGATACGTTACTTCAGCTCGCGGGCAAAGAAGGCGGTGGCTTTTTTTAATACATCGTTATCCATCTTGAGCTGGCGGTTTTCCTGCTCCAGCTGCCGGATGCGCTGTTGCTCAGCCGTCAACGGTTTGCCGATTCCGGCCTCTCCCAGCTGTTCAGCCTCGTACTGCTGTACCCAGCGCCGGACGGCGGTCTCACCAATATTCAGGTCGCGACAGACCTGCGGAACGGCCAGTCCTTGGTCCTTGATCATCTTTACGACTTGCAGCTTGAAGCTGTCGTCGAATGCCCTGCGTTTGCCAGTCATGAAAAACTCCTCGATAGATGCATTCTCCACCTATCGAGGTGTCCGGGGAAATTAGACCACTACAGTTCGCCCTGCCAGCTGTTTCAGAGAAATGCTGAGTGGCCGCAGCTGGTCAGGGTGGGCATCAATTCAGATAGGAGGGAGCGGACAAGCGACAAAGGTCAGCTAACGTTCAATTGTCCGCCTCACCAGTTGCTGCCCAATCAGCTCGTCCCTGAAGCGATTGGTGGGGTGGACTCTATTCACTATGGTCCTTTGTAGCAGTACACGTAGGCGAACCAGGCGAGGGCGATCATGGGGTCACCTTCTGGCCGAGCATCACGTCGGCGACAATTTCCCACAGTTTGGCCGGTGGCCACTGGAAGCGGTCGAACTGATCGTCCGGCTCAATGCCAACGACACAGCTTGAATGTGCGCCGTGTGGATACTCAGCGCCCTTGCGCATGATCGTGGCTACTCGTCCATCTCCGGCTGGTTCAGTGCGGTGGAACTCATAAGCCTTCGACTGATACTCAAGGCCTGCTGGCACGGTGAAGTCGTCAATCTCAATCATCTGCACTCGACCATCTCGCACCCATGGACGACCACCGCACGCGGTCCTGGCTCCCTCGTGCAGGTACAGAATGTGAGTTCCCAACTTGGACGGCTCTGCGCTGAAGGCGATGTTCCGTTGAATACCGATGATCACCCTCGACGTGAAGTCGAAGCGATGGTCGTGGATTGAGGAGTGCTTGAAGCAGGCGCGACGCGGTAACTCAGGGTGCCAAACATGCAGTCGCTGATTTCCTTCGAGCTGTACCTGCACAAAGCCTAGGCCGTGCAGGGTGATTTTGTCGGTCATCACATCGTCGATGATCATGAGTACACCGCCCCAATGGAGAAGTAGAGAGCGCCCCAGAAGCAGGCGCTTACGGTCATTACTTTTAGGAGCATCAGTAATCCCCCCAGCCCAGGCCCTGAATGTATTCGCTCGGAATTGTCACGGCCCCGTCTGGGATCGTGCTTTCAACTTCGAGATTGCCGAAATACCCGATGGCCGCCTGGGCTCGCTCCATCGATAGTTGCGCATGCCGCAGTTGCCAAGACTTGCGCGCCTTGTACGAGCGCAGCGCTAGCGCCTTGTCGGTGTAGGCGAAGCGACGGCCCCAAGTGCCGCCTTCCTTCAGGACGCGCTTGCGGCGCTTCTTGATCGCCTCGGCGGTGTGGGGATATTGGAAGCCGTTGACCATTTTCACGGTGTGCTCATCGCCGATGTAGTAACAAGCCGGTGTCTCACCGATCACCTTGTAGGTGATGCAATGGACTTCAAGGCCTTCGGGGCCAATGGTGTCGATGTAGCGGTAGTGCTCTGGCCAAGCCGTTTTCATTTCTTCAGGCATGACTTCGTCCTTGCCGCTATAGCGGCTGACTTTGAAGGGGGGAGTAGTTTTGCGGGATGAGTACAAATGTACTCCTTTTAGTCATTCGCCTTGGGTGGCGAGCATGTTCAGGCGCATGCCCGATGTGCCGGGGATTTCGTGGGATGACTCGACTCGCGGCTTGGCCGCATCGCAGTTCTCGCAAACCCCACTGTTGGCGGCCATGAACCCGGCGCCGTAACTGTTCGCAGCATGGCCGTCACCGCAGGCGCACCAGACTGTTTCGGGTTCGGCTTTTGACTGGGTCAGTTCATCAATCCGCTGATCCGCTGCGTTCAGGTGAAGCTGCAGGGCTTTTTCGCGGGCCAGGGATTCGGCGAGCAGAACGCGTTCCGGCTTGTAAGGAGCTGGACATTCACCGCTGGGCGGCTCCGCGTAGGTGCCGCGAGTTTTGCAGCCGCGACAGATCACCAAGCCGCCATCATCTCCCTCGACGGCCTCATTGGAATGCTTACTCATCCTGCAATCTCCGGTATCAGCCTCGCCCGCCGGGCCGAGGTAAGTAATTGTTGGTTCGCTCACTTTGAACCGCGTCAATTGTCCGTACCCGTGTAGGTGCGCCAAGGGACCTTGACGCCGTTGACCAGAAAGCCCCAATCACCACGCCACTTGCTGGTGATGAACAGGGTGATCACGCCGCCGGGTGATACTTCGTCGATCCGGTGGTACTCGCCGTGCATCAGGGGGGCGGTGTCGCCGGGGCGCCGGTCGATGTGCTCGGTGGCCTGAAATGCCGCGCCGAAAGACTGGCGAAGCGCGGCGGCTTTCATCAGGAGCTGATGAAGTGCGGGATCATCCGCGCGAAGCAGGCGCTGCTCTCGGTACCAGCCGCGCAGGATGATCGTCCGCGCATTCCACGGATGGTCATGCAGATCCCGGTCTTCGTCCGGCCGCATGATGTGGTGAATGCGAAACGACCACGGGCACCACCAGAGCGCCGGCTTGTGCGTCTCGCGGCTGTACGGGTTGAACAGCCACCAGCGGCCCATGTACAGCTCGGCGCCGTCGGCGGACATGATGTGCAGGTATGGGGTGCGCTGGGCGCGGGCGATGAGCCAGGCGGCAACGGCCGGGCGGGCAAGCAGCTTGGCGACCAGGTGCCAGAAGAAATTGATCATGCTGCCACCTGCTGCTGTTCTTGACGTAGCGCCTGCTGCACAGCCTCGACAACCCGGCGCAGGTACGTGAACTTGTGGTTTTCTTCGACCGCCTTTCCATCGAGCGGGTAATGCCATTCCTCTCCGAACAATTCAGTCAGTAGCGCGCTTTGATGCCAGCAGTCGTTTGGGCTCTCGATGCTGCGCAGAACATCGATGTCATGCCAAAGCTCCCGGGCTTCATCCTTGCTCAGGTCGCCCAATTCCCAGTCATGGCGCCCGGTCTGTTGTCGACGGCGCTGGACGATGCACTTCTTAGCCAGGGCGTGCAGCGCGTCGCCGCTGAAGACGGTGGAACTGATCCCGCGATCCAAGCAATTCAGGATGTAGTCCCAGCCGCAGTTGGTGACGAACTCTGCGACGGTGCGCGGCCCCATTCCGCCCCAGTAAGCGTTCCAGCTCTTGTCCCAGTAGTTGATCGTGATCTTGCCCTGGGCTGTCTGGTAGTTCGGGTTGGATTCGGTAGGACAGTTACGACGACCGAAGTCCTCGAGGAACACTGTGATCGGATCAAGTCGCGGGGCGCCGGTGATCACCAGCTTCGTGACGGTCGACCGCTCAATCTGCAGCGGCACGGCCGGATTGTTTTCTGTGGGCATGGGGATACCTCACCTTCCGGCCAACGACGCGATCTGCGACGAATCGGAGGTGAAGCAACTCACCTCAGAAAAGAAGAAAGCAGCCATTTCGAAAGGTAAGCGCGTGATGCGCTGGGACAGCGGCGGCCGCCGAAACGAGGCGCTCGACTGCTTCGTGTACGCGCTCGCTGCGCTACGTATCTGCCAGCAGCGTTTCGGGCTTGATCTCGATCTGCTGGTTGCGGAGTCTGGTGAGTGCTTGCTTCGCCGCCGGCGCCGGTTCAGCTCCGATGGCCTGCCGGTGCCCGTACAGCTTCAACTTCTTGAGCCTGATTTCCTCGATGAGAGCAAGGCCGACATCGTCGGTTTGAACAGGATCATCCAAGGCATTGAGTTCGATGCGCTCGGCCGTCGGGTGGCCTATTGGTTGTTCGACGAGCACCCTGGAGGGAGTCGTGTTTGGGGCTCAATGCAGTCAAAGCGCGTCCCCGCAGAAGACGTCATACACATCTTCCTGCCGAAGCGGCCAGGGCAAGCCCGTGGTTACACCTGGTTTGCCCCCGTCATGCAGCGCATGCGCAGCTTCGACGAGATGGAAGATGCGGTCATGGAGCAGGCGAAGATTGCTTCTTGCTTCGCCGCATTCATCACCAAGGATGAAAACAACGGAACTCCCGGCATCAAAAAGCCTGCGCTGTTGGATCGCGTCGAGCCCGGGATTATTCAGGAGTTGGGATTTGGCGAGAGCGTGAGCTTCGGTACACCACCGACCTTCAACGGATACACAACCTACTCCTGGCAGCAATTGCACGCCATGGCTGTTGGCCTGGGAATTCCTTACGAACTGCTGACAGCTGACCTTAAGGGTGTGAACTTTTCGAGCGGTCGGTTGGGCTGGCTGCACTTTGCACGACGTGTCGATGTTTGGCAGTGGCGAATGCTGATCCCGCAACTTTGCGATCCGGTCTGGCGCTGGTTCATGGAGGGGCAGGTACTGCTGCCAGCCGGTGTTCGCGATGACGTCAAAGCTCAGTGGGTTCCGCCGCGCCGGGACATGGTCGACCCGAAAACCGAAACCGACAACGTCAAGGATCGCGTCCGCAACGGACTGACTACTTGGCCAGATGCGCTCCGCGAACTGGGTGTGACCGATCCAAAACAACACGCGCAAGACATCGCCGATTCCAACGCTTTGATCGACAGCCTGGGCCTTGTCTTCGACTGCGACCCTCGCATGGTTGCGGCTGCCGGCGCGGCCAGTCAGCCGCCAATTACTGAAGAGAAAACCGACGATGGCAACTCAGAACCAGTCGACGACAAACAAGACGCATGAGACGCCGATGCTTAGCCTGCGCGCTGCCGTGCGGGCTGGGTCGGTAGACGTCGAGGCGCGAACTGTTGAACTGACCTGGACTACCGGCGCAAAAGGTCGCCGCTGGTCTTGGGATGTCGGCAGTTACATGGAAGAGCTTGAAGTCAGCGAAGACGCTGTCCGGCTGGATCGCCTCAACAACGGCGCTCCATTCCTAAATGCCCATAACTCCTACGAGTTGGACGACGTGATTGGCGTCGTCGAGAAGGCTTGGATAGAGGGATCTGAAGGTCGCGCTCTGGTCCGATTCAGCAAGCGCGACGACGTTGAGAAAATCTTCAAGGACGTCCAGGACGGGATCCTTCGCAACATCAGCGTCGGCTATGCGGTTCACCGATATGAGGTGACTGAAAACTCCGACGACAAGCTACCGACCTACCGAGCTGTCGATTGGGAGCCCATGGAGTTGTCCCTAGTGCCGATCGGCTTTGACGACGGTGGAAAGTTCCGAGGCGCCAAGACTGCCGAAGATTACAAAGGGCAGCGATTCAACACCATTTTCGAAGTTCGGGAGGCAACTACGCCATCCGGAAAAACGGCCGCCGTGCCTACGACCCAAGAGGAAGATGCAATGACCGAAGAAGAGAAGCGCGCGGCGGAAGAAGCGAAACGCGCTGGCGAAGAAACCATTCGCCGTGAATCCGCTGAAGCTGAGCGCAAGCGCAGCCTGAGCATCCGTACCATGGCTCGGAAGGTGAATCTCAACGACGATGCCTTCATCGACGATCTTGTCGAGCGAGGCGTATCGGTTGCGGATGCCAGCACTGCACTGATCGACAAGCTCGCCGAAACCCAAACCCAAAATCAGGGTCAGTCCCGCAACAGTCAACAGACTATGGTCACCGGCGGTCTGGACGTCACTGTCCTGAACGCCAAGCGCTCGGCTATGCAGAATGCGCTGCTGCACCGTTGCGATACCAAAGTGGTGCTTGAAGAAGCTGGTCGTGAGTTCCGTGGAATGCGCCTGGTTGATATGGCTCGTGAGTTCGTCGAGATGGCCGGAGGTAACTCCCGTGGGATGACTCCGCAGGAACTGGCTCGCGCGGCTTTGGGCTGTGACCGTCAAGCCGTCCGGGCTGCGGGGATGCATACCACCAGCGATTTTCCGTTGCTGCTGGGTAGCACCGTCAACCGAACCTTGCGTGATGCTTACACCACCGCCCCGCAAACCTGGCGCCCACTGGGTCGTCAAACCACGGTTCCGGACTTCCGCGCGGTGACCCGTGCAGCACTTGGCGATATTTCCGCCTTGGATCAAGTCAAGGAGCACGGCGAGTACAAGTACCGTACGCTGGCTGAAGACGGCTCTCCAATCAAGGTCGCCAAATACGGCAACATCATCGCTATCACCTGGGAAACCATCGTGAACGACGATCTCGGGGCTTTGACGCGTATCCCGGCTGCGTTTGGCGTCGCGGCTGCGTCGACCGAATCGAACGTAGTCTGGGCTCTGTTACTGGGTAACCCGAACTACATCGACAGCAACCCGATCTTCGATGCCTCTCACGGCAACGTTGCTGGTGGCGGTGGTGCGATCAATACCACCACTCTGGCCGCCGCTCGCTCTGCCATGCGCAAGCAGAAGACCAAGGCTGGCGAGTTTCTGAACTTGGCGCCTGAATACCTCGTTGTCGGTCCTGACAAAGAACTGGAAGCCTTTCAGTTCACCAGTTCGGTCTATGTGCCAGCGAAGAATGCCGACATCAACGATGTCCGCAACGCTTCGCTGACCGTGATTGTCGATGCTCGCATCACCGGTAACCAGTGGTACCTGTACGCCGCACCGGGCGCGGTCGACACGTTCGAATACGCCTACCTCGAAGGCGAGCAGGGCGTGTTCACCGAAACTCGCGAAGGTTTCGAAGTCGACGGTATGGAGACCTGCGCGGCTACTGGGGGGACATCGCAAACGCCACGCCATCGGACCAAACCGGTTCGCTGTTGTGGCTGCTCGCCCGCGAAAAGCAACTTCCGCAAGTCCTTGGCCGGGCCCAGCAATATTGCCGGGAAGCCTTGGCCTGGATGGTAGAGGACCTGGTCGCCACGCGCGTCGAGGTCACCGCCGAGTTTGTAGCCAGGGGCTGGATGTTGATCCTCGTCGATATCTACCGGCCGACCGGCTCGCCGGTTCGCTATCAATACAACTACGAATGGGCGGCTCAAGCCGCGAAGAGGGCTGCCTGATGCCATTTGCTCGACCAACACTGACCGAGTTAATCGAACGAGTGATCACCGACATCAGCAGCCGTGTCACCGGTGTTGATAGTGCGGTGCTTCGCCGATCGCTGCTCGGGATTGTCGGCCAGTCAGAGGCTGGCGCGGTCCACATGCTGTACGGCTACCTGGACTGGATTGCCAAACAATCGATTATCGACACTGCCGAAAAGGAATACCTCGAGCGCTGGGCGGCAATTTGGAAAGTCACTCGAAAAACCGCTGGATTTGCCAGCGGTCAGGTGGCGCTCGCCGGCACTGCTGGAGCCGTGGTGGTCAACGGAACGATATTGCAGAGACAGGACGGTGTTCAGTACAAAACCCAAGGCGACGCCGTATTCAGTTCCGGTCCGCTCATCATTCCGGCTCTGGCGGTTGAGGCGGGGGAGGCTGGCAACTTTGATGCGGGCCTGCCCATTTTCCTGCTTTCGCCGATCGCTGGCGTTCAGTCCACAGGCACCACGGCGACCAAGCTTGAAAACGGGGTCGACGTCGAAACTGACGAACGTCTTCTCGCGCGCTTGCTTGCCCGAATCCAACAGCCTCCCCATGGCGGCGCTTCGTTTGATTATGAGCAATGGGCTCTCGAAGTTGCGGGCGTCACCAGGGTTTGGGTGTACCCGATCCAGATGGGGCCTGGCACCGTCACAGTCCTTTTCGTCTGCGATGAAGAGGTCAGCATCATCCCAAGTCCTGCGAAGGTCGCCGAGGTGCAGGCCTATATCGATGCCAGAGCTCCGGTGACAGCTGAAGTCTTCGTAGCGGCCCCCGTCGCCGATCCGTTGAACATGAATATCAAGCTGACACCGAACACCACGGTCGTTCAGAGCGCGGTTCGCGCGGAGCTTGCAGATCTTATTGATCGGGATTCCGCGCCGGGTGGAACGATCTTCATCAGCCGGCTGCGTGAAGCCGTGTCCTTGGCTGCTGGGGAGAGCAATAACCAAATCGTCTCGCCAACAGCGGACGTCGCGCACGCTGCCGGGCACATGGCCACGCTCGGGACACCCACCTTTTCCAGCCTGTAGGAGGCGCAATGCCAACAGCCGCTGAATACAGGGAGCAGCTCAAAGCGCTGCTGCCGCCTGGCCAGGCATTTCCACGAGACCCCGGCACCACGCTCCATGACTTACTCGACGGAATGTCAATTGAGCTCTCGCGGCTGGATGGCCGCGCCGGCGTGATGCCCCGGGAGGCAAACCCAGGCACTACGGCAGAACTACTGCCCGATTGGGAGAGGGTCGCCGGGCTTCCCGACAAGTGCTCCGGATTGCTAGAGCAAACCCTTCAGGGGCGCCGCAGCGCATTGCTGGCGAAGCTCACCAGCACCGGTGGGCAATCCGCCGCCTATTTTATCGAGGTAGCTGCAGCACTGGGATACACGGTAACGATCGAGACGTTCAAACCATTCAGGGTTGGACGCTCGACCGTAGGCGACTCACTGCCCAATGGGCCTTGGGCTTTCACCTGGTTAGTCAGGGCTCCAGAAGTATCTGTTACTAGCTTTCGCGTCGGCCAGTCGGCGGTTGGTGAGCGGCTTCGCATATGGGGTAACGACACCCTCGAATGTAAATTAAATCAGTTGAAGCCCGCGCACACGATCGCGATCTTCGCTTACGGAGAATGACGAATGCACAGAATTGACGGTCCGGGAGCAACGGTAGACAACAAGTTTACAGACGGAGATCCGGTCGCCGGCATCCAGGCCACGATGGTCACAGACGACTGGGCGAACGATGTTCAGGAAAACATCATGGCGGTCCTGCTGGCCGCCGGCGTCTCACCGACCAAGGGGCGTGCTGCTGACTTGCTTGACTCCATCCGCGGAATTTCTACCATGATGGCGGGCGAAGCTCGCAATATAAAGATGTCCGTGGCCGCCGCCAGTGCCTCCGGTACTTTGACAGCGGACCAAGTAGTTGTAGCGGAATCTTTAAGCGGTAAAACCTATCGGTTGAATGGGTTTAACAAGACCATCAACCTTGCGACCACCGGCGTCGGCGCCATGGACACTGGAGCGGCCCCTGTTAGTGGATTCGTTGCGCTATATGCCATCTATAACCCGAGCCTCCCACTTTCCACAACAAACCCGGCGCTGCTGGGTGTTAATGCTACAGCTGTTATTGCCTCAGAGGTTTATAGCGGCGCCAACATGCCGGCGGGCTACGCAGCATCTGCGTTGCTCACGGTATTGCCGACCAACGCGTCGGGGCAGTTCTCGGTAAGTCTGGTTGAGGGCCGAAAGGTGTCAATCTTGGCGGCATTGACGTTCACGCAGGGCACAAATAACGCGACCTATACTTCTCAATCAATCGCCTCATTCGTCCCAAAGAACGCCAGGAAAATAGGCGGCTATGTAGTGCACAGCGGAGGTTCGTCTGGCTCTCTCCTGGCGTCTTTCTTGTCTGGAGCGGCAACTGGGGTGGGAGAGAAAGCGTTTTCAGCCACCAACTCAGTAGCATCTGGCGGTTACAACATGGCTTTTGAGGACCTAACAGTTCTAACTGCGCAGACTTTGTTCTTTAAAAATAGCTCATCTATAGCAGGGCAATCGTTTACTCCATTCATTTCGTCGTACTACATTTAAGGAGTGGGGCATGTCCATGTACGTCAACTTTTCAGAGCCAGAGCATATAACTATTACCGCCTATTTCACCTCAATTCAAGACCCTGATTATTGGCCAAATCAGGGGGTGGTTGAATCAGACGACCCACGGTGGTCAGTGTTTTACAATCAGCAGCCAGAGTTTATTCAAGGATTCCTGCCGACTCCAACGTAATGGTCGCTACAGTTGCTTTGTGCGGAGAAGTGATTTATTTCTTGATTTGATGGTCGAGCGCAGGAAACTCTGCGCCGGCTTTTCAATCAATAAATGCAATCCGATTGAAGTGGCTACTACTATGGACAGCAACACAAGTTGCATGGCCATCCCTTCGAACATGTTTGCGCTAACCCTCAAAGCGAACAATGGCTTCATTGCCAAATGAATCATATAAAAAGCAAACGAAGCCTCGCCCAATAGCACAACTGACGGCAGAGATAAAAATCTGCTCAAGGCGCTGGCTGGCGTAGCAGCGACGCCAAAAATTATTAGAGTGAAAGGGATTATGTAGGCTGCGTCCCAGCTGAATGAGGATAGATAAACTCTGTCGCTGCTCATGATGACAATCAGGACGAGGATTGATGCGGGGGTGAGCAGCGACCAGACCTTCAGGCTGGCAAGTGCTCCCTTCCAAAAGCGCACGTAATAAATCGCAGCGCATATCCCTAAAGTGAAATCGAACAGTCGCGTCAATGGCGTGCGGTACAGCCAGCGATGCGCCGAGTCAGGATCGATGTTTGTCAGCGCGCCCTTTCCGGACAGCCAAAAGTAGGACGCGGCCACGAATGCAGCTACGACCAGCAGGACGATCAAAGCCACTAAGCGCTTGCAAGAGGTCGTAACGCCAAGCAGTGTCAAAACCGGAATAATCAGGGGGAACATCAGGTACAAAAATGCTTCAACACTGATGCTCCAAGCGACCGAGTTAAAACCCATGGCGAAAAAGGCATCGTCGTACCATGCCTGGATTGCAAGTACATGCGGAATGACGCTGTAACTGTTCGTAGATGTTAGCCAGAAATAAAGTAATACGAAGGCATATAACGGATAGACACGTGAAAATCTAGCGAAGTAGAACGAACCAACTGAAGATGTTGGTTCTCTCTCAAATTTTGCAAAGTAGTTATAGGCAAGAATAAATCCAGACAGGATAAAAAAGAAAGTAACGCCCGCATATCCGGAGTTCTGGGCTGTAAGCAGGAATCCGCTCGATCCAGGCACGACGTAGTGTGAAAAGAAAACCATCAGTGCTGCAAAAAAACGAATCCCGGTCAGGGCGGGTATAGCGCCTGTCCTGTCCACTGAATTTGGCATCGTGCCTTCCTCTAAATTTGCGCGCAATTCTACATCAATCGCTTTGTCGTCACATTCTTGCCTGCCTTTGGCAATCATTTTTTTCAGGAGATCGCCATGCCAATCACCGCGCAACAGCTGCTGCAGATCCTCCCGAACGCCGGCCAACAAGCCGGCGTTTTTGCGTCTGCACTAAACTTGGCCATGGATCGGTACCAGATCAACACACGGCTTCGCATGGCGGCGTTCGTCGCTCAGATCGGCCACGAGTCTGGTCAGTTGATCTACGTCCGCGAGCTTTGGGGGCCGACACCTGCGCAGTCTCGGTATGAAGGTCGCAAGGACTTGGGCAATACCGTGGCTGGCGATGGCTTAAGGTATCGAGGCCGAGGCTTGATCCAGGTAACAGGCCGTGCGAACTACAAAACGTGCAGTGAAGCACTTGGCCTGGACCTGATCAATCATCCGGAGCTGTTGGAGCAGCCGCAGCATGCGGCGATGTCGGCGGCATGGTTCTGGTCCACCCATGGACTGAACGCTTTGGCTGATTCCGGCGACAACCGAAACATCGGCAGCATCATTAATACCGGCGGAAAGGGGCGAACACCAAACGGTGCAGCCGAGCGCCAGGCCTTCTACAACGTTGCGCTGAAGGTGCTGACATGAACAAGTTGCTGGTCTTTATGGCTGTCGCGCTGGTGGTGTACCAGGCGTATGCCAAGGCAACTACCGCTCCCTCATCTCCTTGAGCAGTCGCTGGTTTTCTCTAAACAGGTGAGCCCTTTGGTCGGACACCAGCAGGAGGCTGCGAACCTGACCTGATAGCTCTGTGTTTTCCGCCTCGAGACGGGCCTCGGTGGCGGCGCATTTTTTCAACTCCGCAACCAATTGGGCTTTGCTGGCGGACAACTCATCATTCATCTGCACCAAGCCACGGACGTTCTCAAGGGCTCTGGCCAACTGGAGCGTGAGTTCTTCAAACTCGTTTTCATACATTTGGAGCTGGTGCCTGCAAGTCTCGAGCGGTGTCGGGCAGTCGAGCCAGTCGCTGGTGTCATCGATTTCTTACGGATCCACGGTTAGGCCTTATCGATACTGTTTGTATATACAGTAATCGAGGCGCAGCGATTGAGCGAGTGGAGGGTGACGAGTAGTAAAATTTTGGAGGAGGTTAGCTCGGCAGGACGCCGGAGAAGGGTTGAAAACGCTGTCTAAAACTACCTCGGCCTTGCTCGGTTTCATTGGTCCGAAAGGCGCTTACATCGGGTTATGGTTTTAGACAGCCGTCAATGCATACCGTTGAAATACAAGGCCTGTAGGCCACTTCCGTTAGTACTGCTGCATCAGTGGCGTGTTGGTGGTTTGTCGTTCGGCAGGACGCCGTAGGTGGGGTTTTCCGTGGGAAATTCTTCCCCAAAACGCAACCGTTTGGACCAATGTTTATTGGGTTCTAAAGAGTCGCAAAAGGTGCTGGTTTTCGGAGCTGATTTGTAGCTCAAGGCCTTGATTATAAAGGCATTTGGCGATTCCTATGCGGCATCCCAGGCTTTGACACAGCAAAGTCATTCCGACGTCATCAGCGCAGCGAGTGTGATTTTGATGAACTCTTCGTTCTTGTCGACCGTTTGAAGGGCGCCGCGGATTTTGCCGCCCACCTCGACCGCTCCACGCCGCTCAGGCCAAGGCCTAAACTCCATGATGGCATCTGGCTTAAAAATTGCGTTATTTTTGGTGTTGCGATGAAAATTAACAATATTTTGGCAGTGAAAAAATCGAAGTGATTTAAAGTTCCCCAACTTGAGTTGCATTCTGCCTAACATGGAGCGTTCCACAAAATGAATATGTTTATAGATATAGTTGGAGCTTGCAATTTAAGCTGCCCGTCATGCCCGATGGGGAACTCTGAGAATAATAATTTCAAAAAAGCCATGCCGCTTGAGATGTTCAGCAAGATTGTTGAAAAAGCTAAGCAAGAAGGAATTTACTCGATTCATCTATATAACTGGACCGAGCCATTGGTTCATCCGCGCGTTGGCGAGTTCATTCAAATAGTGAATGCCGCTGGCCTGCGAAGCGGTATTAGCTCTAACTTAAATATCGGAAAAAATTTAGAAAAAGCGATGATGGCTGAGCCTTCGTGTTTTCGTGTTTCGCTTTCTGGCTTCCATCAGAAAACCTACGAGCAGGGGCATGCTGGAGGTGATATCGAAGTAGTTAAGCAAAACATGATTAAATTGCATGATTTAAAGCGACAGCACAACCTTAATACGCAGGTCGAAATCTTCTATCATCGCTATTTAGATAATTTTGAGGATGAGGGGTTAATGCGCGAGTTTAGTGAGCGCTTAGGCTTCGTGTTTTCTACTGGTAACTCTGTAATGATGCCGTTGGAAAAAAACCTTGCTATTATCGAACGTGATCCTTCCGTCACAGAAAAAGATCGTGAGACGCTTGAGAGGCTCTCATTGCCGCCTTTTGATGATCTTATTAATATGATAAAACATTACCCAAAACACTCTTGCTCTGTAAAGGATGATTTGGTGGTGCTCGACTGTAACGGAAATACTATTCTTTGTTGTGCTATTTTTGACCAGTCCGAGTACCAAGTTGGCAAGTTTCTAGAGTTGCCTCTAGAGCAAATCTCGAATTTAAAATCAACTCAGAAAAATTGCGTCGACATCTGCAACCGGTGCATGAAAAATGGCCTGCATTCCTACACCGCATCACCGGACGTAGGGCCTATGGCACGACATGCTGTCAATCGCATTATTGATTTTCAGCATCGCAGCCTACTTGAACTCCCCATCGATAGCGAAAAACTTGGCCGGTACAACGAAGTCAGTGCCGAAAATTTTGATGAAACTCAGTACTTTCAATCAAATCCAGACGTGCTGAGCGCGGTCATAAGCGGTGCCTTCTCCAGCGCCTACCAGCACTACCTGCTTTTCGGCCGCTTTGAAGGTAGACCTGGAGCAGGCACTCCTTCGGAGCATTGAGAAAATTACGATTGTTGGAAAATATTGAAATCCGATTGCAGGGGTGAGAGGCACTACCTGCAGTCAGGACGCCGGGACGGGAACTACTGTAGGAATATACAACGCTAAGTTATTGTTTTTTATAGAGTGATGTCGCGGTTTTGTACCTGCTGCAAAACACCTATTTTCCTTTATAGATCATATGCTTGCATGGGTTTCAGGGTCACCTTGACATGGTGGTGCCTTCTTCAAATGTGTCGAAGGGTCCCCTGGTCGACCCGACACAAAACATCCAAGCATTTATTGGCCATAATGGGGGGAACGCCGAGCCATCTGCCTAAAGGCTGTCTTATGAAAAAGCTATTTCCTACCGTTATATTTGCCACTGCATTGCTCTCTGGATGCGCGCTTTATGCGAGTACAAATTTTCAGCCCTACGAAACAAAAAATGGAACATTTGTAGGGCAGGGCGGTGCAAAAGAGACCATCGATGGTGTCGACTTTTGGACAAGCGGTGAACCGCCTCGGAAATTTCAGATGCTCGGAGTTATCGACGATGACCGAGTAAACAACCCGATAACCATGAACAGTTTGAAAGGGGCGGTTGCTCTAAAGGCCAAGCAAGCCGGCGGCGATGCAGTCATCTGGAGCGGCGAGTCAAATCGACATGGCGACCGTGCCAGCTCTAAGTTCGCCGTTATCAAATACCTCGACTAACAACAGATTTTTTTGCAGTCTTCTGGTCCTCAAACGCAGGGAGAGTTGTGCGCAAAACCTCCTCTGGGGGCCGCATATTTCTGTTTGCATAAGCACAAAAAAACGGGTGTTTTTCCGCGCTTAAAAGTGTATGTATCCGTTATAAAACAACAGGTTGTGTTGCTATAGTCCCCAGCATGGGGTGCTAGGGGTCGAGTGTTCGAATCACTCCGTCCCGACCATATTATTCAATGACTTAGGCCAATGTTCACAGCATTGGCCTTTTTCATGTCTGAAAATACCCCCACTTATACCCCCACCAGTCCATTACTGTCCCGTGGCATCGCGTCGTTTATGCCAGCAGTGGGTTGTCTTCTGCATCTCGGAAGGCTTTTTGTAGTTCTTGTTGCTTGTTCGCACGTTTGCGATTTGGCTCATCACCCAAGTGCCGTTGCCCTGCTGACAGTCCTAGCGCCCGCACAAAGGTCACCGCTTGGCGCTTGAGGTTGCCACAATGGGTCGCCCGAGGGTTGATGATTGGCGTACCAAGCCGAGTGGTCAGCACGTCACCCTCGACCGCTAACACCTCTTGAGTCCATTCGATCTGGGCATTGATCTCGGCCAAATCTGTAGCCAATTGCAGGTCATACGCTCCCCACATAGTCGATGGCCGCATACTCATAATCATCTCGAAAATTTGCCGCGCGCGGGGCTCAAGCTCACGTGTTGGAGTTAAAACTAAATGCGTGTTCTGCATCGACTCGACTTTGGAAGTAATCGAGGTATCAGGCTCCTTCCGGGTTTCTGTTTGACGTCTGGCCATTTTTGGGCCTCGAAATCACTCTAATCAGTATTGAGAAAGGGCACAGTGGCCGCTTGGTGCTTTGTCGCCTTTTCAAAGCATAACCCCCCTCCATGATCCACATCCTTTCAATCGGCTAACCATCAGTCTAGGCCTTGAGGGGAGAGACGTCTGACTCTACGACGCACCGAAGCAGGTACGTCCATCAGCCACACTGCCATTCATTGCTGCTGACCAGCCCATCGCCCAATGCTGAACAATTTTGCATTGGACCAAACATGTTCAATTCCACTGTGATGGGCAGAAATCGGCCGATTCTGTTGAAAAAGTAGCTCCCCTGTCTTGCCTGCGGCAAAATCTCTGCATTGGCCAGCAGGGAAGCACGCAGCATGATGGGACAGTTATCGAGTGGGCAGGAGCGGCTGTTTTACTCGTTCGACCTTGAAGATTTACTCGTTCAACCTTGAAGATCACATTCCAGCCAGTCACCTTCTGCGCAGTATTGATCAGTGTCTTGATCTGAGCGACCTGCGCCATTATCTCGCCGATTTCTGTAGCCCGATTGGGCGTCCGTCGATTGATCCCGAACTGATGATTCGCATGCTGATCGTCGGCAATTGCTATGGCATCCGCTCCGAACGGCGGTTGTGCGAAGAGGCCCATTTGAACCTGGCTTATCGCTGGTTCTGCCGGTTGAGCCTTGAAGATGAAGTCCCCAACCACTCGACCTTTTCCAAAAATCGACACGGCCGCTTTCGGGACAGCGATCTGTTTCGCTGGTTGTTTAATGAAGTGCTGCGTCGTTGCATGGAGGCAGGTCTGGTCAAGGGTGAAGGCTTTGCCGTTGACGCCAGCATCTTCAAAGCGGATGCCAGCCGGCAGCGCGGTGTACCGGGTGATGAACAGGTCAACTGGAGCGATCCGGCCCTGAGCACCCGCGCCGTGCGTGAGTATCTTGAGGCACTCGATGAAGAGGCTCTGGCCGAAACGCTACCGAAGCGCCTATCGCTGACTGATCCTCAAGCCCGCTGGACCGCAGCTCCAGGTGGCCCAGCGTTCTACGCTTACTCCACGAATTATCTGATCGATACCGAGCACTGCGTGATCATGGATGTGGCACCCACACCGGCTCATCGAACCGCAGAAGTCGAGAGCACCAAGACGATGATCGACCGGGTCGAAGCTCAGTTCGACATCAAGCCGGAACGCCTTATTGGTGACACCGCTTATGGAACCGCACCGATGTCGCCCTGGATGGTGGAGGGAAAAGACATCGAGCCGCATGTGCCTGTGTGGGACAAAACCGAGCGCAAGAACGACAGTTTCTTGAGCAATGATTTCCACTGGAATGAAGTGGCTGAGGAATACCGCTGCCCATCTGGCAACGCATTGCGCAGCGAATGGTGAGCCTTCAAAAATGAGCGTTCACAAAGCCAACACCATCATATTCCGATCCCGGCAGACCGACTGCGCTACGTTTCCGATGAAAGCCAAGTGCTGCCCGAACACTGCGTTCCGCAAGATCGCTCCCAGCGTCCATGAAGCCGCTCGTGATGTGGCTTGGCGTATCGCAGAAACGCCCGCTAAGCTGCGTTGCTTTTTGGTTGCCCTCATACACGGGGTAGGATACATGAGGGCAGACACTTTTCCGTATTGACCAGAGGCGCAAACCCTCAGTGCATTCCGAACGATGCGACAAACGTTCCTGTCCGCCAGCAGCTAATTCACTTCCTTGCGGATGGGCTTAGTTTCCTTGACCGGAACGTTGGGTTTGCGTCCGTCAGCTACCAGATTTTGAGCGTGTAGTCGATGTTGACCCGGGTTTCGTTGTCACTTCGGAATGTCGAGGCTGAGCTCTGTTCATTTCGATAGAACGCATTGCGCAAGCGCAGCGCGAGGCCCTTTGCCGGGCCTGACTGAATGACGTAGGCCAACTCCAGGTCTTTTGACGATTCCGTCAAGTCGCTGCCCCCTAGTTGCGGCAGGTCGATGTTGGTTCCTCGCAAGTAGCGGACCATGCCGGTTAGCCCCGGTAGACCAACAGCGGCGAAGTTGTAATCGTAGCGTGCCACCCAGGTCCGCTCTTTCGGATTCACGAAGTCTGCACTTAAAGTGCCATCGCTGAGCACTGCCGGCTCCCCGCCAGCAATGTAAGGCAATGCCGTGTCGCCTGTCTGGTACATGTAACCCAAGCCTACAGTGTGGGTTGCGATCTGGTAGCTGAACATGGCGCCGGCGTTCAGGTTGTCTACTTTGCCAGCTTCTGCCCGGCCGTTCTCCCGACTGTTGAAGACCCGCACATCTGTTTTCAGTTTGCCAGGGCCGAGGGGGAGCAGGTGGATGCCTACTGCAAAGTCTTGAGTGTATATATCCTTCAGTTCGGCGTGAAAATAGCGAACCGTCAATGCGTCGGACCAATGATAGTCGCCACCGATGAAGTCAAAACGCTCGGAGCTGGCTCCCTTCTTGAACCGACCGTTGGGTGATGCCACCGATATTGCCTGATAGTCGGTGGAGTCCCGCAGGTTCACTCGATCCATGCGTCCTGTGTGCAGCGTCAGGTCGCCGATATCATCGGAAACTGCATAGGCGCCGCGAAAGGATTGCGGAAGTAAACGTGCAGGGCTCGCTGTGATCACCGGCAGAGTAGGGAACTGCGTCCCCACGGATAGCCGGGTCTTCGATATCTTCGTCTTGAGCGCCACTCCCAACTCTGAATATTCGTCTGCGGCTTCACGGGTCTGTGGGTTGTAGGGCAGGAGCTGGGTACCGGTGCGATCGGGCGATGAGTCCAGCTTGAGTCCTAGCACGCCCGTGAGGTCTAGGCCGAAGCCTACGGTGCCTTCAGTGAAGCCGGAATTGGCCTTGAGGATGAAGCCCTGGGCCCATTCGCGAGCAGCCGAATAAGGCGTGTCATTTTTGTAATCCCGATCCAGATAATAATTGCGAGCAGTCAGGTTAAAGCTGCTGTCGTCCACAAACCCTGCGTAGACGCTGGAAGAGGCGCAGGCTGTCACCATGCCCAGGCCATAGAGCCATGGGCATTCAATTCTGTTTTGCATGTGATGTGTCCAGATCTTGTTCTTATAGGGGGCGCCGGATCAGGCGTTGGAGGTGGTGCTCAGGTGCAGTAGGCGCTGCGGCTTCAAAAGCCAGATGACGAGAGCCGCGAAGACAAACGACAGGGCAAACAGCAGGTAAAGGTCAGCGGGCTGCCACTGAGCATCGATCAACCGGCCAGCCACCAATGGCGAGAGAATCGCCCCGGTGCGGCCGATGCCAATCCCCCAACCCAGGCCGGTTACGCGCTGGGTGGCGTTGTAGATGGTCGGGGTCAGGGCATAGAGTCCGGCAACGCAACCGTTAACAAAAATTCCGATCAGCAGCACTAGGGCGAAGGCCAGGTTCGGGATGGTCGTGAACTGCACGAACACTGCAAGGAGTACCGCGTTGATCAGAAGGTAGGCCATCAGCACCCGAGACAGACGAAAGCGCGATGCCAGCAAGCCGATCAGCGACGTGCCGAGGATGCCGCCGATGTTCAGCATTACACCACCGGTGATGCCTTGTTGGTTCGATAGGCCCGCTGAAACCAGCAGCCTTGGCGTCCAGCTCATGACGAAGTAGAAACCGAACATCACCAGGAAGAAGGCCATCCAGATGAGCAAGGTTGAACGGAGCAAGGCTGGCGAGAATAGCTCGGCGAACGTCTCTCTTAGAGGTTTGCGGGCGTCCTGCCGCGCCTCGGGTAACTGATCGACGGAAGTGACCGCGACGCGTTGCAGCAGAGTATTGATACGTTTCAGCGCGTTCCGGGGTTGGCGAGACAGCAGGAATGCCAGGGACTCGGGCAACCAGAGAGCGAGGATCGGAAGGATCAGCAACGTTGTTACGCCACCGTAAAAGAACACCGAACGCCACCCCATGGAAGGGATGATCTGCGCCGCGATGATGCCCCCTATCGTTGCCCCCAGTGCGTAGGCCGTGGATTGCAGACTGATGGCCAGACCGCGCCACTTCTTGTTTGCATACTCACCAGCGACAACGTAGCTGCTGGCCAGGATGCCACCGATGCCGAGTCCGGTGATCAGACGCAACACACCCAGCATCTCGGGGGACGACGCCCTGGATGACGCCAACATGCCGAGCCCCGCGATACCGACACAGAGCAGGATGAGTGGGCGTCGCCCGAAGCGGTCGGCCCAGGGAGCGATAAACAATGAGCCGATCGCCATTCCGACAAGTCCTGCGCTGAGCAAGTAGCCGAGGTGAATGCCGCTCAGGCCCCAATCGGTAGCAATGGAAGCGGCGGTGAAAGCCATCACCAATACATCGAAGCCATCCAGCATGTTGATCAGAAAGCAGAGCGCAATCACGCCCCACTGGAAGGTGACCATCGGTTTTTCATCCAGCTGTTGCCCAATCGACTGGTTCATGGGATCAGGCTCCGAGGCTGTAGGTAGGGAATGGGTGTGAACAACGGGCAGCCGAAGTCGCCTCGCTATGCAGGGGGTGCAGGGTGTACATGTCGTTACCTTCTTGTTTTTGTTGGTCTGTGGAGCATGCAAGATGCCCGGGAGCCGGGGACTCGACTCCGGGGCGGCAGGGTGCTCAGGTCGAGGTAACGCCTGAGTCAGCCGGAAAACTCCGCGTTCAGGACGCGCTGAAGGTCTTGTGTGGGTCGATGACGAATTTTTTCGGCACCCCGGCATCGAACTCGCCATACCCGTGCGGTGCCTGGTCCAGGCTGATCACCTGTACACCCACCACTTCGGCGATGTTGATACGGTCCCACATGATGGCTTGCATCAGTTGGCGGTTGTACTTCATGACCGGCGTTTGGCCAGTGTGGAAGCTGTGGGATTTGGCCCAGCCGAGACCGAAGCGAATGCTCAGGCTGCCCATTTTCGCGGCGGCGTCCACCGCACCCGGGTCTTCCGTCACGTACAGGCCCGGGATACCGATTTTGCCGGCCACACGAACCACGCCCATCAACGAGTTCAGCACGGTGGCGGGCGCTTCATGTTGCACGCCGGCATGCCCGTGACCGCGTGCTTCGAAGCCTACGGCGTCGACGGCGCAATCCACTTCCGGATCGCCGAGCAGAGCGGCGATCTGTTCGTGCAGCGGCGTGTCCAGGGACAGGTTGGCGATTTCAAAACCCTGCGCCTTGGCGTGCGCCAGGCGAACGGTGTTGACGTCACCGATGATCACCACCGCTGCGCCCAACAGGCGAGCGGACGCAGCCGCGGCCAGGCCGACCGGGCCGGCACCGGCGATGTATACGGTGCTGCCTGGGCCAACGCCGGCGGTCACTGCGCCGTGGTAACCGGTCGGCAGGATGTCGGAGAGGCAGGTCAGGTCGCGGATTTTTTCCATCGCGCGGTCGCGATCAGGCAGTTTCAGCAGGTTGAAGTCGGCGTACGGCACCATCGCGTATTCGGCCTGGCCACCGGTCCAGTCGCCCATATCGACATAGCCATAAGCACCGCCCGGACGGGCCGGGTTAACGCTCAGGCAGACACCGGTGTGCATTTCCTTACAGGAACGGCAGCGCCCGCAAGCGACGTTGAACGGTACAGACACCAGATCGCCGATTTGCAGGTTCTCGACGTCGCTGCCTTTTTCGATGACTTCGCCGGTGATCTCGTGGCCGAGCACCAGACCGGTCTGGGCGGTGGTACGGCCGCGCACCATGTGCTGATCGGAGCCACAGATGTTGGTGGAGATCACCTTGAGAATGACCGCATGCTCGATCTTGCGACCCCGCGGGTCCTGCATTTTCGGATAGTCGATTTTTTGTACTTCTACTTTCCCGGAGCCCAGATACACCACACCACGATTGCCAGACATGCTTTTTCCCTTAAAGAAGTTGTTGTTATGTAAAGGTGCACACTGAGTTGAGTACGCGTGCGCCCAGTGCTCAAACAGTGGATTGGCGAAGCTGCTCGATGATTCGCCGGGCGCGATTGGCACCGACATCGACGTGGATGTCGATCATCGGGCGCGTGCCGAACCGGCACATGTTCTGGTACTGCGCTTCGATAATTACCTTGTCTTCATCGAAGGTCATTATCGTTTGCTCAACAACCTTGGCCTTGATGGCTTCGGGGTCGCTTTCGGGATTGGTGGCAATGGTCCAAAAATAGTGACTGGTGGTTGCGGTTTCTGGCGTTACCCCATGGAATCCGCGCATATGGAAACCACCACGCTCAGGGTCATCCAGGGCATCGGTGCCGGCATCCACTGCTCCGGTCCAGATACGCAGATGATTGACGTGAAATTCGATTTCCTGCCAACGGTCTACAGTGCCTTTGAATGGGTAGGCGGCCGTGTAGGTGGGTGGTGGAACAGAGTCCGGCATATGGCGCACGACCCGCACCACGTTGCCTTCACTTTCGACACTCATCCGGGCATTCATGTGGATGCTGGCGTTACCACCGATGGTGCGCAGGTGGACATAACCCAGATGACTCAAGTCCATGAGGTTGTCGTGGATTAACTGATAAGGCGCGTTGTAGTGGTACACGTTGCCGTCGAACAAGTACTTGCCACTGCTGTGAACTGGGTAGGTCGGTGGCTCACAGTTCGGCTCCGGTTGCGCCTCGCTGCCAAACCATATCCAGACGATCTGGTCCTGCTCACGCACGTGATACGCGGGCACTTTAGCCTTGCTCGGGATCTTGTCCTGGCCCGGGATTTCGACGCACTTCCCACGCTCATCGAAAAGCAGGCCATGGTAGCCACATCGAATACCGGATTCTTCGAGCGTACCGTTCGACAGTGGCAGCGCTCTATGACAGCAGCGATCTTCCAGCGCAGCGACCTCGCCGTTGGCTTTGCGAAACAGTACGACAGGCTTGTTGAGTAATGTCCGGCCCACGGGTTTGTCGTTCAACTCCCATCCCAGGGCAGCGACGTACCACTGGTTGAGGGGGAAGTCTGGTAAGGCAGGCGCCGGTATTTCTTCGGCAAGCGTTTGGAGAGTGGATGTGTTCATGGCGGTCTCCTTGAAGTTGTTGTTTGGGTTCAAAGATCAAGAACCAGGCGTGATGATCTGGCGCGCGAGCAGCAGGGGGTAAAGCGGTCGTTTGCGGCTTGTTCAGCCACTGTCAGGAACTTGTCCCGGTGTTCCGGGATGCCCTTGAATACACGGGTTACGCAGGTGCCACAGACGCCTTGCTCGCAGGATGACTCGATCGCTATGCCGGCTTCGTCGAGCACTTCGAACACGGTGCGTTCGGCAGGAATCTGAAAAACCTGTCCAGTGCTTGCCAATTCAACTTCGAAGGGCGCATTGGCGCTTTGATCGATCGGGTCTGCGGCGAAAAACTCTTTGTGTACCTGGTTCTGCGACCAGCCAGCGTTCTGCGCTGAATCGAGGATGTAGTTCATGAAACCGGCTGGCCCACAGACATAGAGATGGGTGCCAGCGTCCGGTTCTGCCAGCAAGGCCGATGCATCTAGCTTCTGCATTTGAGCGCCACTGTCGTCATGCAACTTTATGCGACCAGCAAAAGGAGTTTGCGCAAGCATCGCAACGAACGCCGCGCGTTCGCTGGATCGAAAGCAGTAGTGCAATTCGAAGTCAGCCCCTTGATGTGAAAGCTCATAGGCCATGGCCAGCATGGGCGTGATACCGATACCACCGCCAAACAGCAGGTGTCGGTTGGCTGAGCGATCAAGCGGGAAAAGGTTGCGCGGAGTGCTGATGGTCAGCGTTTGTCCTGACCGAATCTGCTCGTGCATAGCCTTGGAGCCGCCACGGGAACTCGGGTCCTTGAGCACGCTGATCAGGTAGCGATGACGCTCCTTGGGGTCGTTGCACAAGGAGTATTGCCGGGTGAGACCCTCGGCAATGTGGATGTCGATGTGGGCACCGGCCTCGAACGCCGGTAGCGCACCGCCGTCTGCTGCACATAATTCGAAACTGCAGATGCCTTCGGCTTCGTATGCTTTGCGGGTGACGTTGACTTGAAGCATGACTTGTCCCTCCACACTGAAGTGGCTGCTGAAAAAAAGCATGAGTTAGAGCGTTAGCTGGGGACGGGTCAGCCGGTCGCTGGCACGTGGGAGACGATTGTTTGCTTGAGCAAGGCGAAGGGGATGAAATTGAAAGAGTCCATGACCAAAACCCGATAATTATTTTTATGTAGTAGGACGACGGCCTATCATGCAGGTCATCGACCGTGACGTTCGGTAGAGAAATCCTCCGATTATTTAGTTGCGGTGTCAACCAATATTCAACGACCCGCCGATCCAAGGTGTTCGCTCAATGCCCGCAGAATCCCAACTGAATCTGACTCGTTACGTACCGGCCCTCCTGAATTTCCTGTCTAATAAGCTCTCTGCCGGGGCCTCACAGTGCTATCGAAAGCATTTCGGCATAGGTGTAGTCGAGTGGCGAATGCTCTCGATGCTCGCCGTGGAAAATGACATTACCGCCAATCGGATTTGTCAGACGATCGGTCTCGACAAGAGCGCGGTCAGCCGTTCACTGCAGTCCTTGGAAGTGGCAGGGCACATTTGCAGCCAGGTTGATTCTAAGGATGCGCGGCGATACACCGTCAGCCTGACTGACAGCGGAAAAGCGTTACATGGTCGAGTGTTGAAGGTCGCACTGGAACGCGAGCGACGCCTGCTGAGCGGGCTCTCTGCCAAAGAAGTGGACACCCTTATCGAGTTGTTGGGCCGCATGCATGCCCAGGTCTCCAACGTGAACGATTACGATCCGGTAGACGCTTGACCCTACGCTTGAATACCTGACTTCCTTTGAGTGGTGTCGCTTCGTGACACCACGTCTCTTAATGCTGAATTACCTCTGACTTGCTTGTCTGCGTACCTCGAACGCCGCCTTGCGTTCGTCCCATCTGCACCCTTGGCAACTCGCTCGCCTACGTTTCAGATATCGCGTTTGCCGATAGGTCACATCCCAACAAGCGATTAGTCGGCGCGGCTGTGTCACGGCAACCTATATCCGTCGCTCGGTCTATCCCGCCAGGTGACTCGCAACGGTTCGAGCCAACATTCCCGGCCGGAGGTTGCAGGTGATATTGCCAACAAAACAATAAAAGAAGGCTCGTTCGATGGCTATTCGCTCTGTGCTCAGCCGCCTCAGCGTTGGCGGAAAGTTGTCGCTCGGCTTCGGTCTAGTGCTGATCTGCACTATGGGCATGGCATTCACCGCTTGGTATTCAGTGCAGGTAACTCAATCGAGCGCCACACAGTTACTCGTGCTGGATCGCCAGAAAGGTAACCTCGCCCAAGCGCGAGTCGCAGAGAAGGATTTCGGTTTGCAGCCGTCACTGGAGACGGCCAGGCAAGTCGAGGACTCTCTGCGTCAGCTTCAAATCGGTTCGCCGCTTGCGCGTCCGGGCGAAGACTTCGGGCGTACGCTCTCGGACTCATCCGACCGTTACCTGAAGGCATTTCAAGAATATGCTGAGGCCCGCCAACAGGCGTTACAGGCGAGGATGCGCATGCAAGTGCTAGCGGAAACGACGGGGCAGCGTTTCAGCGAAGTGTTCCTCGACCAACTGGACGATATCAACCTGGATCTTGAGCAGCATAACCTGCCTGACACGCAGTCAATGCAGCAGTTGGAGGAGGCGGTTTCGTTGCGCGAACGCTTGGCCAATCTGCGCGACAGCGAGCTGTATTTTTCCCTGGATCCGCAGCAGCGTTACCGGGACGACTGGGTAAACCGGGTAAATGAGCTGGGTACCGCGATAAACAGTCTGAATTCGCAACTCGACGGGGATCGTCGTCGTGCACTGGATGAGGCCAGCGCAGCGTTGACCGAATATCGCCAGGCATTTTTGGCTTATGCCGAAAGCGGTGAGCAGGCCATGGCGCAACAGGCGAACATGTCGATTTCGGCAGAGAACGTGATGGCGCTGTTGGAAGAAGAGCGCGTCAGGGCCGCGCAATCTTATGAATTACTACGGCAACGCCTGGATCTGCAACTTGGAGCAATGGTGCTGCTGGCGGTGGTCCTGAGTATGGTGGCGTGCCTTGTGATCCGACGCTCTATTGTCTTCCCCTTGAAGTTGATGCTGGGTCTGGCGCAACGTGTAGCCGCAGGTGATCTGAAGGATCGTCCCGCGCGGCTCGGTCGGCAGGATGAATTGGGCCAGCTCAGCCGCGCTATCGAGCTGATGTTGCAGGCGCTGCGCAGTCTTGTGGGACGGATCGGCAGTGATGTGCAACAGCTTGACTCTGCCGCCGCCACGTTGGGCGCAATGGTAGAGCGCACAGGGCAGGGGGTGCGTGCACAGCGCGAAAAAACCGCTGAGGTGGTTGAGGCCATGCAGCATATGACCCAAGCGGCTGCGCAGGTCAACCAACAAGTCGGAGGTAGCCAGGCTACCTTGGGCGAAGCCTGCGTGCTGATCCATCAGGGGGACGATCTGGTACGACTGGCGAGTCAAAGCCTGCAGCGGCTTTCGCGGGAAATGACGAGTAGTGCGAGTTCCATGCAACTGTTGCAGGCCGAGAGCCAGGCGATTACCAGCGTGCTGGACGTGATCAGCGCCATCGCCGAACAGACGAATCTACTAGCCTTGAACGCCGCCATCGAAGCCGCACGCGCCGGTGAACATGGTCGCGGATTTGCAGTAGTGGCGGACGAAGTGAGGGCGCTCGCCAGTCGAACGCGAGCGTCGACGGGCGAGATCGACAGCATGATTCGACGTCTCGGGCAGGTGACTGGCGAGACTGCTGCCAGTCTTTGCGACAGTCAGCGTCTGACCGCCGAAGGCGTTGATCTGACAGTGCGCGCGAGCCTGGTTCTGGATGCGATTACCGAGGCCATTTCGCGTGTTGAACACACCGGGAAGAGCATTGCCCACGCCGCCGCGACTCAACACGACATTGTCTGCCGAGTCGATGTAGCCCTTGGTCAGGTTGATTGGGTGGTAGAGCAAAATGCCGAGGAGTGCGTTCGATTGGAATTGGCTAATGGCAACTTGCAGCGCCTGAGTGTCAGCCTAGGTGAAGCGGTTGGAGCGTTTCAAAGTGACCCTGTAGATTGAGTGTCCATCAGTGATGATCGCTTATTCTTCCAATCTAAAATGGATTCTGCATGCGTTATCGACGTCTTGACCTGAACCTGTTGGTGGCCTTGGATGCCTTGTTGAGCGAATGCAGCGTCAGCAGGGCCGCCGAACGTTTGTGCCTGGGCCAGTCGGCAACCAGCTCGGCGCTCGGGCGTTTGCGTGAGCATTTCAATGACCCGTTACTGGTTCAGGTAGGGCGGCGCCTGGAACCCACGGCATTGGGTTTGGAGTTGCTGCCCAAAGTGCGTCTAGCGCTGGCACTGACGCGGGAGATTGTCGATGCGCCGGTCAATTTTGAACCGACCCATTGCACTCGGCATTTCACGTTGGTGGCTTCTGACTACGTGGCTGGTGTGCTGCTGCCAGCGGTCAGTCTTGAATTGGCCCGCGTTGCACCTGGCGTGCGCTTGAGCCTGCGGGATTTGCCTGTACCGCGTGACGGTGATGTGGTCAGCGAAGCGCTCGATTATCGTCGCAGTGATTGCGTGGTTGTGCCGCAGCGCAGGGTGAACCCGGCTTATCCCCACATACCGCTCATGAGTGATCAGCTCTGTTGCATTGTCTGCGCTCGGCAGTCGCCGTTCGCCGACGGTTTGAGCCTGTCCAACTATTGCGACGCGGAGCACGTGGTTCGCGAGTTTGCCGATGGCCGAAATTTGGCGATGGATGCCGTGCACCTGCATGAGCTGGGTGTTCAACGGCGAGTGGCGGTGGCCCTTGAAAGCTTCGTACTGATGCCCGAATTTATCGTTGGTACCGCGCGAATCGCCACCGTATTCCGTCGACAGGCGCAGCGCTTCGCTCAGCATTATCCACTGCGTATTCACCCAACACCGCTGGCTTTTCCCGAGGCCGTTCAGGTGTTGCAATGGCATCCGTATCAAGACCATGACCCGGCCATGCTGTGGTTTCGCGGCCTCTTGCTGGAACAGGCCGCGTTGCTTGATCAGCAGGGCAGCTGATCGCCGTTATCCGCCACCAGTCCAACCTGGTCGATAGCCTGTAAGGCGCATCGTTCGTCATTGTCCGAAGTGTCGCCGCTGATACCAATGGCCCCGAGAACCAGCCCCTCAACATTGCGAATCAGCACACCGCCCGCTACGGGAATAACTTCGCCGCCAGTCAGGCTGTTTATAGCGTCGAAAAACGCCGGCATCGCTTGAGCGCGCCGCGCCAGTTCGCGCCCACCAAAACCCATTCCCAGACAGCCACGGGCCTTGCCGGTGGCGATTTGTGGCCGAAGAAAACTGGCGAGCTCATCGCGCAAGACGGCCAGCGGATGCCCGGCGGCATCCAGCACGGCGACAGCCAAGGGTTTAACCCCCGATTCTCGGGCGATGCGGATAGCGCTGCTGGCGATGTGGGTGGCGGTCAATAAGTCGAGTTGCTGCATGGCGTTGGTCCTCATTGAGCCCACTTGCCCAACTGGGCAACACGGTCGCGGGTGTAAAGGTCTGTCCATTTCAGCGAGTTGAAATCAGACACCTGTTTTGGGTTGTAGGGGCTGCGCTCCATGCGCACGGGCTGGCCGGCCTTGTACACGGCGTTAAGGCGCGAGCGGTCTTGTAGAATGCGGATGTCGTGCAACGGTGAACCGTCGAGCAACAGGAAGTCCGCTTGCTTGCCCACTTCGAGGGAGCCGAGGGTCTCGCCACGCGGCATGCAGCGTGCGCCGACAGCCGTGGCGGCATACAACGCTTCTGCCGGGGTGAAGCCGAGACGGGTGACCAATAGTTCCAACTCACGAGCGTGCCACTCGCCGTAAGGCGTCACCGCAAAACCGCTGTCGCTGCCACACGCGAAAGGCACTCCTGCAGCCTTGGCCCGTTTGAGCACGGCCGAACCCACTTCCAGGGTCCGTGCGCAGTAGCCGGCGTAGCCGGTACTAATGGCCGGATCGTGGGGTTGGCAGAAGTCCACGGTGTTTTGAGGGAACGTCATGGTCGGCGCGAGGATGGTGCCGGCTTCGAGCAAGGCTTCGATGCACGCATCGTCCATGTAAAAGGCATGGAACACCAGATCAACGCCTGCGCGGGCGGCGTACATCACCGCTTCGCGGCCATAGGCGTGAGTCGCCACTTTGCAGCCCAGGCGGTGTGCCTCTTCAACCATCTCATAGGTTTCTTCAGCGGTGAAGGCAGCAATGATTTCGCCATTCGGGCGGCGGTGGGTGCCATCCATGGCGATCTTGATCAGGTCGACGCCATCCTTGGCCTGTTTGCGGATTTCCGCCAATGCCTCGCTGCGGCTGGTGACCAGGCGCGCGGTGAAATACTCCGGAGCCCCCACACGGCTTGGGAACCAGTCGTTTAGGCTCTGCCGATTAGTAATGACCCGACTGCTGGCTGCAATGCGCGGGCCCTCGAACAAACCGGCGCCGATTGCATTGCGCACAGCGATGCTGAGCTGGCCGCTATCGCCCGGGCAGACCATGCTGGTCACACCCGCGGCCAGCACATGTTGGGCGAAGAACATGCCCCGCAGAGCGCGGAACTCGTCACTGGTCCAGATATCGATGTCTTCTTCGCTCTGCGCGTTTCCGAAGGCCAGATGGGTATGCACATCGACCAGGCCTGGCATGACAAAATTATCCCCGGCCTCCAGCAGGGTGTCTCCCGGTTGCGGTTGTGGCGCCAGGGCTGTTGGGCCGACATACGACAGCAGACCGTTTTCTACGACCAGTGTTTGCTGTTGACGGGTTTCCAGGCCAGTACCGTCAAACAAGGTCTGGCATTTCAGGTGCAGGGCGTTCATGGCGTTTTCACTTTGCGGATTGTTATGCGAAGCGAGGCTAGGGCGGGGCCCTCGTCACCACCAGCAACTTGCATCAATGCGCGCGTATTGATGGCATCAATAGCTGCGGTACGTCAGCAGTACCGGGGCTTTTGCAACAATGAGTGACCTCAAGGTGCGAGTATCGCGAGTCTCGATGGCAGGCATCATGATCGGCGATTTTTTATCAGCCGGGTCGGGCGTCTATGGTGCGCGCTCGTCATCCACAGAGAGCCATTCATATGACCACCGCCACTGTAAAATCCGAACTCCTGGCACTTGAGCAAGAACGCCGCCGGGCCCTGGTTGAGGAAGATTATTCGCGCGTCGCCGAACTGTTCGCCGATGACCTGGTGTATGTGCACACCACAGGATTGGTGCAAGACAAGGCGGACTACCTGGAATACGCAAAAAGCGCCGTGGAGTATCTGGACATTGAACGTGGCGAATTGCTGATTCGCTTCTACGGCGACCATCTGGCGGTCATGACCGGTACGCAGTGCAACACTTTGCGTAAACGGGGCGGTGACCAGTCGATTCGCGGTGAAGGCTTTGCCACGCAGGTCTGGTCGCTCGGAGCCGAAGGCTGGCAGATCAGCTCGTTCCATGGCACACGTGCGCCCAACTGAATTCGTATACCAGTCAACGCAAAACGCCGGAAACCCTAGGGTTATCCGGCGTTTTTTATGCTTCGCGAAGCTTATCAGGCGGTGTGTCCACCCAGCGTTTCGGCAATCCAGTCAGCGATGTAGTGACCCGCGTTGATGCTGTTATCGAAGCTGGAATGCTGCACGCCACCTTCGCGTTCGGTGAAGATCTTCAGCTCTCGTTTAGGGCTGTTGATCAGTTGCTCATAAGTACGCTGTGCCCACTTCAGTGGTATCTGCGAGTCCTTCTCGCCATGGGTCACCAGGAACGGCACCTTTATGCGATCGAGTACACCATCCAGATGCACGTTTTCGGCGATGGCCATGAATTCATCCATATCTTTTGCACCCCACACCCAGCACACGTGCGCCCAATAGTGCGGTACAGGGAAGCTGCCTTCTTTTTCTAGGCGACGTTTTTGCACATCGCGCCAGTCATGGTTTGCGCCCCACACCACGCCGCAGGCAAACCGTGGTTCAAACGCCACCGCACGCGGGCAGTAATAGCCTCCGAGAGAGACGCCTTCCAGGCCAATACGTTTGGCATCCACGTCGCTTCGGGTTTCCAGCCAGTCGACCACGCGGCTAGCCCAATGCTCGCTGTCGAAACGGGCAATCAGGTTATGCAGGCGCAGGGCTTCACCTGTTCCAGGCTGGTCGATGATCAACGATGAAATACCGCGTTTCGCCAACCAGGCCGGCAGGCCGACGCGGTATTTCATTTCTTTGGTTGAATCCAGTCCGTTGACCTGCACCAGAATCGGAGCCGGACCGGTCACGCCTTCGGCACGCACCAGCAGGCCGGAAATATGTTTGCCCTCGTAGGGGATTTCAACGCGTTCGCAGTTCTCGCGTGACAACTCGATACCGCGTTTGAAGGTCTGCAAAAAGCGTTGGTACAACTCAGTCCGGCCCGGCGCGCCATGGGCCTGCAAACGTTCGCAAGTGAGGTAATAAGTGGCGGCGCGGTTGTACTTTTCGCCTGCGGACAGCAGCCGGCCATTACCTTCATCTTCCTCAGCCAGGCCACATAGTTTGTCAGCCATCTTCGCCCAGGTTTCGCGGAACGCTTTGGTTCCCGCGGCGTCGGGCTGCTGCGCGGCTTCCTGTAATGGCGCGCACATCTCTTCGATTTCGCCCATGCGGGCGCCCATCTCTATGGCCAAGTCGACAGAAAGATTCCACACATAATTGGTTGGAAAGTAACGGAACATGATGGTTGTTGTCCTTGTGATTGTCTTGACGTTCACAAGGCACGTTAAGGACGCTCCGACTATTTGGCCAATCGTGCCTCGGGATGGGAGGTATCGCGACCGGCGATAGAAGGGTTTTCCAGGTGCTGGATAAATTCGCTGATGCGTTCGCGCAGCCAGCGGTGCATCGGGTCGCCTTCGACACTGCGGTGCCAGAGCATGACCTCGCGCATGACAGGGATCTTCACCGGTGGATTGAGGATGCGCAGCGGCAGGTGCTGGGCGTATAGCCGTGCCAGACGCTGGTGCATGGTGGCGATGCGCTGGGTGCCTACCACCAGCTGCGGCAGGGTGTTGAAGTCGTTGGTAATGACTTCGAGACGGCGGTTGAAACCGTACTGGTTCATGAACCACTCTTCGATGCTCAAGTGCCGGCTGCGACCAAAACCGACGGAAACATGGCCCATGTCCATGTACTGCTCCAGGGTCAGGCTGTCGCCGACCTGGGTATTGCCGTCCCACACCACGCAGACGTGTTCCTCTTCGAACAGCAGCTTGTGGGGGTGGCCGTCGATGATGTAGCGCTCGGGCACGATCATCAGGTCAACCTCACCGCGAATCAGCAACTCACCGGAATTGTCGCTGGGGCCGAGCATCTCGAAGGTGATGTTGGGCGCTTCCTGGTGGATCTTTTGTATGACCTGGGCAAACAGCACGCTGATCAGGTAATCCGAGGTCACCAGGCGGAAGTGACGTTTGCTGGTGGTGGGGTCGAACACGGGCTTGGCGGTGATCGATGACTTGATCGTCAACAGCACCTCGCGGATGGGCGTGGCGAGCTCCCTGGCATAGGGCGTGAGCTGCATTTTTCGGCCGACCTGCACCAGCAGTTCGTCTTCGAAATAGGTACGCAGGCGTCCCAATACACCGCTGGTGGCAGACTGCGTCATGTGCAGGCGTTCGGCGGCGCGGGTGATGTTCTGTTCTTCGAGCAGCACATCGAGTGCGACCAACAGGTTCAAATCCAGGTGGTTAAAACGCATCAGGCATGTCCGTTTTTTGTATTTATTTTGGCGATACATTCGGATGAATACATCAGCGCGTCAACCTCCCGCTGTTTCTTTTCCTCTCCCCAAAAACCTGCGCCCCCAGATTTTCTGGTATCGCGTTTTCTGATAGGTCGCATCCCGACACACGATTAGTCAGTTGCCAAACCGCCCGGCAATCTTCGTGGCAGTCGGCGCCCTTGCCGACACCACCACCGGACGCCTTGCATCACTGACGGGCCTATCGAGCCTGCGGCAGCTTCGTCCGGATACTAATTTCAATGGAGTGGTAGCCATGAACATCCTTGGCCTTGATGCCCTAATCTTTGGCGTCGATGACATCCAAGCCTGTACCGATTGCCTGCGTGACTACGGCCTGGCCCCTGTCGCTGTCGACAGCAACGGCGGGCGTTTCGAAGCACTGGACGGTACCGCCGTGATCATTCGACGGTCGGACGATCCCGACTTGCCGGCGGCCATTGGTCCAGCGCCGTCGATTCGCGAAACCGTTTATGGCGTCGCCAGCGCTGCCGACCTCGATGCCATCGAAGATGAACTGGCGCGAGATCGCCAGGTCACCCGTGACGGCAACGGCGTGTTGCACAGTGTCGACGACATGGGTTTTGCGATTGCTTTCCAGGTCACTGTCCGCAAGGCGTATAGCGCTCCGGACGACCTGACCAACGCCGCCGGCCATGCGCCACAGCGTCCGCTTAATCAACCAGGTATCACCCTCGAAATGAATGCCACCCCGCGCACCTTGTCGCACGTGGTGTATTTCGTCCCCGACGCGGCCAAGGCCGAAGCTTTCTATGCCGAACGCCTGGGCTTCAGAACCACAGACACCTTTATCGGCGCCGGGCCGTTCATGCGCCCGGCGGGTTCCGATGATCACCATTGCCTGTTCATGATCCAGACTCCACCGCACATGAAGGGCTGCGAACACTTCACCTTCCACATGGGCAGCGGCACCGAAGTGTTGTTGGCCGGTACGCGCTTCGAGCAAAAAGGCTGGACCAGTTTCTGGGGCCCTGGCCGCCACCTCTTTGGCTCCAACTGGTTCTGGTATTTCAACAGTCCGCTGGGCTGCCACATCGAATACGACGCCGACATGGACAAGCACGATGACGCCTGGGAGGCGCGCCGTGCGCCACTGTCGGCGGATAACTCGCAGCTGTTCCTGTTCAACTCGAAAGAAAAATGGGCACCGGGCGGCCCGCCACCCAAGCACGGCTGAGTGCGGGTGTTGACCATGAGCCACAGCGATTTTTTTCTGTGCCGGATGGACGAGTTGGCAGAAGGGCAGGCGCGCGGTTTCGACCCGTTGCAGCGTGGCAAGGACAGTATTTTTGCCTTGGTGCACGAGGGGCAAGTGCGGATTTATCGCAACAGCTGCCCACATCTGGACGTGCGCCTGGAGTACCGAAAGGACCGGTTTTTGTCGGCCGACGGCCAGTTGATTGTCTGTTACGCCCACGGTGCGCAGTTTCTCCCGAGCACTGGCGAATGTGTCTACGGCCCGTGTCTGGGCCAGCGTCTGGACGCGTTGCCATGGCGTCTGGAGGAGGGCTGGCTGGTGCTGGAAATGCCTGGATCTACCGCGTTGTCGGGGTCGGTTGAGGTATCGCGTTTGGCGATACATCGCATCCCTACTCGCGATTAGTCAAATCCCTGCTTTGACCGGAAGCTGGACCTAACGACGCAGCGCCCGGCGCTGCATCGAATCACAAGAATAAAAAGTGAGTAAGCCATGAGTGCAGTGAACAAAGTTCTGATCGTGGGTGGTGGGATTGGTGGCTTGTGTGCGGCCATCGCACTGCGGCGCAAGGGCATTGAGGTCGACCTGATCGAGCTCAAGTCAGAGTGGACGGTTTACGGTGTCGGCATCATCCAGCAGAGCAATGTGGTTCGCGAGATGGCCAAGCTGGGCGTGCTCGATGGTTATCTCGATGCCGCGTATGCCTTTGAAGACGTCGCCATCTATGGCCCGGCCGGTCAGCAACTGGCGCGCATCCCGGGTCAGCGTCTGGCAGGACCTGCCTATCCGGCGAACGTTGGCATCTCCCGTTTGGCGCTGCATAAAGTGCTCAGCGAAACCGCCCTCGAACTGGGCGCCAACGTACGCCTGGGGCTCAGTGTCGAATCCCTGAAGGACCTTGGCGACAGCGTTGAAGTGCTGTTCACCGATGGCAGCAGCGGCGGTTACGACCTGGTGGTGGGTGCCGATGGTTTGTTCTCAAAGGTTCGCGACCTGCTGCTTGGCGATACGTACACACCCAGGTTCACGGGCCAGGCTGTGTGGCGCTACAACTTCCCACGCGATCCGCACATCGATCACCTCGCCAACTACCAGAGCGCCGACGGCAATGCCGGGCTGGTGCCGTTGGCCGGTGACCTGATGTACCTGTTCCTCACCTCCCACGAACCCACCAACCCCTGGATGGACCCGGCCACCCTGGCCGAGCAAATGCGTCAGCGCTTGCAAGGCTTTACCGGCCTGATCGGCGAACTGCGTGAACAAATCACCGACAGCAGCCAAGTGGTTTACAAGCCAATGGAAGTGGTTTTCGTCGACGAGCCTTGGTATCGCGGCCGCGTTCTGTTGATCGGGGATGCGGCCCATGCCACCACGCCGCACCTCGGGCAGGGGGCCGGCATGGCGATCGAAGATGCCATCGTGCTCAGTGAAGAACTGACCGGTGAAGGCAGTATTGAGCAACAGCTCAAGCGCTTCATGGACCGCCGTTTCGAGCGCTGCAAATACATCAGCGAAAGCTCGGTGTTGGCCGGCGACAAAGAGATGCAGCACGACCGCGACTTCGACCGCATTGGCTTGGTCAAGCAGATGCTCGCTCGCACGGCCGAGCCTATCTGATTCAACGCATCCACAGCAGTTACCACTATAAAAACAAGAGGTTAACGCGATGGTCAATTCCACGACTGCGACGCTCGCGCGTCGCTCGGTCTGCACGTCTGCACCCTTTGGTTTCAGTTTGGCGGCGGCGTTGGTGCTGTGCAGCCAGGCTGCCCATGCCTTTCAAGTGGATACCGGCAATCCGGATTTCAGCCTGCGTTGGGATAACACGTTTAAGTACAGCGCCGCATGGCGCGCCCAGAATCCCAGCAGCAAACTGACTGAAGGGCAGGTGTCACTCAACCAGGATGACGGTGATCGTGCCTTTAAAAAAGGCCTGATCTCCAACCGCACGGACATCCTTTCCGAACTGGATATGTCCTTCAAAAACGTCGGCGCCCGCCTCAGTGGCGCCGCCTGGTACGACACCGAATATCAGCAAGATAACGACAACACTGATCCGGCACGCGCCAACGCCCGTTCCGTGGCCTATGACGAATTTACCGATGACACTCGCCACTTGCACGGCGGTGACGGCGAATTGCTTGATGCATTCGTGTACTGGAACGGCGAGCTGGGTGATCACGCCACGTCAGTGCGTGCCGGTCGCCACGGGTTGATCTGGGGTGAGAGCCTGTTCTTCGGTGCCAACGGCATTGCCGGTGGCATGGGGCCGGTCGACGTGGTCAAAGCGCAGTCCGTCCCTAACACCCAGTTCAAGGAAATCACCCGTCCGGTCAATCAGCTGTCGGGGACTTTTCAACTGACCGACGCCGTGTCGCTCGGCGCCTTCTACCAACTCGAATGGGAAGAGACGCGCCTGCCGGGTGCGGGCAGTTATTTCTCCACCAGCGACACCATCGGCGAAGGCAACGAACGCTTGATCGTCGGGGCACCTTTTCCAGCATTCCTCGGTGGTAATGCCAACAGCCCGGCGGCGTTCTTCCATGGCAATGACAAGGAAGCGAAAAGCTCAGGGCAGGGTGGCCTGCAGTTGAAATACAGCGCGGAGACCGTCGAATACGGCCTTTACGCTATCCAGTACAACGACAAAACCCCCAAGCTGTATCTCAAACCTTCCGCGGGGGCGCCGAACTTCAGTACCGGACAAGTCGGTGAGTATTACTGGGTGTACCCGGAAGACATCCGCGCCCTGGGCGCCAGTTTTTCCACCACTGTGGATGAATACAGTTTCGCCGGTGAAGCCTCGATGCGCTGGAACATGCCGCTGGTTTCCAACGGTCAAACCGTGTTGCCTGGCGTTGACGCTGATAACGATAACAACCCGCTTTATGCCGTCGGCCGTACCGCCCACATCAACCTCAACGTGCTGGCTTCGTTCGGGCCGAACTTCATTGCTAATGAGTCGGGACTCGTCGGTGAGGTGGCCTGGAACCGTCTGCTCAGCGTCACTAAAAACCGTGCAGCGCTTGACCCCAATGCCACCGATGACGGTCTCGGTTTCAAGGTGGTTTACACCCCGACCTACCGCCAGTTTTTCTCGGGCGTCGATATCGGCATCCCGGTCGGCCTCAGCTACTTCCCCCTGGGCAAATCCGCGGTGGTCAGCTCGTTCGGTCCGGACAACGGTGGCGATATGAACATCGGCATTACCGCCACCTACCTGGACCGCGTGACCGCGGGCCTGACTTACACACACTACTACGGCCCCGAGGACACCAACCTCAATGGCGCCAACCAGTTCAATTTCAAGCAATCGCTGAAAGACCGGGACTACTTGTCTTTCTCCGTCAAGACCACGTTTTAAGAGGACTTGCGCATGACCCACAACAAAAAGACCGGAGCGTTCAAGCTCAAAGCCCTTTGCTTCGCGCTGCTGGGCAGCCTGGCCATTTGCAGTCAGATGAGCGTGGCAGCGACGGCTGAAGACGCGGCGAAACTCTCGAAAAGCCTGACGCCTTTCGGTGCTGAACGTGCCGGCAACGCTGACGGTTCCATTCCCGCCTGGGACGGTGGTTACACCAAGGTCGATCCCTCCTACAAGGAAGGCGGAAAACGCTCGGATCCGTTTGTCGCGGACAAACCGTTGTTCAGCATCACCTCGAAAAATCTCGCGCAATACGCCGGCAAGCTCAGCGATGGCACCAAGGAAATGTTCAAGCGTTTCCCGGACACCTACCGCATTGATGTTTACCCGACCCGGCGCACGGCCGCCGCACCGCAGTGGGTGTATGACAACACCCTGAAAAACGCTACCCGCGCCAAACTGGTCGACAGCAGCGCCGGTCCCGTACCGCAAGGCGCGTTTGGCGGCATCCCGTTCCCGGTGCCAAGCAATGGCGCCGAAGCCATGTGGAACCACGTACTGAACTGGCGCGGCACCTCGGTGGCGATGCACTTTCGTCACTACCTGATGACCGCCGATGGCAAACAGGTGATGACCACCGATGGCAAGGCCATTCAGGAAATGCCGTATTACTACCAGGAAGGGTCGCCGGAGACGTTTGCCGGTGATTACTGGCTGTTCCGTCTGCTCAACGTCGGGCCACCGTTGCGCGCCGGCGAGCAGATCATGGGCCGCACCAACATCAATGGCGACCTGTCCCAGGCGCACGTTTACCTGACCGGTCAACGCCGGGTACGCAAGCTGCCGAATGCCTGCTGCGATACCCCGACACCCGCCACTGCCGGCGTGATGTCGTTCGACGAGTTGAGCGTATTCCAGGGCCGCATGGACCGCTTCGACTGGAAACTGGTGGGCAAGCAGGAGATGTACATCCCCTACAACACCAACAAGGTGCAAACCGCCAGCAAACCTGAGGACCTGTTCCTCGCACACCACATGAACCCCGATTACGTGCGTTGGGAACTGCACCGGGTCTGGGTCGTGGAGGCGGACTTGGCGCCGGGCAAACGTCACCAGTTGCCGAAGGGCCGTTACTACCTCGATGAAGACACCTGGCAAGCGATGCTGGGCGACCGCTGGGACGCCAACGGCCAACTGGCCAAGACCCTGTGGTCGTTGCCGGCAGTCATGCCGGACCTGCCGGCTCAAGCGCAATTGTCCTCGGGCTTTTATGACCTGACCTCAGGTGCCTGGTTTATCCAGAACGTCTACACCGGTTTGCCAGAGCAGTACGGCTTGGTGGATCGCTACAAGGCTTCGGAGTTTTCGCCTGCAGCGATGGCGGGTGCCGGGGTTCGTTGAGTCAGACCGGATCGTGGTTTGCGGAGCGCGATCCGGTTTTTACGGGTTTTTCGAGGTCGGTAATGAACAGAATCTGTCAGGTGGTTGGTCGGCTGATGTGGTTTATGGCATTGCCTCTGGCGATGCCGTTGAGCCTGGCGCAGGCCGCAGCGGTGGGCGAAGTACTGAACACCCCGGCGATGCTGGTGCCGCAAGCAACCTCCTCGGTGCTGTTGGATCTGACCCGGGCGGGGAAGCGACTGGTAGCGGTGGGGGAGCGGGGCATCGTGCTGCTTTCCGATGACAACGGCGCAAGCTGGCGTCAGGTCGCCGTGCCGGTTTCGGTCAGCCTTACGGCGGTGCAGTTCGTCAACGCCAGCACGGGCTGGGCCGTGGGGCATGGCGGTGCAGTATTGGCCACTCGCGACGGGGGCGAACACTGGGGCGTGCAACTGGATGGCTTGCGTGCGGCGCAACTTGAGCTGGCCGCTGCCAGGGAGCAATTGCCTGCCGCCAACGACCAGGATGCAGCCGCCGCACGTGTGCAAACAGCTGAACGCTATGTCGGGGAGGGCGCTGACAAGCCGTTTCTTGCCCTGCAGTTCGTGGATGACCAACACGGCGCGATTGTCGGGGCGTACGGCTTGGCCTTTCACACCGACGATGGCGGCACCACCTGGCATTCGATCATGGGGCAAATCGACAACCCGATGGGCGCGCACTTGTCCGCTATCGCTCAACAGGGAGAACACTGGTTTTTGGCCGGCGAGCAGGGTTACCTCGCGCGCTCGGACGATGCCGGCAAGTCATTCACTCAGCTGGAAAGCCCCTACGCGGGCAGCTTTTTCACCCTGCAATTGCGCGATGACGGCACCTTGTTGGTGGCCGGCCTGAAGGGCAATGCGTTTTCCTCCCGCGACCTGGGCGAGAGCTTCCAGCCAGCGCCCGTGTCGATGCCGGTGTCGTTCAGCGATGCAATCCGCACCGATGATGGCCAGTTGTTGCTGGTCAATCAAACCGGCGCCTTGTTCCGCACCAACAGCCAGCCCGGTGCACTGCTCCAACCTTATGGCAAACCGCTCGGCAAGCCCGTTTCCAGTGTTGTTCAGGCCGCCGATGGCAGCCTGGTGCTGGCGGGTTTCACTGGGTTGACGCGCCTTTCGCCGTCAATCGTTACCGCTTCGGAGTGAGGTTATGAAGTCTTTCGACAACGCCACGCAAAGCCTGGCGAATTTCGATCCACGCTCCGGTTCGGTGGTGGAACGCACGCTGTTCAATCACCGCCTGTGGGTGCTGCTGGTGTGTGTGCTGACAACCCTGGTATTGGGTTACCAAGCCACCCGCATTGAACTCAATGCCAGCTTCGAAAAGATGATCCCCACACAACAGCCGTACATTGCCAACTACCTTGAGCACCAGAAACAGCTCACCGGTCTAGGCAATGCCCTGCGCATTGTGGTGGCCAACCGGCAAGGCAGCATCTACGACGCCGAGTACCTGAAAACCCTGCAGGCCATGAGCGACCAACTCTACCTGCTGCCGGGTGTCGACCGGGCTTACATGAAGTCGTTATGGACACCTGCCACCCGTTGGGTCGCGGTGACCGAAGACGGCCTTGATGGCGGTCCGGTGATACCGGATGACTACAGCGGCACCGCAGCCAACCTCGATGCGTTGCGCCGCAATGTGCAACGCTCAAATGAACTCGGTCAGCTGGTGGCGTTCGACCAGACCTCCAGCATTATTTACGTGCCGTTATTGGCAACCACCTCTGACGGCAAGGTACTTGATTACGCGGTCCTGTCCGAACAGCTGGAGACGCTGCGCAGCACCCATCAAAGCGCAAAAATCGACATTCACATCACCGGCTTCGCGAAAAAAGTCGGCGACCTGATTGCCGGTCTGAAACAGATTCTGCTGTTCTTTGCCGTCGCGATCCTGATCACCACCGCCGTGCTGTTTTGGTACACCCGTTGCCTGCGCAGCACCGTGCTGGTGGTGTTGTGCTCGCTGGTCGCGGTGGTCTGGCAACTCGGTTTGCTGCCCTTGCTGGACTACCAACTGGACCCGTATTCCGTGCTGGTACCGTTTCTGGTGTTTGCGATTGGCATGAGCCACGGGGCGCAGAAGATGAACGGCATCATGCAAGACATCGGTCGTGGCATGCACCGGGTGGTGGCTGCGCGCTTCACCTTTCGGCGTTTGTTCCTCGCCGGGCTGACGGCGTTGCTGTGTGATGCCGTAGGTTTTGCAGTGCTGATGCTGATCAAGATCCAGGTCATTCAAGACCTCGCGGTGATCGCCAGCATTGGCGTCGCGGTGCTGATCTTCACCAACCTGATTCTGCTGCCGGTGTTGCTCTCGTATGTCGGCGTTTCTCCCCGTGCGGCACAACTGAGCCTCAAGAGCGAACAGGCCGAACAATCGGGTCAGGCGCGCCATGGGTTCTGGCGCTTTCTTGATCTGTTCACCCATCGTCGTTGGGCCAGCTTGTGCATCGCCATCAGCCTTGCGTTGGCGGTTGTCGGCTTTCTAGTGGGCCTGCAATTGAAAATCGGCGACCTCGACGTCGGTGCGCCGGAGCTGCGTGCGGACTCGCGCTACAACCAGGACGATGCCTTTCTGACCCGTCACTACGGTGCCAGTAGCGACCTGTTTGCGGTGATGGTGAAAACGCCAGCCAGCAGTTGTGCGCGCTACGACATCCTCGCCAAGGTCGATGCCCTGGACTGGCAGTTGCGCGCTTTGCCGGGTGTGGATTCGACCAACTCACTGGCGTTGCTGAACCGTCGCATGCTGGTCGGCCTCAGTGAAGGCAACCCGAAGTGGTACGAGCTACAGAACAACCAGGCGATGCTCAACATGATCACCGCCAGTGCGCCGCGTGGTTTGTACAACGAAGACTGCAGTCTGTTGACCCTGTACGCCTACCTCACCGACCACAAGGCCGAGACGCTGACCCGCTTGGTCGACCACGTGGAAAAATTTGCCGCCGAGAACAATACCGACGAGGTGCAGTTCCTTCTGGCCGCCGGTAACGCCGGTATCGAAGCGGCGACCAATATCGTGGTCAAACAAGCCAACCGCGAGATGCTCGTCTGGGTCTACGGCGCGGTGATTGTGCTGTGCCTGATCACCTTCCGTTCCTGGCGCGCGACGCTCTGCGCGGTCATTCCTCTGATGCTGACGTCCATTCTCTGCGAAGCGTTGATGGTCTGGCTGAACATGGGGGTGAAAGTCGCCACGCTGCCCGTCATCGCCTTGGGTGTCGGTATCGGTGTCGACTATGCGTTGTACGTGATGAGCATTCTACTGGGGCATTTGCGCCAGGGGGCGAGCCTGTCCGAAGCGTATTATCGCGCCCTGGTGTCCACCGGCAAAGTGGTGATGCTGACAGGTATTACCCTGGCCATTGGCGTGGCGACCTGGACGTTTTCACCCATCAAGTTCCAGGCCGATATGGGTGTGCTGCTGGCCTTCATGTTCATCTGGAACATGGTCGGTGCCTTGGTGTTGCTGCCGGCATTGGCGTACTTCCTGTTACCTGCACGCGGCGCTCCGGCCGAAGCGGTTGTACCGGGGAGTGCGACCAACGTGGCGGGTTCTGACACGCCAGTTGTTGCGAACGTACACCACCTGCGCATCAAGGATCACTGCCATGGTCGCTAATCCTTTCGTAGAAACCCCCACCCGACAAGCCGGGTTGCCGCAATCGCTGTTGCTGTTGCTGGGAAGCTGTTTGCCTGTGCTTGGCGCCGTATTGCTCGCCCCGGTGTTGCCACGGATGCAGGCGCATTTTGCCGATGTGGCCGGCACCGCCGTGCTGGTCCCCATCGTGCTGACCCTGCCGGCATTGGTGATTGCGGTGCTGGCGCCGTTCGCCGGGCTGATCGCCGACAGGCTGGGGCGCAAACCATTGCTGCTGGCCAGTATGTTGCTGTACGTCCTCTGCGGCGTGCTGCCGCTTTGGCTCGACTCCCTGCAGGGGATCGTGCTCAGCCGTGCGGGTATCGGTTTGGCCGAGGCGGGCATCATGACCTGCTGCACCACGCTGATGGGCGACTATTACAGCGGCGCCAAACGTGAACGTTTGTTCGCCTTGCAGATGGTCGCCACCTCATTGTCCGCTGCGGTTTTTATCGCGCTGGGTGGCTTCCTTGGGCAAAACGACTGGCGTACGCCGTTTGCGTTGTACGCAGTGGGTTTGATTTTCCTGCCGCTGATGGCCTGGCAGTTGTGGGAGCCGCAGGCACGCCCACATCCGGAGCAAGCAACACAGGCGGTGCCGACAGGCAAATTTCCATGGCGCGCGCTCACACCCATGTACGTGCTCGCGCTGTTGGCAGGTTTAAGCCTGTTTATCGTGCCGGTGCAGGTCGGTTATCTCCTCAACCTGCTGCAGGTGGATGCCCCGCAACAAATCGGTATGACCATGGGCGCCAATCAACTGGGCGTGCTCGTCGGTGCACTGAGTTTTCGTTTGTTCAGTGGGATGCGCGGGCAGCACATGCTGCTGATCGCCTATGTACTGGCGGGCATCGGCGGATTGTTGATGTCTGACGCCTTAAGCCATGTGCAAGTCGTGGTCGCTGTGACGATCAACGGCCTGGGCATTGGCTTGATGTTGCCGACGCTGATCACCTGGATCATGGCGCAAGTCAATTTCCATCAACGCGGGCGGGCGGCGGGGTGTTTTACCGCCGCCATCTTCGCCGGCGAATTTATCAGCCCCCTGGTGGTTCTGGGCATGACCCAAGGTACCGCCACGGCGCTGCCGCGTGCCTTGGCCATTGTGGGTGGGGTGCAACTGTTAGTGGCGGTGTTGTGTCTGGCCGTGCCCCGACTCGGCGGTCTGTTGGGCGACGCGAACATTGTTGTCGGTGGCACTACCATCGGCGACGGAAATTGAACGAGGATTCTCCATGCAAGCGCTTCCTGAATTCAAACGAGTAGTCACCGGTCACGATCAACAGGGTCAGGCCATCGTCGCCAGCAATGGGCCGACGCCGAACGTGTTTCCGCTGCTGGCCGTGCCGGGCACGGTGTTTCATGAACTGTGGAACAGCAGCACCAGCCCGGCGTTACTCGACAATGCCCGTGATCCCAGCAGCAAACCATTGCAACTCAGCCCCGGACCACAGGGCAGCGTCATTCGTGTGGTGGACATTCCGCCGGACAGTGCTCAGAACCAGGTCAGCGATGAAAACGCCGCAGCAGTATTCGCCGAAATTGGCCAATCCCACGCGGGTACCGGGCTTGGCAGTACTAGGCACAAGTTGATGCACCGCACTGAAACCCTCGACTACGGCATCGTCACCGAGGGTGAAGTGTGGCTGGTGCTGGATGAGGAAGAGGTGCACCTCAAACGCGGCGATGTGGTGGTGCAACGCGGTACCAACCACGCCTGGAGCAACCGCACCGAAGCGATGGCGCGCATGGTGTTCATCCTCCTCGACGGGCGCTTCGCTGACGAGTTGAACCGTGAACAAGGAGCCTCCGCATGAAACTTGCCACTCTGAAAGATGGTAGCCGTGATGGCAGACTCGTGGTGGTTTCGCGGGATTTGGCGTGGGCAGTGGATGCCGGTTCAGTGGCGCCCACCTTGCAACAGGCGATTGAGAACTGGTGCGGCGTGGAACCGCGTTTGCAGGCCTTTGCCAGCAAACTGAATGCGGGCGAAGCGGTGGATGCCTTTGCCTTTGACCCCGCTCAGGCCATGGCGCCATTGCCGCGTGCTTATCAGTGGTGCGACGGCTCGGCATTCCTCAGCCATGGTGCGCTGATGCAGAAAGCGTTCAACCTTGACCCCATTGATGGCGTCGAACACACGCCGCTGATGTACCAGGGGGCCGGCGACGACTTCATTGGCGCCCGCGACGATATCGCGCTGCCAAGCGAAAGCCAGGGCATCGACTTTGAAGGCGAGTTTGTGGTGCTGGTGGATGACGTGCCCATGGGGTGCGCCGCCGAACAGGCGCTGCAACACATCAAGTTGATTTTGCAAATCAATGACGTCAGTTTGCGCGCCCTGGCCCCACGGGAAATGCACACAGGGTTTGGATTTTTGCAGGCCAAACCCTCATCCAGCTTTGCCCCGCTGGCGATCACGCCGGACGAACTGGGTGATGCCTGGCGTGACGGACGTGTGCATTTGCCACTGCAGGTGCACTGGAATGGTCAATGGTTTGGTCATCCTCACGGCGGGCAGATGAACTTCAGTTTTGGCCAGTTGATCGCCCATGCTGCTCTGACCCGCAGGTTGGGCGCGGGCACGCTGATTGGCTCCGGCACGGTCTCCAATGCCGAACGCAGTGTGGGTTCAGCCTGCATCGCCGAGCGTCGAGCGATTGAAATGATCGAGCAGGGTGTCGCGCAAACCGGCTTCATGCGTTTTGGTGACCGCGTGCACATGGATGTTCAGGGTAGCGACGGCCAGTCGTTGTTCGGTGCTATCGATCAACGTGTTGTTCAGGCTCAGGACTGAGGAGCGGCACATGCGAGTATTGATTACCGGTGCCAATGGTTTTGTGGGGCGTGAATTGGTGCGTTGCCTGCTGGCGCGGGGCAGCTTGCGCAGTCGGGTCATCGACTCATTGTTGGTGCTCGATACCGACCTGCAAGGCTTGCCGGAGGACCCGCGTTTGCGCCGTCATTACGGCAGCATTACCGATGTGGCCTTGATGCGCCGGGTGTTGGCCGACGGCATTGATGTGGTGTTCCATCTGGTCAGTATCCCTGGTGGCGCCGCCGAAGAGAAATTCGAACTGGGTTACCAGGTCAACCTGTTGGCCAGCCTGGAATTGCTCAACCAATTGCGCAATAAAGCGTTGCCGCCGGTGCTGGTGTACGCCAGCAGTGTGGCGGTGTACGGCGGCCATTTGCCGGCGAAAATGACCGAGCTGGCCGAGCTGCGTCCGCAATTGTCTTATGGCACGCACAAAGCCATGGTCGAAAGCGCCATTATCGACCTGGGCCGGCGTGGGGAAGTGGACGGCCGCGTGCTACGCCTGCCGGGCATCGTTGCCCGCCCGCGTGAACCCAATGGCTTGCGCTCGGCATTCATGAGCGATTTGTTGCGGGCATTTGCCGAAGGTGAATTCTATTGCTGCCCGGTATCTCCAGAGGCGACGGCATGGTGGATGTCAGCCCGTTGTTGCGTGAACAACCTGATCCACGCTGCAGAACTGGATAGCGGCTTGCATGGGGCGCAACGGGTGTGGCAGTTACCGGTATTGCATTTGTCGATTGCCCAGGTGGTGGACGCATTGGCGGCGAGTTATGGGCAGGAACGTCGCAGCCTGATCAGCTATGTCGCCGACATCCAGCTGGAAGCGCTGTTCGGGCGCATGCCGCCACTGAAAACTCCGCAAGCGCGTGCCGCCGGTTTCAGCCATGACGGCAACGCTGCCACGCTGATCCGCAACGCCCTGAATCCCGCCACCCCACGCCACTTGTCGCTCACTGGAGACACGATTCATGTCGCAGCCAATCAAGCCTAAACGTCGTCTTGTGGACCTCTCGGTCACCCTCGACAACAACCCCTACACGGACCCACCACCGTTGTTGCCGAAAATTGACTACATGGATCACCAGCAAGGTTGGCCGGAGATGGCGGCAATGTTCCCGGGGTTGCAACTCGATCAGATGCCAGGCAATGAATCCTGGGCAGCCGAACGGCTGCACATCACCACCCACAGTGGAACGCACATGGATGCGCCCTGGCATTACGCCTCGACCACTGATGGCGGTCAGCCTGCGTTTGGCATCGACGAGTTGCCGCTGGATTGGTGCCTGCAACCGGGGGTGAAGCTGGACTTTCGGCACATGGCGGACGGGCATGTGGTGACCGCCGATGAGATCGAAGCCGAGCTGGCCCGAATTGGCCATGAATTGCAGCCGCTGGACATTGTGCTGATCAACACCCGTGCCGGCGCAATATTTGGTCAACCGGGTTACCTCGATGCGGGTGTCGGAATTGGCCGTGAAGCCACCTTGTATTTACTGGAGCGCGGTGTGCGTGTTGTGGGCACCGATGCCTGGAGTTGGGACGCACCGTTCAAGTACACCCGCGAGCGTTTTGCCGCTGACGGAGATGCTTCCATTATTTGGGAGGGGCACAAAGCCGGTCGCGATATCGGTTATGGGCAAATGGAAAAGCTCGCCAACCTTGAAACCTTGCCTGCCAGCGGGTTCGTGGTGTCGTGTTTCCCCTACAAGATCAAGCACGCGTCGGCGGGGTTTGTTCGGGCGGTGGCGATATTCGAAGAATAAGCACCGCGCCGGGCACCTATCAAAATCCATGGTCTTCGATTAATCACAATAAGAGAGACAACATGCCTCTATTGCGCATGCCCCTGACGTTATTGTTGGGTGCACTGACACTCAGTAGCAGCCTGGCCATGGCCGCCAAGGCTGATGCGAAGCAACCGAATATCTTGCTGATTGTGGCCGACGACCTGGGTTATTCCGACCTGGGTAGTTTTGGCGGTGAAATCAACACACCTACGCTGGATGAGCTCGCCCATCAAGGCTTGCAGTTCACCAGCATGTACGCTGCACCCACTTGCTCGATAACACGTTCCATGCTGATGTCAGGCACCGACAATCACCTCGCCGGACTCGGCACCATGGCTGAAGCCTTGCAGCCGTTCCAGCGGGGTAAGCCGGGGTATGAAGGGTACCTGAATCAACGTTCTTACTCGATTGCCGAGTTGTTGAAAGAGGGAGGTTACAACACCCTTATGGTCGGTAAATGGCACCTGGGGCTGGAAGCGGATCAGGGGCCGGATCAACGCGGGTTTGAGCAGTCTTTTACCCTGTTGGAGGGCGGGGCTGCGCACTTCAAACCTTCGAGCGTTGACCCGGCAAAAATCGAACAGGTGCACTACCGCGAAAACGGTAAAGCGGTGGAGTTGCCGGAGAATTTCTACTCCACGGACTTTTATACCGACAAGCTGATCAGCTACCTGCAGAACAGCCAAAAAGACGGCAAGCCGTTTTTTGCCTACGCCGCTTACACCTCTCCGCACTGGCCCTTGCAGGCACCCAAGGAATACCTGGATAAGTACAAAGGGCGGTTTGATCAGGGATATGACAGCGTTCGTTTGGCGCGTATCGAACGGATGAAAAGTCTTGGCCTTATGGCGAGCGACGCCCAGCCGGCGAATCCGCTCCCGGTGAATCCAAAACTGCCGGGCTGGCAACAGCTGACCCCGGAACAGCAACGTAATGAAGCGCGGAAGATGGAAATCTACGCGGCCATGATCGATAACCTCGACCATAACGTTGGCCGAGTGGTGGAATACCTGCGCCAGAGCGGCCAATACGACAATACGTTGATCGTATTTATGTCGGACAACGGCGCGGCAGGAGAAAGCCACACCCAGTTCTATCCGCCAGGCCCGCACACGGATAACAGTTACACCAACCTCGGTCAGGCAGGGTCCCAAATCGATTACGGACTGCGTTGGGCAGAGGTCAGCGCCGCGCCGTTCCATTTGTTCAAAGGCACCACGGCCGAAGGTGGCATCAGCGTACCGGCGATCATCCAACTGCCCAAGGCGTTGCGACGTCAGGGTGTAGAGCGTGATATAGCGCGGGTTGATGACTTGGCGCCAACCTTCCTCGATCTGGCGGGAATCGCTGTGCCGAGCGAGGTGCCAACAGACGAGAGCAAACACCCCATTACAGGTAAATCAATGCGGCCAATGCTCGCCGGAGAAGGTAGCCCGCACAGTCATGACAGTCTGGCCGGTGAACTGTTCGGCAATGCTTATTACCGAGAGGGAAACCTGAAACTGTTGGGCATCCGCCCGCAAACAGGGTTTGGCTGCGACGCGCAGCCACCGCAATGGCAATTATTCGATGTGGCGCAGGACCGCGGCGAAACCACAGACCTGGCTGCCGCTCGACCAGAGACGGTACAGCGGCTCAAGGCAGCATGGTTGAAATATGCCGAGGAGGTAGGTGTGGTGTTTGCAACGCATTAACCTGATTGCATGCGCCGCGAGGCGAAGTCGAACAGAGCGTTGGCAATCGCAAGACTTCGGATCTGCCGGCGGCTTTTCCAGTTCGCCATGATCTGGGCGCCGCAGGGGTCTATGTTCACGACCGCGACGTGGTTGGTTCGGAGCAGTGCCCGGCAGCTTCGTTCGGCCCGGGCGAAGCCGTTGTTTGCTTTGCGCTTGCTCATGACTCCTCCGAGAGCTTCCGCAGCGCCTTGCGCTCAGCCGCGGTGATGGCGGGCCGCCGACGCTTGAGGATGGTGTCGGGATCGATCTTCGCCGAGCGCTCCGCCGGTGGTGGATTGATCTGAGCTGGCTCTGCTCTGGAGAAGCGTCCGCCCGTGGCCAGGTGCTGTTCGACTTGGCTGGAAAGCTCCAGCGCTTTCTCGCGCCGGAACTCGATGTCATATTTCAGATTGCTGATCATGCTGGCCACCTCATTAGTTATCAGGCGCTTATCTTGCCGGTGTAGCCATCCCAGTCAGTGGCCAGTTCTGCGATGACGCCGTTGCCAACTCGGTGATGGTTGCGTCCGGTAAGCAAAGCGGCGCGAGTTGCGGAGCTGATGGCAGCGGTATGAAAAGCGTTGTAGCGCACACCGCTGTCGGCGACTCGACTCAGGGTCGGCGTATGGACTGCGCCGCCGACGGTGTCGGACTGCGCGAAGCCGGCGTCATCAAGCATGATCACCAGAATATTGGGGGCCTCGGCAGGAAGGTGAGATTGATACTGACGTTTCTGGTGCTTCGATTCTTGCAGCGTCGGTTTGGCGTCACTGGCCGAAGGCGTCGGCGGGAAGGGCAGCGAGTCTTGTGCGGATGCGACCGAGCTGGCCAACAGTGCGCAGAGTTTCAGGGTGAAACGCCCGGCGGGTTGCAGCTTCTGGGACATGGGTGTCTCCGTTTTTTATTCATTACAACGGCGCAGCCGCCCGCTCGAACACCGGACGGCTGAGAGATTGGAGGGCTGGTCAGACCGCAAAGCTGGTGATGTCTTTGGGCTCGATATCATTGGCTTTGCAGAACGCCAGGTAACGATCCACGCTGGATTTCCAGTTCTCGATGGCAACGACGTTGTTGTTATCGTCGTAATACAGCAGGTCGCCCTGGGTGATGTTCAAGGTGATCAGCTCATCGCCGTATTCAGTCAGCGCGATAGGCGTATGGCTGGAACCTGCGGTTTCGAACACCACGCCGCCCTGTGTCGAGATCCAGTCGTGCTCCAGGTATTTCCAGCCACCCTTGATGGTGTAAACGATGACCGTGCCGGAGTGATAGTGCTTGGGCAGAGCAGACCCGGCCGGGGCCTTGAGCAGGGTGATGGTTTCCCCGCGAACCGGGTCGCATTTGATGTATTTGATGAAGACTTCATCGCTGTAAGGTGCGAACGGAACCCACGGTAGGTCCTCGTCGTTGATGGAGGAGGTGTCGATGTTTTCATAAAACATGCTTGTTGTTCTCTGTTGGACGGTGGAAGGATTTACACGGTGCGTTGAGAGCATCGTGAACAGGCTGTGCTCACACCGCCCCCCTCTTGAGGAGGGGTATCCACCCAATTGCGTTGAATCGCGGCATACGGAGTGCCGTGCAAATAACGTCCAAACATCAATGTATACGGTTTGCGGCCACCTCTGGTCTTTGGGTAATGACAGCGGACGGTCAAGGCCTCTGCGAAACCCTGACGCCCCGGTTCAGCAGCGGCGCGCCAGCGCGGTCCGCTGCAACCGGTCGTTAGGTGCTCAATTGATTTTAACGATCTGGGGCGGACTCCACGTTCCTTTGCCAGGAGGCAGGACGGAAGGGTTTTCCGTCTTCGGCCAATACAGGCGCATCACCATGTAGATCAGATCATTCGGTGCGGGCAGCCAGTTGCTTTCCTTGTCCGCGCCGGGTGAGTCCTTCTGGACGTAGAGCGTCAACGAGCCGTCTGCATTCTTCTTCATGTCGGGTAGCATCGGCGAGTTGATGAGGTAGCGATTGATCGGATTCTTGATCAGCAGTTGCGACTTGCCGTCGTACATCGTCACCGACCAGAAGGCATTGACCGGCGGGAGCTGTTCAGCGGGAAAGGTGATGGTGTAGTTGTGTTTGCTGCCGTCAAGCGGCGTACCATCGGACAGGATCTTGGCCATCGGATAGGTGGCCTCTTCGGCGTCGTTGGCGTAGATGCCCGCTTGTGCGATGGCGGCACGCTTTAGCCAATCACCCTTGTAGAACGCGGCATCACCGCCGGAACTCACGATGTTCCAGCCATTGACCTGCGTGCCGAGATGATTGACTGCATTCTGGACCTTCGTATGCCCAGCCTGCATGCCTTCAACCACGGCGGCCTTTTGCTCGGCGGAGAGATCCTGGAAGTTGAAGTCTTTGCCGGCGCCAATGCCCATACGGGCCAGCTTCGCGCGGATCGCAACTTCATCCGGTGTGGCCGGGGCAAACTGCAAGGCAAAGCCCAGGTACTTGAAGAAGTCGGTCTTCGCCATGGCCTTGTCGAACTTCGGAAAGTTGATCGCCGGCGCCGCAGGCGGCGCGGGCTGCTTGAGATAAGCCGATAACGGCTGAGCCGCATAACCGGACTGGATCTTTTCGACGTTTGGCATGTCCGCCGGATTGAAGAGCTGGGTGCGAAAGATCACGAAGAGGAGTTGTGTACTGGAACGAAACACCTTCTTGATTCCTGGCGGGGTCACGCCCTTCCAGTCTGGGCCGACCAGCATGTAATCGCCGGCTTCGCTGCCGGTGGTACGGCTGCCGATGTAACCGAAGTTGTTGGTGTTGTTATCGATTAGCTGCACCGAGTAGTACCGCGGTTTCTCCACCGTCGGTACCGAGAGTACGATCGGTTCGCTACGCAGGTCCATGAACATCAAGGAATACGGCGTGTCGCTGTTCGGCGAGACGATGGCCGTGTCCTTGTAGCTAAAGACATTGTGCATGCTGTGGATGTGGTTGAACGGCGCCTTGTACTGGCCGGAGTTCTTGTCCACGGCATAGTCGTACATGGTCGCGTAATTCATCACGATGGGCAGACCGTAGATGTAGCCTTCCTCGGCGATGGCTTTCGTTTCGGCGGGAGTGATGTCCGCTGCTTGGGCGAGCGTAAATCCAAAGGATGCGAGCAATACCATCGCGCAGCCAAATGTTCTCGGTAGTGTGGTTATCATGAACCTGAAACTCCATTTTTTTTCATTAGATGATTGAGTCGGCCAGCTAACTACTAATCAGGCGATATTCAATGTCGCGTTTGCTCACGACTTGATATCTCATAACGCTCCTTGTCTTGCTATAAGTCTTTGTTTTACATGATGTGGGTGGGCGCGAGCGCAACACTGATCGAGGAGAAACACGACGGATAGCAAGCTCAGACTGCTCGGTCAGTATAAGCAGCAAATCAAACAACGCTGCTGACATGACAGCAACGTGTCCTCTGATGCTAAAAATAAATCTTACGGATAGTTTTACTTAGGAAAGAGTAGCGTGTACGCCACCCGAAAGCCCCAGCCGTGCGCACCATCTTCAGGACTGTCCGCCCAGTATCGCGGCCCTACCTGAAGGCTCATGGGCTGCTTGCCGACTTTGAACAATTGCGTCACGAACAGGTTGATCGGCACATTCCACTCCCTGGCTTCCCAGTCGTAAGTGGATTCTGTATTAATGCCAAAACTGGTGTACGACGCTGTGGTATAGACCAGAAAGGGTTGCAGATATGTCTGATTGACCTTCTCCTTGTCATTGGCCGGGTTGTTGTCCAGCGACCAGATGTGGTTCGCCAGAATACCGTTCGTCCAACCGTTGGCCTGCTTCAACGCCACCGCTGTCGGTCCAATCCCCCATTGTTCGCTACTCAGTAGCTCATCACTACCGGTCGGTAACAACAACGCGGGGCCTACACCCCAGATCCAGCCGTCCTCGGTCGGCTTTTTGGGAGAGAAAAAGAAGCTTTGCGAGGTGTCGCCCACTCCGCTTTTATCGGCGATACCCCTCGGTGCCAGCCCATGCTGATCAATGATCGGGAGGATCGTGCGAGAGATCAGATTCCAATCGTCATTAAGTGTGAAGGGTAAAACCGGCTGGATATTGGTGACACTCTGGATTCCATCGCCGGAGGGCCCCATTTTCTGATTCCAGTTGTATTGGATGGGCAAGCTGTACAGCGCCGCGACTGGATTTAATGACTGTTTAGCCAGCTCCGCCTGATCGTCGGCCTGACTGGAAACGGAAATACCGAAAACCAAAGACGATAGCAAAAGTCGTTCAATGTACTTGTTCATGTCGAATTCCCTGGATACCGATCGCCGCGGGCCCCTCGATTATCAACGGGAGCCTGCTAACGACTAGCAGAAGTTACTTGAATACCTCAATCGCAGTGGGTCGTAATTAACTGAAGCGCAGCGAACAGCCCCCCATTCTGTTGTTGACACGTCTTGTTTCATGCTGAGGTTACTTGCGTTACAAGTTTAACTTCTCCAATCAGTCAAGTATTTGTCGGGTCCAGGTAAGAGGGGCGTAAAGTTTACCGTTGCAGTGACTACTACATGAGTAGCCTCTGCCTCTCGCTGGTCATGCCTCTAATGGTCATTTGGCCATTTTGCTTTTTTTGCCGGTGGGAGGTTTTGCAGGAGCGAGCTTGCTCGCGATGGTCGTTAACGAAATCGCGTGTTTACAGAATAAACGCAGCGCTCTTGAGTCCATCACGAGCAAGCTCGCTCCTACAAAATTTATTAAGAAGGCAGGTACGGTGTTTTACGAATCCGAACAGTCAGCCTTAACTGCCTTGCGACACAACGCGGGCATCATTGCCTGAGCCCTGGATATACACCTTCGAGCCTTTAGTCAGGGACGGATTGATCGGTTGGGTCACCGATACCAGCACGCCACTGTTGACCCGCACGATGATCTGTTGCGCCTCGACCGGTTGGTCATACTTTTTCTTCTCGGCGTAGTTACCGCCAGCAGCACCGGCGAGCGCGCCGGCAACCATGGCGACGTCACGCCCGGTGCCGCCCCCGATCAAGCTGCCAACCGCCAGGCCGCCAAGACCACCGAGTACGGCGCCGACACCACTGTCGTGGCTGGTTTGCATCTGCGTCAGCGATATCTGCTCGATCTTCCCTGAGCGAATTTCGATTTCACCGGCGCCGCCATCGGTTGACCCGACGGCGGAGCAGGCACTTATCAGCACCGTCATCAATGTGACTGACAGCCAGGACAGGATTACTTTCATTGCGGTGCACCTCGTTATTGGTATTTGATTGCAATGCCTTTCAGCTGCGTCCTTGAATCGTTTCTATGTCCCGGCTTCACAGAGGACCTGTGACATAGGCCGCGACGGAAGCGATGAAGAGGAAGACATGTCAGCATCCTCTGCTGGACGTGTATTGAGCCAACGTCTGTTGGCAGTTCAATCAAGGCTTAACTGCGAATGAACGCCCAGAGATCGACGTTCAACTTGTCTATCGCCGCTTTGAAGTCTTGGGCGGTGATCTTCTGGCTCTCGTTTTCCAGCGTTGTACCAAACACCTTGCGTACAATCTTGGCTACCGTCTGGTTGGTTCTCGCATCGATAATCTCGGCCTCGATGAACAAAGTGCTGTCCTGATCACGGTGGCCGGTGGCGGCCTGTGTTGCTCCGACCACGGCGGCGATCGGCACCACTTCGTACCATTTCATCCCTTCGTTTTCGGCATTCACCCCGGTGATCGCCGCACGCATCAGCAGGGTGTTGGAACCCACCGGCGCGGCGCTGGTATTGGAAACCACACGGTATTTCTGACCCAGGGTGCCTTTGACCTTACCGGTCATGTAGTTCTGGATGTCGGTCAGCGTTTGCTGGTTGACCCGCTCATCGGGCTTGGGCGCGGGATAGAGCTCCAGCTTGTTGAACACCACCGTGTCATAGGCATTCGGGTTCCACGACGGACTGACCCAACGCATTGTTGTGCCGCCGCTTGCCGTTTTGACTTCCTGCAAGTTGTTGTAGTTGGACAGGTAGCCCGAGTATTGCTCGGCTTCAGTGACTTTCGATACGCAGCCGGTCAATAACAAACTGCTCAGTGCGGCACCCGTTATCCATTTGTGCGCGAAGTTCATATAACGGTACTCCTTGAGGGATGTGTTCCTGAATGTCTTTTATTCAAGGTCAGACCCTGTGGCCTCAGCCCTTTCGGAATAGGGCCCACTGGATCTCAGCCTGAGCAATCGAACGACTGCTTGCCAACTGCAAGCAGTCGCAAGCGTCGCGTTACTTCGATGCCACCACTGCCGGCGGCTGCCAGTTGCCCGCGCCAGCGGGAAGAATTGAAGGCGGCGTGGTCTTCGGCCAATAGAGGCGCATCACCAGATAGGCCGTATCGTCAGGCGCCGGCAACCAGTTGGACTCCTTGGTTTTGCCCGGCGAATGCTTCTGGATGTACAGGGTCAGTGAACCATCCGCGTTCTTCTTCATCGCCGACAACATCGGCGAATTGATCAGGTAGCGGTTGATCGGATTCTTGATCAGCAACTGGCTCTTGCCGTCGTACATGGTCACCGACCAGAAGGCATTTACGGGTGGCAGTTTTCCGGCAGGGAACGTCAGCGTGTAGTTGTGCTTGCCGGTATTCAACGTCTGGCCGTTGCCATCGGTACGCGTAATGGGGTACATCGCCTCGGCAGCGTCATTGCCGTACAGACCCGCCTTCGCAGCGCTAGCCCGCATCAGCCAGTCGCCTTTGTAGAACGCCTGGTCGCCGAAAAACGCGCCGACGCTCCAGCCGTTGATGTTTTTCATGCCGCTCGAGAGGAACTTGTCGACCTGCTCATCGCCGGCCTTCATCCCGAGCAGGACCACGGCCTTGTGCTCGAGCGAGAGGTCCTTGAATTCGAAGCTACGGCCGGGGCCTACGCCGATGCTGGCCAGCTTGGACCGGATCTCCTTGTCGTCTGCCGATGGCGGCACATACTCCAACGCGGCTGACAGGTACTCGAAGAAGTTGGCCTTGATGCCCCCCGTCGTGGCCGGCACGAAAGCAATCTTCGGCGAGGCGGGCGGCGCAGGTTGATGGAGGAAGGCGGACAGCGGCTGGATCTTGTAGCCCACCTGCACCTTCTCGACATTTGGCATGTCGGCCGGATTGAACAACTGGGTCCGGATCAGTGTCAGCGCGAAGGGGGTCGTGGAGCTGAACACTTTCTCGATGCCTGGAGGTGTCACCCCCTTCCAGTCAGGACCTGCAATCAGATAGTTCCCGGGCGCGCTGGCAGTTGCCCGACTCCCAATGTAGCCGTAGTTATAGGTGTTGCCGTCGATCATTTGAACCGCGTAGTAGCGTTTTTTGGAAACGGCCGGCACGGTGATCACGAGCGGCTCGGCGCGCAGGTCGGCCCAGAGGAAGGAGTACGGCGTGTCGCTGTTGGGTGTAATGATGGCCGTGTCAGCCGGTGTCGCGACCTGATGATCGTTGTGCAGTTGGTTGAAGGGCGCCTTGAACTGGCTGGACTTGGAATTCACTGCGAATTCGTTCATCACGGCGTAGTTCATGACCAGCGGCAAGCCGTAGATAAAGCCTTCCTCGGCGATCGCCTTGGTTTGCTCCAGGCTCGGCGCGAGAACGCCCTTGGCCACATCCGCCTTGTCGGCCTGTGTGATCGGATCGAGCTTGCTCGTGCACCCGGTGAAAAGCGTTGAACCTACGACGACCGCCGCAGCCAATGTCCAGCCACTGTGAGACTTCCTGTTCATTTTCACCTCGTTAGTTTTGTACAAACCGGTGTCGTGAGCGTTCATGCCCACGGTTAGATACTAGGCATGACACCTGAAACGATCCTGGATTTTTCTCAGTAGCGCCAAGTCATGTTGGCCGTCAGGGCTTGAATCCAGGCGTTGTCGAACTCGCCTGAGACACGATTGCCTGACAGCTTTTTTTGCTGATCGACGGACATGTCCCCCATCCACACCGTGACCCAACTGAAATTCACGTCTGTCTCTTTATTCAGTGAATAAGTAAAGCCTGTGGCGAAGCGCCAGGCGGCGCCCATGGGCACGGTGGGCGTACGATTTGCGTCGGACACGGCGGACGTGTCATAGGCAACGCCGAAGTCCCAGAGCCAGTCCCGGTTCATCTGGTATTGAGCGCCAAGCGCCAATTGATACGTGTCCTTGTAATGCGCATCGATCGAGGTAGACCGGGAACCGGTTCGGGACGTGTCTACGTCAATGCCGATGTCACCGAATTTCGACCAGTCCTGCCAATTGACCGAGGCCAGGACAGCCCATTGCGTGTCCAGTTGCTGGTACAGGCTGAGGGTCGCCGTTTGCGGTACTTTCAGGTCGATCTTGGTGTTGACGCTGTTGAGGCGGCTCACCAGCGGAGCACTGCTCTCCACATCCAGGCGATCCTCGAAGTCGAGGTCAACCTGACTGGTGTAGGCCAGGCCAATCCGGGTACCTGGTTTTGGTGCATAAATGACGCCTGCGTTGGCGCCGTAACCCCATGTGCTGTCCCGGTATTTGTATTGGCCGTCGCCCCTTTGTGTCAGTCCGAGCGGCGCCTGATCGATGGCGGCTTCGCTCTTCAGCATCCCGTACATGGCTTTCAGTCCGACGCCGACGGACCATTGATCGTTGAAGCGATAGGCGACACTGGGTACCAGTGACAGTCCCGCAATGCTCGCGTTCTGCACGAAATAACGGCCGGACCAGTCGTTGTCGTAGTTTTCAGTGAGGCCGAAATCGCCATAGGAGCCGAAACCGACGGACCACCGATCATCCAGTTGATGGCTGATGAAGAAACTGCCGCCCGGTATGGGGTCGAGCGCGTTACCGCTGCCAGCGCCCGGCGTATTGGTTTCACTGTTCCTATCGAACGATAAGTCCCCAAAAAGAACCTGAGCACCAGCGGAGATCTGTGTTCCGCTGAGGTAACTCAAGCCAGCGGGGTTGCTGGCGATGGTTGAAGGGCCTTGTGCCCGAGCCGCTGCACCGGCATTGGCCAGCCCGACGTTGTCGGTGGCGATTTCGTACAACATCAGGCCACCGGCAACACTGCGGCCACTGGTAAAGAGTGTCAGCGCACCAAGGACAGTAATCGACAACACACTTTTATTTAATGGCATGAAATCCCTCTCAGCAGATGACTCAATCGATATCTTTAGATCGCCCCAAGTCCAGGGCGCCGTCTTTTACTCGTGCGGCTTTTTTGAGTGTCTGCGCGGAACTCCAACCGCAGGTGCAACTAATCGCCAGCCTCATGAACAGCACAAAAAAGCCGAAGATCAGCTTTGCAGTTAGCCTGTTGTCGCGTTCACTTTACGGCAATCATCAGAAAGGCATCTTGCATTTTCGGACACCGACGCGCGGTATTACGGGTGCGTGGAAACAGTGGGATCACCCTTAAATGGATGCGACCTCCAGTCCATCTCTCCAATGCTGTGGTGACGTATTTGTCCACGTTTTGAATGCACGGGAGAAGGCGTTTGGATCCTGGTATTGAAGGGTCTGAGAGATTGTGGATATCGGCAAATTGGTATCTTTCAAGAGCTGCCGCGCGAAGTTGCTTCTGGAGTCGGTGATCAGTTCTTTGAGGTGAGAACCTTCTGCATCCAGCCGGCGTCGCAGCGTTCTTTCATTCAATGAGAATTGACTGGCGATGTGCTTGGAATTCGCCTGGCCTTTCAATAATAAAGCGTATGTCTGGCTCTTTATTTGTTCTGAAATCGTCAAATGTGACGTGGCGGTCGAAATAGCCAGTTTAAGCAGATGGTGTAAGCGTGGATTCGCCGTACATTGAATTTGTCGGAGTTTCTGATTGTTTATTACAAGTCCGGAAATGCTTGCATTGAACTGAATGTTACAGCGAAATTTTCTGACGTACGGGGTGATGTCTGATGGCTTGCGATATGAAAACTGCACGCGAGCGGGCGTCCAGTTAGCGCCTAATAAGGCCCGCAGCATTTGGAGGCCAACCATGACGGCAGTGTCAACAAGTAATGATTGATTGGGCAGGTCGTGGCGATAAATGACATATCCCAACAAACTGTGTTGGCCCGCCAAGGGAAGAAGGAGTGGGGTCGCGCCACGATCATAGAGATTGGCATGCCCGACCAGGTCGTTCAATGCATCGCCTGGTGTAGTCGCAAGACGCATAAGCTGACCCACCGGACCCAAATGATCCAGCGAAAAGCGCTCACCGATCAACAGGCCAATATGGGGGCACTGAGTGTGTTCGAATGCCGTGTTGAACAGGCGAGCAACGTCCATGTAGGCGAGATGGTTGTCTTCATATGCAAATTGCTCAAGGCTGATACCAGCGTCTTTGAAAACGCCTCGCGAGGAACCCCCTATCGCGTCAACTACTTCCGGGAATCGACGGAATGGGCTTGTGCTAATTTCTCCAGGCCCGCCCATTCTTAACGATGATTTTTTGGAGGGCATATTAGCTCGCTATCGTTCCTGAAGCTGGCGCATTGGCTACGCTGGCGAACATCTGACACATGACGAGCAAAAGAGCGTAGCGCCCATGAGCCAGCGCCTGGCACCTCGCGGCCGTTCTGCGCCGCCAGTCCTTGGCCGAATCATCGATTACACGAGTCGTGCGCATTAATTGAATCCGAAAATACTTAATATTGAATACATTGGTTTTAGCATGGATGCGCTTTTTTTCAAATGGTGCATAGAGACTATGCTCCACCCTAATAGCCGTTTCCATACATCGACGAAGCTAGGTTAGAGGGCATTCTTCTGGTGTTTTCGTTCCGATATACTCAGGATAAACAGGTCTTGACTAGTGACGTGCCATTGCCGCGTGAGGTGCTCGAAGCTTCATTGAATCTCATTCGCTAAAAAGTATGCTTGTATTCACTCATGAAAATTGTTGGTTTTAATTGTATACATGCGATACGTTGGTGACCGGCTGCCTCCCACTCGGACGGTGTGTAAATACAATAGCCTGGTCGGGCGACGCGAACATGCACTTGGTCAAAAATGTCTAGTCCTGAAATAGGTTTACGCCTATTTCAACCTCAAAACGCTCGATGCCCGGCCATAGACGGTGGTTTCTCTCCATTCACGCCTGCTTCCCAGCTTTACGGTTAATGAACAGAATGGCGAGTTAACGGTAATCAGTCACTCAGCTGCAAATGGTCCCGCTGACTTCACTGGCAACGATTTCACCCCTATTTCGCAACATCTTTACGAAGTTATGCGGGGCGAGCTCGCCGTTTTCCAAGGTTCGTCGGTTTCGATTGAGGCTACAGATTGCGCCTGAGTGCAAGCTAACGTCGGATGCCCGCTAATGCGTGCATATTGAGAGCCCCGCCAGAGCGCGGGGCTTTTTTATACTTCAAGTTCACCGAAGTCAGGGTGGCCTCAGGTTAAGACGGTTCCAACTCAAGGGCGTCTACGCTAACAGGCAAGGTGTGTGATGCATTTATCCTGCCTTCCAATCTGTTCACGAACGCCAACGCTTGTGCATAGCTGTGAAACTTAACGCACCACTCGTTCATCCATACATTCCAGCCTTCCGGCGTGCTCGCTTTCTCGATTTTTATCAGCATTCTGGAATCCCTCCATGTAGTGGCTTGGCGCAGTCTCGAATCTGGAACAATCGAAGTGCTGCATGTGTTCTTTCGTCTGCGTGTCTTGGGTGAAGACGCAGGGAGAAACAACACAAATTGTGAGGAGGACAATCTCTCCAAAATGCAGGTTTGACTGCATTCGAGGCATCCATCAAAACCCACACGTGACAGGTATGACTAACCTCATCGAAGCGCATTTCAAACTGATGGGAAGGGGACGGGAAATTAATAATTATCAAAAATAGATTTATGACGGCGCAAGACGCGATCAGACGCTACGCCAGCCCGCCTTGTCATGCTGACCGCCAAACCCTGGCGGAATCAGAAGCACGATCGTTTGACTGGATAATGGCTTGCTGTCGATGTCCGAAGGGTGATTTGGCGAGGGGGTCTTGTCAGAGATACGTCTGCTACCGCCCGGTTTTTCCAGGCGGTTTGTTCAGGACAGAACGCTGCACTTTTTGCGTGTTATCTGGATGGACTTATAGTCAGCACGTTTTTCTTTATGCTGGACAGCCAATAGAGGCAAAGTGGTTTTAGGGTCGTTCAACGGTAACGTCTGGAGGAACCCGACATCACACTCCCACCACTGACTGGCGAGCAATTCTTCAATGACCTCGGGCGCGTGTCGATACTTGATGATTTTTGCAGGGACCCCAGCAACTATCGCGTAGGGCGGCACGTCGTGGGCAACCAGGGCGCGGGTTGCGATAATCGCACCTGTGCCTACGGTAACCCCTTCAAGGATCATCGCACTGTGCCCCACCCAAACGTCATGCCCAATCGTTATATCAGCAACGTCGGGGTCGAAAGACAAATGCGTATCGGTATATTGAAAAGGATGTGAACTGAGCCAGTCTGACGGATGTGAGCTTTTTTGCTGTCCGATAAAACAGCCGCTTCCAATAGAGCAGAACCTGCCGATAGAGGATACCGCCGAAAGCACGCAATCACTTCTGATATAGGTATGAGCGCCGATCTTTAAATTTTTCGCTTCTATAACAACATGCCCTAGAGATACTTCCTCTTCTAGTGTCAGTGTCGACCTCTTGTGCAATGACAATAGGCCGCCTGCCACTTTGCATTTATGCCTGCGAATCCATTTTTTCCAATAATGATTTCGAACGGCATCAATTATTTTTTTCATAAGGATTTAACTTGGATATCCGTTATAGGGCATGGCATGGCCCTATGAGCCAATCGCAAAGTCTAAATGAATCGGCAGAGGAGATGAAATGTTTTGACGCTACTCCAGGCGCTCATGATGACTGTCCCCTAGCGATATCACTTTTTCGGCGATTTGCTTCTGGAAGGGATATGCAGGTATGACATGACGCTTTCAGTCAGTTCGGTCGCCAGTTTGACGGCTTCTTTGTTGCGCGCCATCACACCCGCCACCAACCCTTCGATTAAAGCGAGCACAGCGATGTTGGAGCTGGTCATTACCGGATGGTCGGCAGGGGCAAATAAAACATGTTCGGCAACGCCGGTGAGAGGTGACGCGGGGGAGTCAGTGATTGCCAGCACCGAAGCCCCGCGCTCATTGGCAAAACGGGCGAGTTGCAAGGTGTCGAGGGAATAACGCGGCAGGGAAATAGCCAGCAGCACGTCCTGATCGGTAATTGCAGCCAGGCGGTAAGCGGCGTTTTCGTTGCCGCCCTCCATGCTGATGGCGGTGGCGTCGGCACAAAAGGGCATCAGGGTTGAGGCCGCGAGACCGGCGAAGTAGACACTGTTGCCAAAACCCAGGATGTAAATTTTGCGGGCTTTGGTCAGGCGAGTGACGAACGCCTCAAAGGTGTCTGCATGGTTGTTGGTCGCCGCCGCGGCAAGGTTGCTGGTGGCGCTCTGGATTTGTTCATGCAAGCCAAACGCGCCGCCAGGACGATGCGCCAGTTCGTTGCGCAGTTTGTCGACCGGCGACACCATCTGCTGCAGCGTCGCGACCAGTTCGGACTTCATGCCGGTATAGCCACCCAGGTTCAGCGCCTTGGCCAAACGGTTGACCGCTGCGGGTGAGGTGGACGTTTCATGGGCCATTTCTTCGATGGTCAGCGTCGCGGCCCTCAGCGGGTGACGCAGGATAAAATCCGCCACCTTGCGCAGTGACGGCGGTAAATCGGAAACGATTTCCGCCAGTTTGCGCATCACCGGCGCGGCATAGACCGTGGTGTTTTTCGAAGGGGTCGGCATATCCGGCTCAACAATTCCAAAGGGTTAGGGAAGGCCTGGCATAAGGTTGGCTGGAGTGTATCCGAAGCCGAACCTCGTTGTGCATCGCCAGGCCAAGGAGTGGTGAGCGAGCCGGTGATTATTTCAGGCTGCCGGCCAGAAACTGCTGGAGACGCTCGGACTGAGGATTGACCAGCACTTCGCGCGGGTTGCCACGCTCTTCGGCCTGGCCCTTGTGCAAGAACACCAGTTGATTGGAGACCTCGCGGGCAAAGCCCATTTCGTGGGTCACGACCACCATGGTGCGTCCTTCGAGTGCCAGATCCTGCATGACTTTAAGCACTTCGCCGACCAGTTCCGGGTCGAGTGCCGACGTCGGTTCATCGAACAGCATTACTTCAGGTTCCATGGCCAGTGCACGGGCAATCGCCACGCGCTGCTGCTCACCACCCGACATATGCGCGGGCCAGGCGTCCATGCGGTGCGCCACGCCGACTTTGTTCAAGTAGTGCTCGGCTTTTTCCCGGGCCTCTTTCTTGTTCATGCCCAGCACATGTACCGGGGCTTCCATGACGTTTTCAAGGGCGCTCATGTGCGACCAGAGGTTGAAGTGCTGAAACACCATCGATAGTCGCGAACGCATGCGTTGCAGCTGCTTGGGTTCAGCAGCCTTGAGCCCGCCGAGTTTATTGGTCACCAGTTTGAGCTGTTCGCCATTGAGCACGATGTTGCCGGCGTTGGGCTGCTCCAGCAGGTTGATGCAACGCAGGAAGGTGCTTTTGCCGGAACCGCTGGAGCCGATGATGCTGATGACATCACCGGCCTTCGCTTCCAGGGAAACACCCTTGAGCACTTCATGGGCGCCGTAGCTTTTGTGAAGATCCTGAATTTCAAGTTTGTACATGGTTTCAACTCTCTGGAATCAATCGCTGAGCAAACGGCCTTGGCGAATAGGGGACTTGCCGGCCACTTTGGCCAGCCACAAACCGGGCTGGGCAAAGCGCAGGCGTTCGCGGGCATACAGGATGCCGTCGGTGCTGGCGTGCACCACGCTGTGTTGATCGGTCAGCGGATCTAGCACTTCGAACAGCGGATCGCCGACCTTGACGTGGGCGCCCAACGGTTGCAGATAACTCACCACCCCCGGATGCGGCGCATAGGCGTACTGCGCACCGGCGAACGGTGTCGCTTCACAACGGCTCGGTGGCGCGGCGGGCCAGACTCCGCTAATCAGGCCTTGGTCGGCGAGATAGCCAAGAATGGCCTGCGCACTGTCGACGCATTGCTCTCGTTCGGTGTCAGCCATGCCGCGCAATTCGATGGTGGTGGCCACGCATGCCAGTGGAATATTGGCGTGCGCAAAGCGCTCGGCCAGGTGCAGCCAGGGAATCGCGCAGGCTTCATCGAAAGCGTTACCTCCCGCCGCCTCGGCCAGCAGGGCCACCTCAGCGTCCAGGCGGGCGGCCAATGAACTCAAGCGCGGCCAGTTTTGCGGCATTGCATACAGCAGCATGATCGACTCGAAGTCGCAGTGCAGGTCCAGCACCACATCGGCATCACAAGCATGCTGCATCAACAGTCGCCGCAAACCATCGAGCTCCGATGTCGCTGCCGGCAGGTGGGTGAGTGCGTCGCGCATGGCGCTACGGATCAGTGCGATGTTGGCGTTGGCATCCTCGCCCAACTGACCTTCCACTTGCTGCGCTACGGACTCAGTCAGTTCCGGGAAGTCGCGATTGAAATTCTTCCCGCTGGAGAACTCAAAGCGCCCCTGATGGGTGGCCTGGAACATCTGGGCAATACCAATCGGATTTGCCATCGGCACCAACTCGATTATCCCGTTCAGGCGACCTTGCTCTTCCAGTTCCTGCAGACGGCGCTTGAGCTCAACAGCGACGCGCATCCCCGGTAGCTCGTCGGCATGCAAGGAGGCCTGGATGTAGGCCTTGCGCGGTCCGCTGCCAAAACGAAACAGCGACAACTTTCGCTCTGTGCCCGAGGCACTCCACGGCAAAAGGTATTGAATGTGCTTCATAACGCTCCTTAGTGCTTGCGCGGTGCCAGATAGGCCAGCCAGCGGCGCTCGGCCAGTTTGAACAGACGAACCAGGATGAAGGTCAGGACCAGGTAGAGGAGGCCGGCCGTGATGAACGCCTCGAACGGCAGATAGAAGCGCGAACTGACGGTTCGCGCGGCGCCAGTGATGTCCACCAGCGTGACAATGGACGCCAGGCTGGTGGTTTGCAGCATCATCAATACCTCGTTGCTGTACTGCGGCAGCGCCCGGCGCAAGGCCGATGGCAGGAGGATGCGGCGGTACAAAGTCAGGCGCGACATGCCCATGGCTTTGGCGGCTTCGATCTCGCCATGGGCCGTGGACTTCAGACTGCCAGCCAGGAGTTCCGCGCTATAGGCGCTGGTATTGATCGCGAAGGCCAGGCACGCACAAAAGGTCGCGCTGGACAGGTAAGGCCAGAGCGCGCTTTGACGTACCGCTTCGAACTGCGCCAGCCCGTAATAGATCAGGAACAATTGCACCAGCATTGGGGTGCCGCGAATCACGTAGGTGTAGAGCCAGGCCGGGAAGTTGATCAGCGGTGAGCGGGAGACGCGCATCAGCGCCAAAGGAACCGCAAGCACCAGGCCAACGGCCAGGGAAATCAGCAGCACTTTCAAGGTCACCAACACGCCATTGAAATACAGCGGCAGGTTTTCCCAAATCAGGTTGTAGTCGAGAATCATGGGTGTGCTCCCAGTCACAGTTCGGCGGCTTTGATGCCGACCGAGTAGTGTTTTTCCAGATAGCGCAGCACCAGCAATGACACGCTGGTCAGCATCAAATAGAGCGCGGCAACCGCGAGGAAAAACGTGAACGGCTCATGGGTGGCGTCCGCTGCGTTTTTGGCTTTGAACATCATGTCCTGCAAACCGATCACCGAGATCAGCGCGGTGGATTTGGTCAGCACCAACCAGTTGTTGGTGAACCCGGGAATGGCGAAACGAATCATCTGTGGCACCAGAATCCGCCAGAACACCTGAGCGCCACTCATGCCATAAGCCGCGCCGGCCTCGCCTTGACCTTTGGGGATCGCCATAAAGGCGCCGCGAAAGGTTTCCGAAAGATAGGCACCAAAAATGAAGCCCATGGTGCAGACGCCGGCGATGAAGGGGTTGATGTCGATGTACTGGGTGTAACCGAGTGCGAGGGCCATGCGGTTCATCAGATCCTGGCCGCCGTAGAAGATCAGCAGGATCAACACCAGGTCAGGAATGCCGCGAATCAGGGTTGTATAGCCTTCGCCCAACACCGCCAGCCATTTAAACGGCGACAAACGAAAGGCCGCGCCGATCAGTCCCAGGGAAATGGCCAGGGTCATGGAAGTCAGGGCCAGATTAATGGTCAGCCAGGCGCCATCGAGAATGCTCGATCCGTAGCCGTGAAGCATGATGAAGTTCCTCAAGCGAGCGCCGGGAGGCGCACGAGACAAGCCAAAAGCGGCGCCCGCAAGGGGCCGGCGCCGGGGTTTCGGGTAGGGCTTATTCGCCGTAGATATCGAAGGCGAAGTACTTGCCCATCACTTGCTGGTACTTGCCATTGGCGCGGATCGCGTCAATCGCCGCACTCAAGCGCGCAACGTTCGCACTGTCGCCTTTGCGTACCGCGATCCCGGCGCCTCTGCCGAAGTATTTCGGGTCGTTGATGTCCGGCCCTACCAGTGCGAAATCTTTACCCAATGGTGTTTTGATAAAGCTCTCATCGGTGTTGACGATGTCTGCCAGCGTGGCGTCCAGGCGACCTGCAGCCAGATCGAGGAAGGCTTCATTTTGTGAGGAGTAGCGCACCACCTCGACGCCGACTTTCTCAAGCTGCTCGGTGGCGAAACGGTCATAGGTCGAGGAGCGTTGCACGCCGAGCTTCTTGCCTTTGAGATCGACCAGCGGGTCGTTGATCACGTTGCCGGCCTTCATCGCGAACTTGCCCGGCGTGTGGTAGTACTTTTTGCTGAAGTCGACCGACTTCATGCGGTCTTCAGTGATCGACATCGACGACAGCACCGCATCGATCTTGCGCACTTTCAGCGACGGGATCATGCCGTCGAATTCCTGGATGACCCACTCGCATTTGACCTTCATCTCTTCGCACAGCGCGTTGCCAATGTCGTAGTCGAAACCACTGACGTTGCCCTCTGGCGTCTTGAAGGAGAAGGGTGGGTAGGCGGCTTCGATACCGATACGCAAGCTGCTTTCGTCGGCGTGTGCCAGCAAGCTTGCGGCGCACAGTGCCAGAGCACCTAGAAGTTCTGTCTTGTTCATATTGTTGACTCCTTGGAGGGGGCGTTTGGGTGATACGAACGGCCGACCGATCTGGCGAGGTGGGCCGGTTTGCGAGACTATGATTGGCACATAATATTTCATAAATCAATATAGTGAAAAAAAACATATCAGAATGGGCGACAAGTGGCAGTCCGGGGGAGAGGGTAATTACAGCGATGTATCACCGACCCCTTGAACGAAAACGGGCGCCGATAAGGCGCCCGTTTTTTCAGGTTCTTCAGGTCGGCTAGCGTATCGTTCGGAACGCCGCACGAAGTTCTTCGGTGAACAGCTGCGGCTGTTCCCAGGCCGCGAAATGACCGCCCTTGGCGGCTTGGTGGAAGTAGATCAAGTTGCGATAGGCGCGCCGGGCCCACGACTCGGGAGGGCAGTAGACGTCCTGTGGAAACACCGTGACGGCCACCGGCAATGAAATGTCAGCAGTCTTCTGGGCTGCCGAAAAAAGCGGGCTGCGTCCCATGTTCTCCCAGTAGAGCCGTCCTGCGGAGGCAGCGCTGTTCGTGAGCCAGTACAGTGTGATGTCGTCCAACACCTCATCTTTCGTCGGTGACTGTTGAGGGTCGGCGCCGTATGTCCACTGGGCGAAACCTGGGTGCACGAGCATAAGCGCCGCCAGGAATACCGGGGAGTCGGATACGCCGTAGCCCATCATTTGTGGCCGCGCGGCCATCATCGCGCTGTAAGCCAGATTGCCCTGTTTGACGAGCGTGGCGAGGGCGTCGAAGGTCGCGCGCTCCTTCTCGGAAAATTCCGCTGGCGCGGGACCTCCGGCAGCGAGCGCCGCGACCGCTTCCGGCGGTACTGTGGCTGGCAAGTTAAGGTGAATGCCAAGCAAGCCGGGCGGAGCCTGGCGCGCCATTGCGCTGGTAATCGGAGCACCCCAGTCGCCACCCTGGGCGACGTAATGGGTGTACTCAAGACGTTGCATCAGTTGCGCCCAAACCTGCGCGATAGCGTCCGGGTCCCAACCGGTGCCATTCGGCTTGCCGGAGAAACCGTAGCCTGGAATCGACGGAATCACGACGTCGAATGCATCGGTGGCATTGCCCCCGTGCGCTGTCGGATCAGTGAGCGGCCCGATGACTTTGAGGAACTCGAGCACAGAACCTGGCCAACCGTGGGTCATGAGCAGCGGCATCGCGTTCGGGTTTGGCGAGCGAACCCAGATGAAGTGGATGTCTACGCCATTGAGGGTGGTTGTGTACTGCGGCAAGGCATTGAGCTGCGCTTCGACCTTGCGCCAGTCGTAGTCTGTGCCCCAATAGCGAACCAGCTCTTGTAGCTTGGCCAGTTGTGCGCCTTGAGAGCGATCGGTCACCGTTTCTTTGTCCGGCCAACGTGTCGCTGCAATTCGATTGCGCAGATCGACAAGCTCCTGTTGCGGAACATCGACGTGGAAGGCGCGGATGGATTTGCTGCTGTCGGCGTCAGCGGCGCTGATGAAGGGCGAAACAGCAAGTACGATAGCCGTCGCAATGGCGGCGAGTACGGATGAATGCTTGATCATCATTTCCTCACTTGAGGGCCATGATGAGTGTGTCCGACAACCTTCATCATGAGAGGCGAATCGAGGTAGAACCTGTCACTGAGGCTGCTCTTGATCTTGAGGTCGCGCAACAGTGTTTTTATGGAATGACCCAAACACTTTCTCATGCACTCCCGGGTTCATGCCGGGAAGCATGCCGGGCTCGATGGTCAGGTAATCCGTCTCGGAACTGATGTGCAGGATTTCCAGCAGCGATCGTGAAAGCGATCCGAATCGCGCAACCAGCGGTTCGGCCCCGGCGATGAGCCGCATGTACCGCTCATCGCCGAGTCGTAAAATAATCTTTGACATGATTGGGGCTTTGGCTGAGTATTAATACATCGTATGCGATCAGATCGAAAGCGATAACAATCAACCACAACCTTTGCCGTTGGAGATTCAGCCATGAACACCGGAAGCCGCCACACCACCTCTCACTTCAACGATCACGCTTCCCATGGTCACAATGGCAACAACTGGATCACTGCCTCCGCTGATTGATAAAAGGCATTTTTTTTACTTATACGCATCGCATGCGATTTTATCGCGCAAATATGAAATCCCGAGGAAACATCCATGAGCAAAATCGAAAAAGTACTGGCTACCGGCAAAACCCACACCACCCACAGCGGTGTCGGTGGCCATAACGGCAACCTCGATATCGTATTGTCGTCCCCCGGTTCCGCCCAACCGACCCACCTGTTTACCGCCACCCAGCCGCACCCGCAAGCCGAACAACTGTTCGCCGGTGCGTGGTCGGCCTGCTACACCGCGGCAGTAGGGCTAGTGGCCCAGGAGCGAAATATCGTGTTGCCAGCGGATCTGTCCGTCGACATCGAAGTCGACCTGGGCCAGACTGGGACGGCCTATTTCCTTCAGGCCCGACTGACCCTGCGCGTGCCGGGGCTGGCACACGATGTTGCGACCGAACTGGCGCACATCGCCGATTCCATCTGCCCTTACTCCAAAGCAACACGCGGCAATATCGACGTTGCCCTGAACGTTATTACGGCGTGAATCCTGGATGTGTCACTAATATCGCGTGCGATACAAGCGCATGCGAACAGCGCAAACTATAAACCTGAAGGAAATCATCATGAGCAAGATCGAGAAAGTACTCGCCAGCGGTAAAACCCACACAACCCTGAGCAGTGCAGGCAGCACCTCGCGCGGGCATAACGGCAACGTGGACATCGAACTGTCATCGCCCGGCGGCACCGCACCGGCACACGTGTTTACGGGCGTTCAGCCGCACCCGAAAGCCGAGCAACTGTTCGCCGGAGCGTGGTCGGCCTGCTACATCGCAGCAGTGGGGCTGGCGGCCCAGCAGATGAAGGTGACATTGCCGGCCGATACGGCCGTCGACATCGAAGTCGATCTGGGTCAGACCGGCGCGGCCTACTTCCTCCAGGCCCGACTGACTCTGCGTGTGCCGGGTCTGGAAGAGGGGGTAGCGACCGAACTGGCGCACAACGCCGATGCAATCTGCCCTTACTCCAAGGCAACACGCGGCAACATTGATGTTGCCATTAACGTCCTTACCGCTTGAAGCACCAAACAGCCGGCTCACCAGGGGCATCCCTGGTGAGCCGGTCAGATAACGGCAGAAGGGTTGGCACTTCCGATACCATCGCATGCGATGTATAGTCGAGCCATACAACCCCAAACGTCTTTGGCCACAGAGAATGATCATGAAACCCGCTAAGAAGACTTCCGCCCTCGATCTCAAGCTTTCTGACTTCCTCTGTTTTGCGGTCTATTCCTCCAACCTCGCCTTTGGCAAGGCTTACAAGCCTATGCTCGAACGGCTCGGCCTGACTTACACGCAATACATCACTCTTGTTGCGCTGTGGGAGGAAGACAACCAGACCGTTGGCAGCCTTGGCGAAAAGCTGTTCCTGGAATCCAATACCCTCACGCCAATCCTGAAGAAGTTGGAGGCGATGGGTTATTTGCTGCGCCAGCGCGACCCGGAAGATGAGCGGCAAGTGCGGATCAGACTCACAAAAGAGGGGCGACAACTGCGTGAAGGCCTGACCGAAGATGGCTTTCCGCAAACCGGACTTGATCCCGAAGACTTCGTACAAATGAAGAAGGCTATTGTGAAACTGCGGAACAATCTCATCCGCACGACGAAAGACAGGGAGTAAGTGGCAGGGAGTGCATTGAGCGACCAGCAGGGTCGCTCAAATTCAAGTTGGCGTTAAAAAAGAACGTAGGCAGATGCCGTTGTTTGATTCAGGTCGATATCGCCGACCTCCAGTACTTCATATTCCGCGCGGATGCCAATGTTGCGGAATACATCAAACTCAATGCCCGCACCGTAGGTCAGATCCACGCCAGTGTCATCATCGCTGGCATTGCCATCAGCATCCCAGGCGTGAGCACCGACGCTACCGAAAACTCGCAGCCGGTCTCCCAGCGGAAAACCGATATGGGCGGCGGCCTGAACAGATTTGCCATCGAAATCAAGATCCTTGTCCTCGAATTGGCCGAGATCAACGAAGGCACCTTCAAAGGCCAGATAACCGTTGAGACGATAGCCGGCAAAAACCTTATAGCTGTTGTCTTCATCGCTCAGGTGAGATTTGTCGGTTTCAATGTTGGTTACGCCAGCTCCAAGATACAAACCTTTGTCGTCCGCGAGTGCCTGAAAAGACAGCAACGAAAGCAGAGTAGCGCAGGCAAGGTTGCGAAATAGCATGTGAGGTGGAGTCCTTCTACAGGTTGTCGATTGTGAGGTGTTCGCCAAGAATTTGGGTGACTGCGCAGATTGATAGAAGTCATTGATTTATATTTCTGGGTTACTTCAATCAGTCTGAGGATTGAGGCTCGCAGGGCATTGAAAGAAACGTCTTGCCAACGCATGTGCGGGGAGTTCTTTAGAAAATAACCAGCCTTGAGCCAATAACATGCCTTCTGAAGCGAGGTGCGGTAGTTGTTGTTGAGCTTCGACGCCCTCAGCGACGACCTCGAGCTTTAGCGCCTTGGCAATGTGGGTGATGTGTCGCCACAGGGCGTCCTTGGCGGCGATTTTGTCCTGCGTGATGAATGAACGATCTATCTTCAGCATGTCGACAGGCACTGACTCGATGAACGAGAGGCTGGAATAGCCGGTGCCAAAATCATCGATGGCAATCCGGTGCCCGCACGCCCGAAGCCGTTGCAGTTGAATGGATGCACTTTCATGGTCTAACAGGGCTCTTTCCGTGACTTCAAAGGCGATGGCAGACGCCGGTAGGTTGTACGTAGCCATGATGCTGGCGACAAAGTTTGGAAAGGTTGAATCGAGAATGTCTTGAGCGGAAAGATTCACCGCAATGTAGAAATCCTTGCATGCCCAAAAATAGGTGCTGTAATCCTCCGCGACCTGGCGCATGACCGAGCGCGTAAGCTCGCAAATCAAATCGGACTTCTCTGCCGCCGCGATGAATACATCCGCCGGAATAGCGGCTCCTTTGAGGCTCCAGCGAGACAGCGCCTCGGCGCCGACCAGATGTCCTGTTCTCAAATTAACGATAGGCTGGTAGTGAACGTTCAGTTTGTTCGCCCTTGTGGCCTTGCGTAACTGAACGACGGTGGAGGTGTAATAGTTGTGAATCCGCCATGCGATGTAGACCAACGCTTCCAGCATGAACGCCAGAACAACGAACAACTTCCATCTGAGCGCTGTCAGGTCACTCAGCGCAACTGAGAGGACTGAGATCAGTTCGTTACGGTTGTTGGGAAAGGCGACATAGGCTTTGTCTGTCGTGGTAACTAGTTCTTCAAGGGGGAACGGCTCTTGCAACTTCAGGGGCTGGCGGTTCATAGAGGTAATGGACGCCATACCGCCTGGACCGCGCAGGTCCAATTGCACCTCTTCCGGAAGGTTCATATTGTCCAGAAGTATTTCCTTGTTGACCCAAACGTAAGCTGATTGCTGCGAAATAATGATGAAGTCTGTATCCGCGGAGGTGGCCTGGTCGGAACTGATCTCATAGGTTCGCCCTTTAACCAGGATCCGGTTGCTTTCGTTTCCCGCTGACACCGATGTGATTTTTTGCCCGTAGGATGAGCAGATCCTGCCATTCTCAAGTTGGACTGCCGCTTGATAAATAAATCGAAAGTTCTTCACCGTGTCCGCTATTTGTGAGTACTGCTCACCGGAGCATTCCTGGCTTGAACGATCAAAACGGCCGAGGGCTTCCAGTGCTTTATCGATTTGCGTGTTGGGTTCGACTTGAGCGGCACTGAAATCGTCGTGAACGTTATTCAAGCGCTGCTCAAAAATATTCTCTGCAAGCTGCCCGGAACAAAACCATGCGATTGAACCCGCTGCAGCCATTGCGCATAAAGCTAAGGTGTATTTTCTAAACGAGGCTTTATACGCTGCGATCATAAAAACTCCGGAAAACATTATTTGACTTGGCGAGACCTGACTTGGGAAGTAGCAGTCGGGGAGATTAACCGTCAATCAACCAGGCTAACGCGACACCACACAAGTAGGCAGCAAGACAAAAGATGATTTTCTGTTTGAGCGGCAGTGAGTTTAATCGATAGCGCATACTTATCCCCTTGAGTTAGAAATAAGAAATAGTGGCAATTAAGAGGGATGAATGAAAATTATTGATCGTTATTTTTGATGTTTCTGTTGCTCAAAGGTGCGTCAGCTGCAGGGCATGAAAAGTCCTGCAGCGATCCGCATGAGTCAGATTTTTCTCGATCAAGAGTTGTGCCGCCGTGGCTTTAAATATTCAGCGGCTGGAGGATGCCAGTTTTGCAGAGTTGCGCCTGGCCGTTACTGAAGGGGTTTCACCGTAAGCGTCATGATACGCCTTGGAAAAACGGCTTAAATGATGGAAGTTCCAATACATTGCGGTTTCGGTAACCGTTGGCCAGGTTTTACGGATCAAGTCTCGGCGGACATTGGCGAGTCTTAAGTTTCTTACATAGGCGATCGGCGAAATACCGAATGTTTCGACGAAGCCATGATGCAAAGTGCGAGTTGTCGTTTCAAGCTGTTTTACCAGCGCCTTCATGCTAAGCGCCTTTTTCGTGTTTTTGTGAATGTATTCTATTGCTTTTATTGCGACCGTTCTTCTCGTCGGAACTTTAAGCGCCAAGGTGCCAACAGGTGTCAGCGCCTGAAGTAGCGAAATCAATAGCGCACTTTCAATGGCTGAAATTTCTGAGCAGCCACGTTGTTTTAAAGGCGGGTCATTGACGTTCACGCAGTAGGCGTTGATGGCCTGAATGGCAGATTGCATTAATTTGAAATTGGCAGCCTGAAAGCGGTGTTCCTTTCGATAGGCAAGAACGTCGATAGTTGAGTGATTTTCGAGGCACTGCTCGTAATGTTCCAAAGTCGTGGTCAGGGTAAAAAGAGTTTCATTCGGTTCGCAGGTGTAATGCACGGGTTCACCGCTATACAGCACGATGATTTCGTTAGGGCGCAATTCATGATTGTTTACAGTTGGCCGACCTACAGAAGCCTGTGAAATGGCAAAGGTTACAAAGCCATCAGGAACAGAGCTAATGAGCGTGATCGCTGAATCAAATTCCAGTCTGCTGCATTGGAGTCTCGGGCTATGAATGAGCTTATGCTGCCGAATGCTTGCTTGATGCTCTGATGGGGTGAGGCTCATCTCCCAGCGACCAATCGTTCTATTGGAGTTGTCCGCAGGAGTAGAGGTTATATGAAAGACTTCATCAGGGATGCTCATGGAATTTAACGCTCTTCAACTAAATGGATTGTGCCAGGCAATGGCTGTCAGGGGCGGCGGTGTCAGTAGCTAAAGAAACCCGATCGAGAGAGTTTGACGAGTGATCCATTTGACCGCTCCTTGACAGCGACGCCCGGAAAACCAGACGCTGAGATTTAACAATCTTGTTACTCCCAAATCCTCTCATTCGGGGTATGGGCTATGAGGCAACGACACTTGAATCGATTTCGATGTCGTTATCATTTGTTTTAGGCATCGATGTCAATGACTCGGGTATGAGCTCCAACGCCGCTGAAAATACGTACGCATCGCTTATTGGTAAATCCAGCAGGCTTTGAAGTTTGCCCGGCGCTATTTTCGAACCAAAGATGGCCGTTTTTTCACTTGTTGGGCCGAGGGCAGCTGCATCAAAGGCAAAAAAATCATCAGCACGATAGTCTGTGCAAATCTTGTAACGAGATTTTTCATCGTTCAGCATTTTTTGATTGCTTTCGATGCGTATCTGGTCGGCGCTGCAAGGTTCCTCGTCATAGGCCATGGCCTTGAGAGAAAGCAGTACACCGAACGATGCGGTTGCGAAGTTTTTTAGCTGCATTGACGTGCTTTCCTTATTAATGATTTTTCAGGCAGAGCAGAGTGTCAGCCGCATCACCGCCACGGCTTGGCCTGTGGATAGTCGTGCTCCCAGGCGACTTATCAAAGTCAAAAACTCATATTTGGGATGCTCAAGTAGCCGCTCTATTCGCAGATGGCGGCCCGAGCACTTATCAAAGCGGGGTGAGCGAAAACGCTTGTCGCTCATTGGTAAAGTTTTGTGTGGGAGGAGGGAGTGGATTATCAGCTTCTCCCTCGTCGCCATGGAATTCATTCTCAGCGTGGATTTTCAAGTGCGACAGTTTCAGCTTTTCGTTCGGACTGACTTCTATTTCATAGAATTCAATTTCCGTGCTGCCGGTAGAGTACTCATCGTGAGCCAGCGAATGCAGGGGTATTGCAGCCAGAGACAGAGCTGCCAGGATCTTGGTTATCATCGAATTGACGGCTCGCAAAAAGTGTATGTTTTCCCCTGGTATCTCAGGGGAAGGTGTTTTAAACGAAACATAACTTGACCGAATGTCATGAGGCTTGTTTGGAGAAGTGCAGAGCCGGCTATCTGCTGAGTGGCAGAAGGCACGGCGCTTGGAATTTTAGAGGGGCGACTTTGACGGGGGAGGGCGTTTGATTCAAATTAGTAATTATTATTTTTTGTTTGAACCAACTTCATTGGACTCAGGTACATCAATGCCTGTGTCAGGTCAAATTGACGCGAAGGCCTTTCTGGAGATGGATTAGTGGTTCATGCAACGCAAACGGCCAAGTTCATGCACATAGAAACAGACGGCGTTTTTTTCGGCGGTAGGGATAAGCTCGTAATTTAAAACGGCCCCTTCCTGCAACACATATTGGCGTCTGAAAAAAAGATCCGGCGTCTTCTCAATGGCGAACAGTTCGTTGTCCTGGCTAAGTTTGACGCTGCTGATTTTTATCTGAACGTGATGATTGCTTTCCCGGATGACATCCGCGGAGATAGTTGCATTACGAATTTTTCCGTTCAGGCTTTCCAGAGTGGTTTGTGTCAGCCGACCGTGGCCAATGGTTAGATATTCTTCAGTGTTGAGTTGGTTGGAATCTTCAAGCCATTGACGGGTAATGGTTTGATAACTGATATTTTCCATGTAGTAGGACGGCGAATAGTTCAACGAAAAAATACAGGCGGCGTTGATGATGCCAAGCACTATCCAGTGTGAAATTGCAGGTATTTTTGGCTTCATAGGGTTGCCTCCAAACATTGCTGGATAATCAATGCGAGGTCTTTTTGGTTGCTGTTCAATTGTAAGTTTGCAGTGCTTAGGTCCGGGCGAACACATGAAACGGAATAGTTTGATTTAAACAAATTCAACCAGACCTGCCCTTTCAAATTAGGTGAAAACTGTTGTACCTGCTTAGCTGACAGATCCCTCAGTGTTTCAGCTTCCGCGACACTGTGGCCAACGGCATGGATGACTAATTCGTTCTGTTTAACGCTGGAGATTTCTATTTTGGGTGTGTCGAATCCAGAGTGGAAACCAGTGAAGGCGCATACCCCCAAGGTCAATACATAGCCGACTGACTGGATTTTTGTAATGTAAGTTGATTTTTTAGTTTCCGCTGGGCGCACCAGAATTTCATCGGTTTTTGTTGGCGCAGGCTCTTCAATGGCAGGCGCAACAGGTTGCCCGGCTTCTTCTGCGGGCGTCGGCAAGTCTGCCTGTGCATCGACGACATAGTGACGGTTGAAGCAATATCCTCTTCGAGGAACCGTCATCAAAATCTCATGGTCCCGACTGTCGTTGAGAATGTTTCTAAGGGAGAAAACAGCCTGATTCAAACTGCCCGATGCAACGACGCGGTCATTCCAGGTGTAGTCGATGATCTCTTCACGGCTTTTGGTCTGACCGGGTTCCTTGAGCAGCAGGTCCAGTAGACGGGATTCAGCTCTACCTATCGTGGAGTTTTGTACATCTCCATAGGGTGTCGTGATGGAAAGCAAGGCGGTGTCTGGGTCGAAAAGAGCCATGGCACCATTTTTCAACTTGAAGGCGTAGTGCATGGGGGTCCTCCGTTCAGGTGGTTCTGGCTGAGTATAGAGACGGTTTTGATAGGCTGGATTTGACGCGTTACAGTCTTGCCGGAGAGATGAAAGGCTATGAGCGGGCAAGCGCAGAAGGTGCAGAGTGAGCCACTAGACAGTGCTGGAAAAGCCCATCAAAAATATCACTGGAATCAAGCAAGGGTAATCCACGGGGTTTCAATCGGGGGCAATGATGATGCTGGGTACGCGTCATTCGCGCTATCCGAAAAGTGCGAGGCCGGGGGCGGGACGGCCTACAATTTTAACCTAATGTTACACTTCGGCTGAACTGATTCCCATTTGCGCGACAGGCTTTGATTGTCACTTTACGCGCTTGATTGCGCTTGCAAATTATCAATGACAACGGATTGGCGCGCCTCAAATGGCTAACAATCATTTTTGATACTTATTAACTTTGCATCAGGTTCACGGCAGTTTTAAATGGTTTTTGAGGAGCGTGGACGCAAACTGCTTTCGTGGTTTGTTTGTCGTGGCGCAAACGATCCTCACCTCTCGTTTCATATCCCTTTGCCCCACGTCCCTTCATTGCGGACGTGGGGTTTTTTTATGTCTTGTTGCGCCGCGTATAGAGCCCCATGAGGGTGACGGAGCCTGAACCAGCGCTCCCAGGCCCGGGAGGTTGAAGACGCGCCTCCAGGCCATTGGAGGCGGTGTAGTGGTCTAATTTCCCCGGACACCTCGATAGGTGGAGAATGCATCTATCGAGGAGTTTTTCATGACTGGCAAACGCAGGGCATTCGACGACAGCTTCAAGCTGCAAGTCGTAAAGATGATCAAGGACCAAGGACTGGCCGTTCCGCAGGTCTGTCGCGACCTGAATATTGGTGAGACCGCCGTCCGGCGCTGGGTACAGCAGTACGAGGCTGAACAGCTGGGAGAGGCCGGAATCGGCAAACCGTTGACGGCTGAGCAACAGCGCATCCGGCAGCTGGAGCAGGAAAACCGCCAGCTCAAGATGGATAACGATGTATTAAAAAAAGCCACCGCCTTCTTTGCCCGCGAGCTGAAGTAACGTATCGCCTGGTTCGTCAGCTGCAACAGAAGGCTTATTCGGTGGCGTATGTCTGTCGGCTGCTGGGTATCAGCCGATCCGGTTTCTACGAGGCCAACAAGCGTGCTGGAGCGCCAGCCTCGATTTGTCCCGTGACTGTGCAACTCAAGGCGTCGTTTGCTGCGAGTGGCGGCAGCTATGGCAGTCGCCCGTTGCGTAAAGCGTTGCGCGCTAAGGGTATGGAAATAGGCGTTTATAAAATTCGTCGCTTGATGCGCGCCAACGGTCTGCGTTCGGCCTGGAAGCGCAAGTTTGTGCACACGACCGATAGCAACCACGACCTGCCGATCGCTGAAAATGTGTTGAATCGTCAATTCGAACCCGCGGCGGTGAACAAGGCTTGGGTGGCGGACATTACCTATATCCGGACCCGTAGCGGCTGGCTGTACCTGGCCGTGGTACTGGACTTGTTCTCACGCAAGATCGTGGGTTGGTCCATGGCCCCGAACATGCCTGCCGAGCTGGTGTGTAGTGCCATGCAACTGGCAGTTGCTCAGCGTCAACCGCCACTTGGTCTGATCGCTCACTCGGATCGCGGTAGCCAGTACGCCAGCGCGAGCTACAGGGCGCTGCTGACAAGAAATAACATGCAGCAAAGCATGAGCCGTAAAGGTAACTGTTGGGACAACTCAGTGATGGAGCGCTTCTTCCTGAGTTTGAAAATGGAGCGGGTATGGCGGCGCGATTACGCCAACCACGCCGAAGCGATACGTGACATCACTGAATACATCGTTGGGTATTACAACAACGAGCGGCTGCACTCAAAACTGGGATATCTGCCACCGACCGTTTACGAACGGGCAATGGCGTCGAAACCACCTATCGAGGTGTCCGGAATTAATTGACCACTGCAGCGGATAGTTGAGTGAGTGCAGGTGAGGGCAGGGCAGGTGTAGGGAAGGGAGAAAACGATTTCAGAGGGAGGGAGAAACGTGGGGGGGCGCTCATGACCGGGTAATTACATCGACTCATCTGTGACGCTGTAGCGTTAACCTGCCACTTTGCGTGTGCACCCAGGACACCAAGGTGTCTTTCAGGACTACAGGCATTCCAGTGCGGCGCGCTCGAAGCTGGAGGGCATGAAGGTTGAGACGAGCAGTTGACGCTCGTACAGATAAACCTTGCCACCCTTTTGTGTCTTGTAAGTCTCAAGCACTTTGTCTACGGCTACTTTACTCGACACCACGACCCTGGAACTGCGCTCGCTGTGGGACACGGCAGGATCGAGTTCATGGTTCTCCAGCTTCGGGACGACGCAATCGACATATTGTTCGGGCGACTTGTCTGTTAGCAACGTTGAGGTCGGGTCATTCGGAGCGTTAGTACAACCGCCCAATAGCAGGGCGCTAAAGGTCATTACTGGGATAAATAAAAGACGCATCGACAGGGTCCTCAAGTTCAAGGCAAAACGTTGTAGCCACGCTGTTGCAGGCAACTGCTGTACACGGAGTTGTTGGCGGCGATGCTTTGGTCGGTGGTTCCAGCGTTTTGTCTGCGTTCCTGACGTTGTCTTGATCCTCCGATCACCACGCCGGCAGCTGCGGCGCTTCCGGCACGGTTCTGGCGATAGTCTTGCTTGATATCGTCGTCGATCTGGTCATAGACGTTGTCATGTTGGTTGCCCCGAACCTGCGCTGCAGTGGCTCCGGCGACTGCGGCGGTGGCAGCGCCTTTTACCCGGCCACCGGATGGCACTGTGTTTTGTATCGGGAATTGAGCGTTGGCCTGGGATTGGCAGGCGCTGGTGTCTTGCTGGATTGTCTGGGACGTCTGGCTTTTGAGTGGCACCACCGTCACCGCCGAAGCAGCAGAACTGGCGAGCAATACAAAGGCCGATAAGGTTGAGGTCAGTATTTTCATCAAGTCGGACTCTCGTTAGTCGTCGTTACATGGCCTGACGGTTTGATCAGGCCAGACGCAAAAAACCCCATGCATGTCTGCTCGCAATGCAATTCATGACAATGAATGGCCGCGATTCAGCGTGTGCGATGGGGTATCCCGCGATTGTTACTGCTTGGAAAGCAGTGCCTGCATGTCGCTCGTCATGTCTTTGAGCGCGGCTTTGAAGTCCTTGGAGGCAATGGGTTGGCTCTCATTATCCAAGGTCTCGCCGAACACTTTGCGTACCACCTTGGCGACCGGCAAACCGGTTTTGGCATCGATCAGGTCGGCTTCGATAAACAGCTCGGCAGTCTGGTCGCGATGCCCGGTGGCGGCTTGTGTTGCCCCGACGATTGCCGAGATCGGTACAGCCTCATACCAATGCATGCCCTCGTTCTTGGCGCCGACTTCGGTGATCGCCGCCTGCAAGATCAAAGTTCGTGAACCGGCCGGTGCTTGTCGTGCATCCGAAACAATCGTGTACGAGGGCGCGAAGGCGTTCCGAACGCTGTTGCTGGCCATAGTCTGTACGTCTTGCAGGGTTTGCAGATTGATGCGATCGGTCGGTTTCGGTGCCGGGTACAGCTCTACCTGCTTGAACACGACAGTGGAATAGGCGTGAGGATCAAACCCAGGCTTTATCCAGCGCAGCACTTTCTTTTCGCTCGGTGTCGTTTGCTCTTCCAGACCCTGATAATTGGCCAGGAAGCCCGAAAATTGTTCTTGCTCTGCGACCTTCGAGACACAGCCGACCTGAAACACGCAACTCAGGGCAATACCCGCAATCCATTTGTTCGACATGGTCATGTATTTTTTTCTCATGTGATGAAAGTTTTCATTCAGGTTCCAACCTGGCCCCCCGATACCGACCTGAGCGAAACAAAGCTGATGCTTGCACGTCGGTCAATGCGGGGCGGATGCTGCCTGCAGCCGCTGGATAATCCGAATCAATAACCCTTAAAAACTATTAAGTTTCACCGAGAAAGCGTGACCGACCTCATGCCATGGGGCTGCGCGAGCCGTGAAGCCCCGCGCCATCAAAATATCGCTGCCGGTAATGAATGTGCCTTCGGAGCCCATGAGCCGCGTGTCTTCGCCACGTGGGCCGCTCAATTTCTCCCGCGCCTGATGGGTGAAAAGGGTGCCCGGACTGATGGTGTTCACCCATTACTGCTCGCGTCGATTATCAAGTGCGTTTTTTTGATGTAAAAAGTATGACTGTTTAGTTGAGAGTGGCTCTAGATGAGAGTCGCTCTCTCTTGCGGGTGTTGTGAGTGGAGTAGCAACTAATGGATCCAATGAGACAATATTATAAGTTCATGTAAACAAGCAGCCCAGTTGCCATACGGGCTGACGGGTAAGTTGATCCAATAACGTCGATGTCTGCGTTTCCGTATTCCACACCGTTTGTCGGGCTTTTGCCTAAAAAATGAACATTGTCGCGTCTTTGGCCTCTGATTCTTCAGCACGTCAGCCATGACCTGCCCGTGTAGCCGCACAAAAGAAGTGGAAATTGAACCTCATATGCATTGAATGCAGATGGGGATTTTTTTATCCGAAAATCAGGAGGCAGCACACAAACCGATCGTTGATTTGCCAGGCGAATCAATGAGGTTAACATTGCCAAGTTTATGATTTGGCTTGTCTTGTATCAGTAAGGTTGTGCAGGGTTATTAATAAATGATAACCCGCGGATAGTTGATCTTTACTGCTGAATAAGTTGGAGAGAATACCGTGGCGATAAATACAATCATGAGCCTGCTCGAAAATAAAGAATTTATGGAGCTGTTGCGTCTAGGTGTTGTTTACGTCCATTTGGTGGCCTGTTGTGTCGCTATTGGTTTGGTGTTGACCAGTGATATTGCGATGGTGAGAGACCTGTTAAAACGAAAGGTATTCACCGAGCATGATAATGCTCACATGGAAAGTCTTCAGAAGTCTGTCGTCGTGGCATTGATATTTTTGTGGGTAACCGGTGCCGCTATCGTCGGTATTGACTACCTGGAAAAAGGTGCCAATTACTTCATGAATCCAAAGCTGCAGGCCAAAGTGATTATCGTCACACTGCTGACTTACAACGGCGTCTTGTTGCATCGCCTGGTGCTGCCAGCGCTGCAAAAGGCCGGTTCCTTGCTCCATCTCGGATTCAGCGCACGCATGATGGCGCTGTTCTGCGGCTCGCTGTCAGCCGTGTCCTGGATGTATGCCGCCATGTTGGGCGTCGGTCGCCCATTGGCCTGGAAATATTCGCTTTCCGAACTGTTGATGGCCTATCCGGTACTGATTGCACTCGGCTTCCTGGCAATGCTGGTGTTGACTCAGCGAGCAAGACAACAGGACTACGCCGTTGCGCCTCTGGGGACAGTAGCAAACGCATGCTAAGTCGGTTCTGCGTGTAAGTCTTGCGCACGAGCCCCCGTCCGAAAGCCACTGAACCTCCGGGTGCAAGTCTGAATCAGGCCTGCACCCGGAGGTTCTGTCTTTTGAGCCCCCGAAAACCTGAACGCCGGACCCACCTCAGCGGTCGGGCAAAACGTTCAGCAGTCCCCCCTCAATGGCACGCCGTTGCGTCATCACCGATTCTCGGGTTTCTTGATTGGTGTCAACCGCGTGTATTCGCCTGCTCTGTATTCTGCTCATAAGCCGATATCCAAGGGACCGGACGGCTTCCCGAATCCGTCCGGCACCTCTGGGGCCCAGTACAAGGCTAACGCTCATGAATGAAGGAATGCTGACCCATCTCGACTCGCAGGGGCACGCGAGGATGGTTGATGTCACCGATAAAAGCGTGACCTGCCGAGAGGCGGTGGCCGAAGCCTGGGTACGGATGCAAACCGAAACACGGCAGTTGATTGTCCGGGGTGGTCACCCTAAAGGCGATGTCTTCGCGGTCGCACGCATTGCCGGTATTCAAGCGTCCAAGCGCACGAGCGAGTTGATCCCGCTGTGCCATCCACTGTTCTTGAGTAGCGTCACCGTCGAACTGAGTGTTCAAGGCGAACATCGTGTGCGCATTGTTTCGCGGTGCAAAGTGGCCGGGCAAACAGGGGTCGAGATGGAAGCATTGACGGCGGTCAGTGTGGCGGCCCTGACACTGTATGACATGTGCAAAGCGGTGGACCGGGGCATGACGATCGAATCTGTGCGCTTGCTGGAGAAGCAGGGCGGAAAGAGCGGTCGGTATCAGGCGCCGGACCAATGAAACTGACTATTTTGTATTTTTCGCGTTATCGCGAAACGCTGGGCGTCGATGGCGAAACCATTGAAGGTGCATTCGCGTCGTTTAACCAGTTGCGTGAACATTTGGCTCATCGTGGCGGAGTCTGGCAAGTACTGGCCGAACACAATCTCATGTGCGCTCGCAACCAGGACATGTGTGGGCTTGATGAGCCGTTGAGCGACGGTGATGAAGTGGCTTTTTTCCCCACCGTGACAGGGGGGTGAGGCGGTGATTCGAGTTCAGACCGCAGGCTTCGACCCCGGTGCCGAAATCAACGCGCTGCAGGCGTCCAGTATGAGTGTGGGCGCCGTGGTGAGCTTTGTCGGCTATGTGCGGGACTTCAATGCCGGGAACGAAGTCGATGGAATGTTTCTTGAGCATTACCCCGGCATGACCGAAAAGGCCCTTGGCAAGATTGCCGATGAAGCCCGGCAGCGTTGGTCGCTGCTTGGACTGGTGCTCATTCATCGGGTGGGCGCACTGCTACCGGGCGAGCCGATCGTCTTTGTCGGTGTCAGCAGCGCTCATCGGCTGGCGGCCTTCGATGCCTGTGCGTTCGTGATGGATTACTTGAAAACCCGCGCACCGTTCTGGAAAAAAGAACAGGTGGCCGATCGTTCGCAGTGGGTCGAGGCCCGTGACAGTGATCGCGAGGCGGCACAACGATGGGATCGCGGCATTCCTGACTGAATCATATCCAGCTGAAAAGAGAGCGAGAATCCTATGCTCTACCTGCCATTTTTAATCTTGCATCTATTCGCTGCGCTGATCTTTATCGGCACGGTGTTCTTCGAAGTCCTGTTTTTAGAAAGTATCCGCAAACACTTGCCCGCCAGGGTCATGCTGCTGGTCGAGCAGGGTATTGGCCGCCGGGCCCGGACCCTGATGCCCTGGGTTCTGCTGGTGTTGTTCGGTGCGGGACTGGGCATGGTGTGGCTGCGCTATCTGCCGGTCCTGGCCGCACCCTTGGCCTCTGCATTCGGCACATTGCTGATGCTGAAAATAGTGCTCGCCGTCAGTGTATTGCTGCATTTTCTGGTGGCCATGTTCTTGTTTCACAGCGACCGCATGAAGGCTCGATACGTGCAATTGATCCATGGCAGCCTGTTCTGCCATATGGTCGCCATTGTCCTGCTGGCCAAGGCAATGTTTTACGTGGCGTGGTGACCGGTGTTGTCCGGCGGGCGGTTTGAACGCTTCGATCGGGCTTGATGCAAATCAAGGTGCGTCGATCGTCAAACTCCGACACTAGCGGTTCGCAGCCAGCCACGGAGAACCGGCATGCTCGACTTATTTCACACCCCCGGCGAGTTGAATGTTCGCAGCGACCAAGGCGTTCTCGACCCCGGTTACCCCACCGACACGCAAAAATTTCATGACGGCATCGGTTCACTGGATTTGCTGCGTGCCTTGCGCGGCAGTCGTCAGAAGCAGCGCCCCCTGGCCTTGAGTGTCTGGCTGCCTTGCACCCTCAGGCCATCGTCCTGTGTGCACGATGCTACCTGTGAGCGCGGTATCGAGCAGTACCTTAAGCGTCTGGAGCATGAGATTGACCTGGTGGGTTGCCATTTGGGGGCAGGGCAGCGGGTCGAGCGGTTTCACCTGGGGGGCGGAACACCTGCGACGTCCCATGTCGTGCGCTTGATGAGCCATCTAAGTGGTCGGTTCAATTTTCTCAGGCAAGAGAGTGGCGACTACAGCGTCGACGTTGATCTGCACCATACTGATTGGGCGACCATGGGGGTGTTGCGCGACCAGGGGTTCAGCCATGTCAGCATCGGTGTTCCGGATATCGGTGCCGACAGTGAGCTGTCGATGGACTGTTACCAGAACCCGGCCCCCATCCATTCATTGATCGACGCTGCGCGCACCTTCGGCTTTCGCTCCATCAATGTTGACCTGGGTTTTGGTCATGCCTGGCAAACGCCAGACAGTTTCGCGCTGAAACTGGCGGCGATCATCGAGCTGGAGCCGGACCGGCTCATGGTGTTCGACTACGCCCGGCCACCTCGGCGCTATCGGTCCGGGCGGGGGGATACGACCAGGACCCCGTGCAGCCAGGACGACAAGAGCGCGATGCGGCAGATCTGCTTCGAGCGATTGCTTGGCGCGGGGTATCACTACATTGGCATGGGGCAATTTGTCCGGCCCGATGATGACCTGGCGATTGCCCAGGAGCGAGGCCGGTTACGTCGTACCTGCGAGGGGTTTACCCGTCACGGTTATTGCGACCACGTCGGGTTTGGTCTGGGGGCCATCAGTCAGATCGACGAGGTGTATACGCAAAACACTGATTCAATTGAACAGTATCAGCAACAACTCGACAGCGAGCAATTGCCGACCTGCCGGGGCTGGCGTTTCGAGGCGGGGGACCAGATCAGGCACACGGTCATGGAGCGACTGTCGTGTGATCAGGAACTGGATATTCGTGCCATCGAGAAGCGCTACGGATTGAGTTTCCCCCAGTACTTCTCCTCGGTCTGGCCGTTGCTGGAGCAATTGAATCGTGATGGGTTGATTGAATTGTCAGACCGTTTCATCAGCATTCTTCCCGCCGGCCGGCCGGAAGTGGATGCCATCTGCAGTCTGTTTGAAAAGGATTCGGGCAGTGCAAGGCATTAACCCTTTGCGAGTTGATTGATCATGAAGCCTTCATTCGATTTCAATCGAGCCCTGGTCGAAAAGTATGACCGTCCGGGGCCGCGCTACACCTCTTATCCGACGGCGCCGCAGTTTCATCAGGCATTTGCCGTCGACGACTACCAGCGCGCAGTTCACGACAGCAACCAGGCGGCGTCGCCCAAACCGCTGTCGGCGTACATCCATATTCCGTTCTGCAAAAGCCTTTGCTACTACTGCGCCTGCAACAAAATCATCACCCAGAAAACCCATCGTGCGGTCGAATACCTGACCTACCTCAAGCGCGAAATTACCATGCAGGCGGCCTTGTTCGACGGCACGCGCAAGCTCACGCAGCTGCACCTGGGCGGGGGCACGCCGACGTACCTGACCAGCGAGCAACTGGCCGACCTGATGGACTGCCTGCATCAGGCGTTCGATATGGACGACAGCGATAATCACGAGTTTTCCATCGAGGTCGATCCACGCACCATCAGCACGGAGCAGATCCAGTCATTGCGTCAACTGGGCTTCAATCGCCTGAGTTTCGGCGTGCAGGATTTCGATCCCGATGTGCAGGCAGCGGTCAATCGCCAGCAAAGCGAAGCGCAGATCTATGCGCTGGTCGCGGCGGCGCGTGAGGCGCAATTCAAGTCGATCAGCGTTGATCTGATTTACGGCTTGCCCCTGCAAACGGTGCAGAGTTTCGACACCACCCTGGAAAAGATCATCGCCCTGCGCCCTGACCGGATTGCGGCCTACAGCTACGCCCATTTGCCTGAACTGGTGCGGGCGCAACGGTTGATTCGTCCGGCAGACATGCCGCCACCGGAGCGCAAGCTGGAGTTGCTCGAACTGACCATCCGCCGTCTGACCGAGGCCGGTTATGTTTACATCGGCATGGATCACTTCGCCCTGCCGGAGGATGAACTGGCGCTGGCCCGCACCCATGGCACCCTGCAACGTAATTTCCAGGGCTACTCAACCCATGCCGACTGCGACTTGATCGGCCTCGGCGTGTCTTCGATCGGCAAGGTCGGCGACAGCTACAGCCAGAGCGTCAAAGAGCTTTCGCAGTACTACGCCCGTATCGATCAAGGCTTGTTGCCGGTGCATCGGGGTTACCGCTTGAGCGCCGATGACCTGTTGCGCCGCGAAGTGATCAGCGACCTGATGTGCCATGGCCGGATTGATTTCGGCAAGTTCGAAGCGCGCCATGGCATCTGCTTCACCGAGTATTTTGCCGAGGCGCTGGCGCAACTGGACGAGCATGTGCGTGATGGACTCTTGCAGATTCACAGCGACGAATTGGTGCTGTTGCCGCAAGGGCATTTGATGATGCGCAGTGCCGCGATGGCATTTGACGCCTACCTGGGGGGCGAACAAAAAGGTCAGTTTTCCCGCACCGTTTGAAGCAGCGGGACGCTCTGGCACAAGGAATACCGGCAAGTTGATCTCAATCAAGGGCAGGGCACGAAACGCTCCCTACCATGACCGTCAGGCCCCTTGAAATCAGCGAAGCCATGACAACCCACCCGCCTTCGAAACCTGGCAACCTGCGCGTCTGGAGCGTCGGGCTGGCGGTGATGCTGTTGCTGATGATCGCGACGTTCGCGGTGGTGCAGGCCAAGTCATACGGTGACATCGAGCAGCAGCGCATCGAGAAGGTCTTCCCTCAAACCGATTCGGTCTCCGACCCGCAAGGCACCTTCAAAGTGCGCACGTTGTCGACGGCCGGCAAGGTCATCGGTTACGTTTTCCAGAGCCTGGATGTGGTGGACATTCCGGCTTACTCGGGCAAGCCGATCAACACCCAGGTGATCCTCGACACGGCCGGCGTGATCAAGGATGCCTATGTGCTGGAGCACCACGAGCCGATTCTGCTGATCGGCATTCCCGAAGTAAAACTGCATGACTTCAGCGCCAGGTACACAGGGATCAGCGTCAATCAGCGCGTGGTCGTCGGCCATTCCAGCGACCCGAGTGCGGTCACCGTGGATGCCATCGCCGGTGCAACCGTCACCGCCATGGTGGTCAACGAAGTCATCATGCGGGCCGCCCATGAAGTCGCCGTCTCGCTCAAGTTGATTGAGGACAAGGGCGCCCGGGTGAACAAGCCCGCCATCGTGCGCCAGGATTTTTTCGAACCCGCCACCTGGGAGCAATTGACCGGCAACGGGGCCATTCGCCGATTGAGCCTGACCCGCGGGCAAGTCGATGCCGCCTTCAAGGGCACCGATGCCGAAGGCGTCGAGAACGCCACCCCGGAGCACCTCGATGACACCTTTATCGAGCTGTACACCGCCGACTTGAACCCTCCGACCATTGGCCGCGCGCTGTTGGGCGACAACCAATATCGCTTCCTCATGCAGGACCTCAAACCCGGCGAGCAGGCCATCGCGGTGCTGGGGCGCGGGCTGTATTCCTATAAAGGCTCGGGTTATGTGCGCGGCGGCATTTTCGATCGGGTGCAATTGCGCCAGTTCGGCAATGTCATAAGTTTTCGCGACATGGACCATCAGCGGCTGTCCGACGTGTTTGCCCAGGACATGCCCGAATTCACTGAAATGTCGGTGTTCATTGTGCGCAAGCAGGCGGGTTTCGATCCTGGGTCGCCCTGGTCCCTGGAGTTGCTGGTGCGGCGTCAGACCGGTCCGGTCAGCGGCACCTTCAGCAGTTTCGAATTGGCCTACCAATTGCCCGAACACTACCTTGAGCGACCAGCCCCCAGCGCCGAAGAACTGGCCGCCATCGAAGAAGCCAAACGGCCGATGTGGTTGACCATCTGGTACCAGAAGTACTTTCAGATTGGCGTACTGGCCAGCGCGTTGCTGCTGCTGACAGCGATCCTGTTCCTGCAGGACAAACTCACTCGCCGGCCGCGTTTAATGCACTGGCTGCGTCGCGGTTATTTGCTTTTTACCGTGGTGTTTCTGGGCTGGTATGCCTTGGGGCAGCTGTCGGTGGTCAATGTCCTGACGTTTGTCCATGCATTGTTCGAGCACTTCCGCTGGGAGCTGTTTCTCACCGATCCGCTGATTTTCATGCTGTGGGTGTTCACCGCGGCGAGCATTTTGCTGTGGGGCCGTGGGGTGTTCTGCGGCTGGTTGTGCCCGTTTGGCGCGCTGCAAGAGCTGATCAACGAAGCCGCGCGCAAGCTGAAGATCCCTCAATACGAATTGCCTTTCGCGGTCCATGAGCGGCTGTGGGCGATCAAGTACATCATTTTGCTGCTGCTCTTCGGCCTGTCCCTGGAGTCGATGTCCAGCGCCGAACTGTTCGCCGAGGTAGAGCCCTTCAAGACCGCCATCACCCTGCGATTCGACCGCCAGTGGTGGTTCGTGCTGTACGCGGTGGCATTGCTGGTCATCAATCTCTTCACCCGAAAAGTCTATTGCCGCTACATCTGCCCATTGGGCGCGGCGTTGGCGATACCGACGAAATTGCGTCTGTTCGACTGGCTGAAGCGCCGCAAGGACTGCGGCAACCCATGCCAGTTGTGCGCCAAGGAATGTGAGATCCAGGCGATTCACCCGGATGGCCGGATCAATGCCAACGAGTGCCATTACTGCCTCGATTGCCAGATGACCTATCACAACGAAAACAAATGCCCGCCGCTGATCAACAAGCGCAGGAAACGCGAAAAATCGGCGCCCGTGGCGGCGCAATTGATCCCTGTCGTGGAAGTGACGGCTGCTGAATGAACCTGGCGAGCGCACGTCCGCGGAGACCGTTTTTCCCTTCAAGGAGTAGACAAAATGACTGACTCAGAATCCACAAAGCCCGGTGAAGAAGTAGAGCAGGCGGGGCTCAGCCGTCGCGGTTTTCTTGGCAGCAGTGCGGTCACCGGCGCAGTGCTGGCGGGGGCCGCGACCCTCGGCGGCACGGTGTTCAGCCGCGAGTCCTGGGCGGCGGCGGTGAAGGATGCGCAAGCGAAAATCCATGTCGGCCCCGGTGAACTGGACGAGTACTACGGCTTCTGGAGTGGCGGTCATCAAGGCGAAGTGCGCGTGTTGGGCGTGCCGTCGATGCGCGAGTTGATGCGCATCCCGGTGTTCAACGTCGACTCCGCCACCGGGTGGGGCCTGACCAACGAAAGCAAGCGGATCCTGGGCGACAGCGCCAAGTTCCAGAACGGCGATTGCCATCACCCGCACATCTCCATGACGGACGGAAAGTACGACGGCAAGTACCTGTTCATCAACGACAAGGCCAACTCCCGTGTCGCGCGCATCCGCCTGGACATCATGAAGTGCGACAAGATGCTCACCGTGCCGAATGTGCAAGCCATCCATGGCCTGCGACTGCAAAAAGTGCCTTACACCAAGTGCGTGTTCGCCAATGCCGAATTTGTCATTCCGCACCCTAATGACGGCCACACCTTCGATCTGCAAGACAAGAACAGCTTCACGATGTTCAACGCCATTGACGCCGAGAAGATGGAGATGGCTTTCCAGGTGATCGTCGACGGCAACCTGGACAACACCGACGCCGATTTCACCGGCAAGTACGCCGCTTCCACCTGCTACAACTCGGAAAAAGCCTACGACCTGGGCGGCATGATGCGTAATGAGCGCGACTGGGTCGTGGTGTACAACATTCCGCGCATCGAAGCCGCGATCAAGGCCGGCAAGTTCATCACCCTGGAAGGCTCGAAAGTGCCCGTGGTCGACGGTCGAAAAACCGATGGCAAAGATTCCGAGTTCACCCGCTACATCCCGGTTCCGAAGAACCCGCACGGCCTGAATACATCTCCCGATGGCAAGTACTTCATTGCCAACGGCAAGCTTTCGCCCACCGTCTCGATGATTGCCATTGACCGTCTGGACGACCTGTTCGCCGACAAGTTCAGCGACCCGCGCGAGGTGATCATTGCCGAGCCGGAACTGGGCCTGGGGCCTTTGCACACCACGTTCGACGGTCGCGGCAACGCCTACACCACGCTGTTCATCGACAGTCAGGTGGTGAAGTGGAACATGGCCGAAGCGGTACGCGCCTACAAAGGCGAGAAGGTCAATTACATCAAGCAGAAGCTCGACGTGCAGTACCAGCCTGGCCATAACCATGCCTCGCTGACTGAAACCAGTGACGCCGATGGCAAGTGGCTGGTGGTGTTGTGCAAATTCTCCAAGGACCGCTTCCTGCCGACCGGACCGCTGCACCCGGAAAACGATCAACTGATCGATATTTCCGGCGAAGAAATGAAGCTGGTGCACGACGGTCCCGCATTTGCCGAACCTCACGATTGCATCCTGGCGCGCCGGGACCAGATCAAGACCAAAAAGATCTGGGACCGTAACGACCCGTTCTTCGCCGCCACCGTAGAACTGGCCAAGAAAGACGGGATCAATCTGGAGACCGACAACAAGGTCATCCGCGACGGCAATCATGTGCGGGTCTACATGACGTCCATGGCGCCGGCCTATGGCCTGCCCGAGTTCACCGTCAAACAGGGCAACGAAGTCACGGTGACCATCACCAACATCGACCAGATCGAAGACGTCTCCCACGGCTTCGTCATGACCAACCATGGCGCCAGCATGGAGATCAGTCCGCAGCAAACCTCGTCGATTACGTTTACGGCCGACAAGGCCGGCTTGCATTGGTACTACTGCAGCTGGTTCTGCCATGCGCTGCACATGGAAATGGTCGGCCGCATGAAAGTCGAGCGGGCCTGACCGTTGCCAATCGACAGGAGCGAACCCATGGCCGACATCAAGGACACCCCAGTGCGTGGTTGCGGGATAAACGTCTTTGCGTTGTTGCTCCTGTTGATGTCAGGCAGTGCGCTGGCGGCAGTTCAACCCGTCACCACGCTACCGTTGCGGGTTGACGCCGAACAACGCTGGCACCTGCCGGCAGGCGAGTACCGTGGCACGTTCAGTGTCGATCAACCGATGCAGATTGTTTGCGAGCCCGGTGCCGTCTTTCAGGCGCAAGGGCAGGGGAACGGGATCATTATCAGTGCGCCCGATGTCGTGATCGAGGGCTGCACGTTTTTGGATTGGGGGCACGATCTCACCGCCATGAATGCAGCGGTGTTCATCCAGCCCAAGGCCCGTGGCGTGGTGATCAAGGGCAATCGCATGCAAGGCCAGGGATTTGGAATCTGGGTCGACGGTACGCAGGATGCCAGCCTGATCGACAACCGCATCCAGGGCGACCCGACGCTGCGATCGCAGGATCGTGGCAATGGCATTCATCTGTATGCGGTGCATGGTGCCAAAGTCATTGGCAACCAGGTGCGCGACACCCGCGATGGCATCTACATCGACACGTCCAACGGCAACCTGCTGCAGGGCAATACCCTGGAGGACCTGCGTTACGGCGTGCATTACATGTTCGCCAACGACAACCGGCTGATCGGCAACATCACCCGCCGCACCCGCACCGGCTATGCCTTGATGCAAAGCCGCAAGCTCACGGTGATCGGCAACCGCTCCGAACAGGATCAGAACTACGGCATCCTGATGAACTACATCACTTACTCCACCTTGCGCGACAATTTCGTCACCGACGTGCGCGACGGCTCGACCGGCGACAGCATGATCAGCGGTGCCGAGGGCAAGGCGCTGTTCATCTACAACTCGCTGTTCAACAGCATCGAACACAACCATTTCGAGCACAGCGCCGTGGGCATTCACCTCACCGCCGGCTCCGAAGACAACCGCATCGCCGACAACGCGTTTGTCGGCAACCAACGGCAGGTCAAATACGTTGCCACTCGCTTGCAGGAATGGTCGGTGGATGGCCGGGGCAATTTCTGGAGCGACTACCTGGGCTGGGACCGCAACAACGATGGCCTGGGCGATATCGCCTACGAACCCAACGACAATGTCGACCGCCTGCTGTGGCTGTATCCACAAGTGCGGCTGTTGATGAACAGTCCCGGGATCGAGCTGTTGCGCTGGGTGCAAAGGGCATTTCCGGTGATCAAGTCGCCGGGCGTACTCGACAGCCATCCGTTGATGAAACCCACCACTGAACCCCTGACCAAGGAGCCCGTTGCATGAATGTCATCGACATGGAAGGCGTCAGCCAACGCTATGGGCACACCACGGTGTTGCATCAGTTGAACCTGAGCCTGGCCGAAGGTGAAGTGCTGGGTTTGTTCGGGCACAACGGTGCCGGCAAGACCACCAGCATGAAACTGGTGCTGGGCCTGCTGACCGCCAGCGAAGGGCAAGTCCGGGTGTTTGGCCGCTTGCCCAGTGACCCGCACGTTCGACGGCTGCTGGGGTATTTGCCGGAGAACGTGACCTTTTATCCGCAGATGAGTGGCCTGGAGACCTTGCGCCATTTCGCCCGACTCAAAGGCGCCGCGCCTGCTCAGGTGGACGTGCTGCTGGAGGAAGTCGGCCTGGCGGGCGCGGCGCATCGCCGGGTCAAGACTTACTCCAAGGGCATGCGCCAACGCCTGGGGCTGGCGCAAGCCTTGCTCGGCGCACCGCGTTTGTTGCTGCTCGACGAGCCGACGGTCGGCCTCGATCCCATCGCCACTCAAGACCTGTACCGGTTGCTCGACCGCCTGCGCAACCAGGGCACCAGCATCATTCTCTGTTCCCACGTGTTGCCGGGCGTCGAGGCGCACATCAACCGTGCGGCGATTTTGACCCAGGGGCGTCTGCTGGCGCTGGGCAGTCTGCGCAGCCTGCGCGAGGAAGCCGGGTTGCCGACGCTGATTCGCGCCAACGGGCTCAAGCACGCCGGGCCTTTGCAGGCATCCTGGAACAATGCCGGGCACGTCACTCAGCGCTGGGGCGTGGAAGGCCTGGAGGTGGCGGCGCTCAATGGCAACAAACTCGATCTGTTGCGCCAATTGCTCAATGACGACGAGCCGGCGGACGTGGAAATCGACCCACCCTCCCTGGAAGACATCTACCGCTTTTACATGGGGCGGGCCGGCACGCGCCCCACTGGAGAGATCGCATGAATCCGATCTGGAACATGGCCCGCAAAGAGTTCAACGACGGTTTGCGTAACCGCTGGTTGTTGGCGATCAGCCTGTTGTTCGCAGTGTTGGCCACCGGCATCGCCTGGCTGGGCGCCGCGGCTTCCGGTCAGTTGGGCTTTACCTCGGTGCCGGCGACCATCGCCAGCCTGGCCAGCCTCGCGACGTTCCTGATGCCGCTGATTGCTTTGCTGCTGGCCTATGACGCCATCGTCGGTGAGGACGAAAGCGGCACGTTGCTGCTGTTGCTGACCTACCCGCTGGGGCGCGGGCACATCCTGCTGGGCAAGTTTATTGGCCACGGGATGATCCTGGCGCTGGCCACGCTGATCGGTTTCGGCTGCGCGATGCTGGCGATCGCTGTCTGCGTGGAGGATGTCGAACTGCAGTTGCTGTTCTGGGCGTTCGCACGCTTCATGCTGTCGTCGACGCTATTGGGCTGGGGCTTTCTGGGGTTGGCGTATGTGCTGAGCAGCGTGTCGGCCGAAAAATCCACGGCGGCCGGACTCGCGCTGGGGGTGTGGTTTTTCTTCGTGCTGGTGTTTGACCTGGCGCTGCTGGCCTTGCTGGTGCTCAGCGAAGGGCATTTCAACCCGCAGGTATTGCCCTGGTTGCTGCTGCTCAATCCTGCCGACGTCTATCGCTTGATCAATCTTTCCGGTTTTGAAACCGGCGTCAGTACGGCCGGCGTACTGACGCTCGGCAGTGATCTGCCGATGCCGGGCGCGATGCTCTGGCTGTGTCTGTTGTTGTGGGTAGCGGCGCCGTTGGGTTCGGCCTGGCTGCTGTTCCGTCGACGGGCGACCTGAATTCATACCTTTGGAGCACCTGACAATGAAAAACCGTTACTACACGACGTTACGCGCTATGGCGGGCCTGATGGTCTGTCTGCTGCTGACAGCGTGTGACAAGCCCGCGCAAGCTGCGTACAGCGACCTTCCCAGCGCCTTCCATCCCAGTGATGAATGCCATGTCTGCGGCATGATCATCAACGGGTTCCCGGGGCCGAAGGGGGAAGTGGTCGAGCCTGGCGGCATCAAGAAATTCTGCTCCACGGCGGAGATGATCGGTTGGTGGTTGCAGCCGGAAAATCATCACGGCGATGCCCGGTTGTATGTCCACGACATGGGCCGCAGTCCGTGGAACGCACCGGATGATTCCCAACTGATCGATGCCAAGGATGCCTTCTATGTGGTCGGCACCGGGCTCAAGGGGGCGATGGGCATCGTACTGGCGTCTTTCTCCAGTGAGCAGGCGGCACAGAAACTGGCCACCGAGCAGGGTGGTCGTGTGCTGCGGTTCGGCGATATCGATCAGTCGGTGCTTCAGCAACCGGCCATGTCGCACGCGACTCACTGATCGCTCGATTGGCTGCCCGATCTTTTATGAAATCTGATCGCCGTCAAGTCGGTCTGTTTGCGCTTGTTCAATGATAGGGGCCCGCAATGTCCCCAGTGCTTGGCATCGACGATGCCCAGGAGAACATGATGCAAACCGAGTTTCAGGATCGTTTGGCTGTGATCACCGGCGCCAGCTCCGGGATTGGTCTGGCCCTGTGCGCTGCGCTGTTGCCGCGTGGCGTCAAGGTGCTGGCGATGTCACGTACGGCTGGTGATCTGCCGGCCTTGCAGCAGATCTACGGCGAACGTTTGCAATGGAGCGCCGGGGACGTCACGTGCAAGGACGACTTGCGCAATCTGGCGGAGCACGCTGCGACGCTGGGCCGGATCGATTATCTGGTGCCCAACGCGGGGATCGCCGAAATGGCCGATGGCCTGGACATGCCGGCCTTCCAGCGTCAGTGGGCAGTCAACGGTGCCGGGGCGTTGAACACCCTGGCGGCGTTGCGCGGGGAGCTGGCGAGCCCGGCTTCGGTGGTGTTTGTCGGCAGCTTCCTGACCGGTTCGAGCTTTCCCGGCCTGGCCGCCTGCATTGCCAGCAAGGCTGCCTTGGCGGCACAGGCACGCACATTGGCGGTGGAGTTTGCCCGTTTTGATGTGCGCATCAATCTGGTCTCCCCGGGGCCGACCGCCACCCCGATGTGGGACAACCTGGGCTTGAGCGACGATGAACTCGACGAAGTCGCGGACACCCTCGGCAAACGTATGTTGCCCGGGCACTTTCTCGATGCGTCAGCGGTGGCCAACGTGATTATCTTTCAGCTGTCCCAAGGCGCCCGGGGCGTCTACGGTCAGGACTGGACGGTCGACAACGGGTACACGTTGGGCTAGAACGTCGAACATATACTTGGGCTTGGTGCTGGTCACTCAAGATCGCTGGAGCGGTTTTTTGATGGTGTACATATCCGTTGTTGCGGTAACGGCTGCTGGCGGTTTCGCTCTTACAGCGAGTCCCTTTTCCAAACGCCGAAAAGGAACCAAAAGGCTTTGCCCCTCCATTCGGTGCCTCGCCCAGGCTCGGCATGCCCTCACTCCGGCATTGCTCCGGGGGCCCGCCGCCATCGGCCATCCATGGCCGGGGGCGGCTACCGCGGCATCCTTGCCGCGGTGCCCCCTACGCAACGCCTGCGTTCGGCCTCTGGGAAAGGGGCAACAGATCACGATCAAGATCAAAAACACGCAGCCTCGCCAAGGCTCGACAGCTGCTACGGAGGGTGGGAACAATCAACAGCTTTGAGAGCAGGTTCGCCCAACAATGTATCGGCGCACGACTTTGCTTTTCACCACTCAACAGGCCGAGCGTTAGCTCGCCTGCAGCTTTTGATGTTGACGCACCGCCCCCTCGAGAGGCCGAGTGGAGGTTCTGCGCAGTGGGCAACCCGGCATGGATGCCGGGTTAGCCGCCCCCGGCCATGGATGGCCGATGGCGGCGGGCCCACGGAGCAGGACCGGAGCGAGGGCATGCCGAGCCTAAGCGAGGCACCGAACGAAAGGGGCAAATGCGCTTTGGTTACTTTGGCGCTCTTCCAAAGTGACCCGCCGTAAGGGCGGAACCATTAGTGGCCGTTATCGCAAAAACGGATATACACCCAAACCCAAACCCAAACCCAAACCCAAACCCAAACCCTAATGCGAAGTCCCCTCGGCAAACTCGATTTTATTGCCGACGTTGTACTTGCCGGACGGCTTGTTCATCGGCAGGCGTTTGATCTCCTCGAGGGTATTGCTGTCGTAAACAATCAGCGCTCCATCGGTGGCCCAGATGCTCAGCAGCAAGTAGCGGCCATCACGGGTGAACTCGACGTGGGCGGCAGTCTTGCCGGGCATCGGGCGCAAGGTATGGGCAATTTCCAGGGTCTGCTTGTCGATCAGGTGAATAGCATCGTTGTCAGGCCCGAAGAACACGTCGGACCAGGCATAGCGTGAGTTGACATGACTGCGCATGAAGAAACCCGGTCCCAGGGTCGGAATTTCCTTGATCAGTTTCCAGGTCTTGAAGTCGATGACCGAGATCAGCCCTTTGCTGATGTTCGGCGTGGCAAACACCCACTGACCGTTGCGTTTCCAGTAGGTCCCGGACCCCAGGTGGGGCATGCCCGGCAGTGCGATGTCGGTGACGATCCTGCCAGTGTCGAGGTCGATCACTTGACCGCCCCCGGCCTTGCGCGACGTGGCCAGCAATTGCTTGTAGTCCGGTGAAAAGGAAAAGTCATCCAGTACATCCTCGGCCGGGATTCGCCGTGGTTCGAAGTCTGGTGTGCCGGCGCAAGACAACTCCCACACCTCCTTCACGTCCTTGAGCGCCACGATAAAACTGTCCCGTGGCGGGGCGGTATAGACCGCACTGACCCGTGATGCGCTGCCGTCCTGGCCGATGGCCGGCAGGGTTTTGACCAGCGACAGATCGCGGGCATCGAGCACCACCAGGTTGCCCGGCAGATAATTGCCGACCAGCACCCATCGACCGTCCTTGCTCACCGCCAGGTTGCGGGTGTTGAGCCCGACGCGGACCTCGGCGATCAGTTTCAGGTTATGCAGGTCGTACAGGCTGACCCAGCCATCACGCGAAGCGACGTAGACAAAACGCCCATCCGGCGAAAATTTCGGCCCGCCGTGCACGGCAAAGTGTGAAGCAAACCGCGCCAGTACTTCAAAGCGATCGCCGTCGAGGATATTGATGTGGTGATCGCCGGCTTCCACCACCACAAACAGATTCAGTGGGTCGGCATGATGTTGGGGCCTGTCGGGCAGTGTGCTGAGGTCAGCGAGTACCGTGTGGCTGCCGCGAATGTCGTCGTTGCTCCAGGTGGGCGCGGTGGCGGGCGGTTGCTGAAGGTAGTTCGCCAGCGCATCGATCTGCGCCGGGTTGAGCACGTTGGCAAACCCGGCCATCTGGCTGGCGGGGCGACCGTCGCGGATCACGTTGCGGATTTCGTCGGGTTTGATCCGGCTCAGACTCTCCGGTAGCAACGCCGGCCCCGTCGCGCCGAAACGGTTGGCGCCATGACAGCCCTGGCAATGCTGTTGGTAGTGGTCGGCGGCCTGTTCCAATGTCCCCCCGACGGGCGGCAGCGCGGCGCCTGCGTAAGCTGCGCCTGCCCACAACAACGGGACAAACACCGCGCGCCTCATACCGTCACCCTGGCATGGCGTTTCAGCGCTTGAGCGGGGTAAAAACGCGCCGGATAGTCCCGTCGTTGGGTGGCGAACAAGTCGACGACCTGGCCAATGACGGTCAAAGTCGGAACACCCGGCGGGCAGTCCAGTGCCAGCGTCGGCAAGTGTTTCAGCACGCCTCGCGCGACATGCTGGTCGGGCCGCGTGCCATTGCTGATCAGCGCCGCCGGTGTGTCCGCCGCCAGCCCGGCGTCAATCAAGCGCTCAGCGATAATCCCGAGGTTCGATAACCCCATGTAAAACACCAAGGTCTGGCTGGTATCGGCCAGGTCGTGCCAGGGCAATATCAACTCGCCGTCGTGTTGCAGGTGGCCGGTGATGAACCGACAGGAGTTGACCAGGTTGCGGTGGGTCAGCGGGATGCCGGCGTAAGCGCTGCACCCGGACGCGGCGGTAATGCCCGGGACTACCTGGCAGTCAATGTTGCGTTGCAACAGATACTCCAGCTCCTCGGCACCGCGACCAAAAATGAACGGGTCACCCCCCTTCAGCCGCGCCACGCGCAGCCCTTGATCGGCGAGGTCGGCGAGCAGTTCGTTGATCTGGTCCTGGGGCAGGCTGTGGCAACCGCTGGCCTTGCCGACGTAATGCCGGGCGCAGTCGAGGGGGATCAGCGTCAGCAGTTCGGGGCTGATCAGGCGGTCATAGACGACGGCGTCGGCCTGCATCAACAGGCTCCAGGCGCGCAAGGTCAGCAGGCGGGGATCGCCGGGACCCGCGCCGACCAGGGCCACTTCGCCCGGTCTGAAGGTGGACTCAAGTGCAGCCGGTAAAACAATCGAGGGGTGCATGGGACGTCCTTGGTTCTTCATCAGGTTGGCCGGGGCTGGCCAGGCGGATGCTTCAGTGCATGACGCAAGGGATTGTCGATAAGGGCGGCACACCGATTTCTTCGTCGCTGAGGTGGCAACCGGGGTCCTGGCCCCAGAGATCGCCTTCGGCCCAGGCGCGAGTGCGGGTGTTGCCGTTGCAGATGTCCAGCCAGCGGCATTGGCCGCAGCGGCCACCGACGGCGCGCGGATGCTCGCGCAGTTGCTGCAATAAGGCGTCCGGGCGGTCCAGCCAGAGGGTGCGAAATGGCGTGTGCCGCACGTTGCCTACCGAGTGCTGCCACCAATAAGTGTCCGGGTGGACGTCGCCGGTGTTGTCGATATTGGCGATGCCGCTGCCCGAAGCGTTGCCGCCCCAGGCGCGGAGCATGCGTTCCAGGCGCGAGGCGTGCTCGGGCAGGTGAAGGCTCACCCACTGCAGCAGCAGAATCGCGTCGGCGTCGTTGTTGCCACTGACAAAGTCGCTGTCGCGGCCCTGCGCGATATCGTCCCAGGCCTGTTCGAAGATCAACGTCATCGCCTCACGGCTCATCTGTTGCCGGGCGTCGAGCGTGCGACTGCGTTTGCCGCGACCGCTGTAGTTGAGGTGCGACAGGTAAAACTTCTGCACGTCGTACTCACGCATCAGCGTCAGCAGCTGAGGCAGTTGCCCATGGTTTTCCTGGGTGAGCGTGGTGCGCAAGCCAACACGAATACCCTGTTCGCGACAGAGCCGGATCGCGTGCATGGAACGGGCAAAACTGCCCTTGAGTTGGCGGAAGGCGTCATGGGTGGCTTGCAGGCCATCGATGCTGATACCGACATAGTCGAACTGCGCCGCGTGGATCTGCCCGATGTTGTGCTCAGTAATCAGCGTGCCGTTGGTGGACAACGCCACAAAGAACCCCTTGGCGCGGGCGTAGGCGCTGAGCACAAACAGGTCGTCGCGCAACAGGGGCTCACCGCCAGACAGAATCAGCACCTTCACGCCGGCGTCGTGCAGGTCGTCGATCACCGTGAGTGCGGCCGGGGTATCCAGTTCATCGCGAAAGACACTGTCAGCGGACGTGGCGTAACAGTGTTTGCAGGTCAGGTTGCAACGCCTGAGCAGATTCCAGATCACCACGGGTGGCCGTTGGCTGCCCGATGCGCCGGTTTTGGGGGCGGGCGCCTGGCCGGCCAGTGCGCGAAGGTATTGGCTGATCCTTAACATGCAACTCTCCTTGAGTCGGCGCGTGTTCAGTGCGAAGCGGGTGGCAGGCGCAGACCGGTTTTTTTCAGGATTCGGCTGCTCACTAACATCTCGTCGGCGGCGCAGGCATCACCCAGCAAGTAGCGCAGGTGCTCGCGGTAGCTGTCGATTTCCTCACTGCTGCGACCGTGCACCATGGCAAACAGGTTGTAGCGCCACGCGGTGCGGCGCGGGCGTCGATAACAATGGCTGACGAAGGGTTGCGCACCGATCAGCGCGCCGAGGCGGGGCATGTCTGCATCACGCACATCCCACACCGTCATGCCGTTGTGGCGGTAGCCCAGGCGATAGTGATTGGGGACGGCGGCGATGCGGCGGATGGCACCCTCTGCCTGTAATCGCTTGAGCAAGTCCAGGGTGGACTCGATGCTGAGGTCGAGCTGTTCGGCGAGCCAGGCCCAAGGGTCATCCAGCAGCGGCAAGCCGGCCTGGGTCAGCTCGATCAAGCGGTGAGCCAGGGTGTCTTCAGACCGGGAAATACAGACCGACATGGTAGGTCTCCTCTTTGGGCAGGTTGAGCAGCGACAGGCCGGTCAGGGTTTCGATGTGATGCAGGGTGTCGCTCAGTCGTTGTTGCGTGGCGCAACCGAGCACGAACCACATGTTCCAGGGGTGTTCGCGTCGATAGTTGTGCGCCACTTCAGGCAGGCCCTGTAGTTGTTCCGCGACGTCTTCGAAACGTTCTTCCGGCACCGTCAGGGCCGCGAGGGTGAACGCGCCGCCCAAGCGCTCGATGTCGAACATCGGGCCGAAGCGCGTGAGCACGCCGTCTTCCAGCAAAAGGTGGAGGCGATCGAGCAATTCGTCGCTGCTGCTCTCCAGTTCCTCGGCCAGTACTTTCCAGGGTTGGCGCACCAGCGGCAGGCCCAGTTGCAAGCGATTGATCAGTCGACGGTCGAGGTCATCCACGGGGGGGAACTCCTGTTGGCAGTGGGGCAAAGCGCCCGCCGCATTGTTTGAAGGCGTGGGTGCTGAACAGCAATTCGTGGGGCAGGTCGTCCAGCAAATGCTCCTTCAGCAGCGCCTGAATCTGCGCCTCGACCTGATCCCGTTGACGCCCGTGAACCATGCAGAACAGGTTGTAGTGCCATTGCGGCAAGCGTCGTGGTCGCTGATAGCAGAGGGTGATGCCGGGCGCCCGGCCCAGGCGCTGGCCGACTTCGTCGATCAACGCGTCCGGAACATCCAGCACCAGCATGGCGTTGGCGGTAAAACCCAGTGCGCGGTGGTTGAGCACCAGGCCGATGCGCCGGAACAGCCCTTGTTCGTGCCACTGATGCATTTGCGCGAGCACCTGGTTTTCGTCGGCGTTTATCCGTTCGGCGAGGGACTGATAGGGGCGCGGTACTCGCGGCAGGCCGCCTTCCAGGTGTCGACGCAGGGCCAGTGCCTGTTTAGCGTTCAATCCGGGTTGCATGGGCTTTCTCCCAGGGCAAAACCGAGGTCAATGCGGTAGGCAGTCAACATCGGCAGGTCCAGTGGTGTGAGACCGGTATCGTTCTCCAGCTCTTCGAGCACTCGCTCAATGTGCTGGCGATCGGGACCGGTCAACACAAACCACAGGTTGTAGTGATGCTCGCGCGCGTAGTTGTGATTGACCTCGGGGTATTGGCTGACGCGTTCGGCGACCTGATGCAGGCGCTCGGGAGGCACGGCGAGGGCGGCGAGGGTGCTGGCCCCGGCGCGGCTGTGTTCAAACACCGGGCCAACGCGCGACAAGGCGCCGGCCAATTGCAGGCGATGCAGACAGGCCATCACTTGCGGCTCGCTGCAACCCAGGATCCGGGCCATCTCTTGATAGGGTTCCGCGCACAGCGGCATGCGGTGCTGGAAGCGGTCGATCAACTGGCGGCTGAGCAGGTCGAGGTTCATTTCAATAGCCCATTTTTTGCGCGCGGCTGCTGAAGAAGATGCCGCTTGGCGCGGCAGCGGGAAGGGTGCTCAGTTGCTTCAGGCTGTACGGGTCCCAGACTTGAACCTGATCGCCATCGCGTAATGACAGCCATAGCTGATCACCGCGCGCGGTGAACTCCATGTGCAGCACCGCTGGCCCCGGTCGCAAATCGGCGACCACGGCGTGGGTTTCGGTGTCGATGACCTGAACCCGGTCATTGTCCGGGTAGGCGAAATTGACCCACAGTTGCCGACCGTCCGGGCGCGAGGTGACGAACACCGGTTGGCCGGCAACGGGAATGACGGCGGTTTGCTCCCAGGTGCGCGAATCCATCACCAGCACCTGGTGCCGGCCAACCGCAGGCACGAACGCCTGGTTGTCGGCGACGGCCCAGCCCTCCAGGTGCGGCATCTTGTAGACCGGCAGTTTCGCCTGGCCGCGTCCATAATCGCCGAGCACTCGCCGCACTCCGCGTTCGGGGTGCCAAAGGTCGAGTTGGGCCATGCCGTCTTCGCCGAACAACCCGGCCATGTAGTAGCGACCGTCCGGGGTAATCAGCGCGTCGTAGGGTTGCTGGCCGATGGCGGTGAAGCGGCTGATCTTCGGCGACGTTCCCTGGCTGAAGTCGGCCGTCCAGATCTCGCCGGTATCGAACAGGCTGAACACAAAGCGCTGGCCGGGTGCGTCGACCAGGCCGACCACCCGCGAGCGCTTGCTGCCATCGGCCAATGGGGTGGCAGGGATGTCAGCCACCAGTTGCAGGGTGGCGGCATCGAAGACCTTGACCCCGCCGGGCACATAGTTGGATACGGCGATCAATTTGCCGTCCTGGCTGATGGCGCCGCCGATGCTGTTGCCGCCTTGTATCAGTCGATGGTCGATGCGCCGGGTCAGCAAGTCGATCTTGCTCAGGCCGCCGTCGCGACCGAACACATAGGCATAACGCTGGTCGCGGGAGAACACCACCGAGGCGTGGGACAGGTCACCCAGACCATCGAGTCGGGCCAGTGCCGAGCGGGTATCGCTTTCAATGATTTGCACACTGCCGCTGGCGCGCTCCACGACCACGCCCAGATCACCGGTGCCGCGCAACGGCGGTTGAGTACACGCGGACAACAACAGCCCGGTCGCCGCTGACAGCAGGATTGAACGGATCATGGTGCGGGGTATCCCTTGAGAAGAAGGTCGACCAGCCAACGGATATCATCCGGGCCAAGCAGCGGGGCCCAACCGGGCATCGCGGTGCCGGGTCGGCCTTGGGAGACGGTGGCAATCAGGCTGTCCCGGGACTTGCCGGCCAGTGCGGTGCGAGTCAGTTCGGGACCCAGCCCGCCGGTCATGTGCAGCCCATGGCAGGCGCCACAGTCCTGGGCCAGCAGGTGTTCGAGTTGTGCCTGACGCTTGGCGTCAGGGGTGGCAACTGCCGTTGCGCAAATGAGGAGGAGGGCCGTCAGAACTGCAGCGTGTCCATACACCATCATGACGCCCTCCGATTGGCTATTTCAGACTCAGGACCCAGGTCGCGAGTGTCTTGGCTTCTTCATCGGTCACCGGGTTGGCCGGCATCGGCATCGGGCCCCAGTTACCTTGCGTACCGTTTTTGATGTGACTGGCCAGGGTGTCCACCGCCCCGGCCACCCCCGCGTTCTTGGCCGCCACATCCTTGAGTGCCGGGCCGACAATCTTGGCGTCGATGGAGTGGCAGGCAGCGCAAGGTTTGCTTTTGAACAGTTCCAGCGCGTCTTGGGCCATGGCCGGTTGCACGCTCAGCGCAGCGGTCAGGGCAAACAGTGAAAGCAGCGTATTTTTCATGGTGTTTCCTTGCATTGATAACGCTCAATAAATGTCGTGTTGGGTGTTGTAGACGTTGAATTTTCCGGTGGGTGTGATCAGCCGTTTGTCCTTGATGACCGATTTGAGCTTCAGGGTTTTGTCGTCGATCACCACCAGCGCCGATTCGTCTGCCTGGCCGCTCCACACGGAGAACCAGACTTCATCGCCCGCCTTGTTGTATTCCGGCTGCACGACGCGCATCGCCCCTTGCTTGATTCCCGCGTACTCGGCAATGGGCAACACGGTGTAGCCGGCGTCGAGCTTGTCGATGTTGAACACCGCCACTGACTGACTGAGTTTCGCGTCGGGGTTGAGGGTGGTGTCGACATACAAATGACGGGAATTGGGGTGGGTTTTGATGAACAGAGAACCGCCGCCCTGGCCCTTGATCGAGGTGACCTGTTTCCAGGCGTATTGCGGGTGATTGACCGGGTCGGTGCCGATCAGCGAAATCCCCTCGTCGCCCAGGTGGCTGGTGGCCCAGACCGGTCCGTAGGTGGGGTGGTCAAAGTTGGCGCCGCGACCCGGGTGAGGGGTTTTGCCGACGTCCACCAGCGCGGTCAATTTGCGCTCTTTGGAGTCGATCACGGCGACTTTGTTGGAGTTGTTGGCGGCGGTCATGAAGTAACGGTGGGAGCTGTCCCAGCCACCGTCGTGCAGGAACGGAGCGGCATCGATATAAGTGATGGAGAGGTTTTTGATGTCCTGGTAATTGACCAGCATGACCTTGCCGGTTTCCTTGACGTTGACGATGAACTCCGGCCATTCGTGGGAAGCGATGATGGCCGCGACGCGGGGCTCGGGGTGATATTCCTGTTTGTCGACGGTCATGCCACGGGTCGAAACGATCTGTTTGGGCTCCAGGGTTTCGCCATCCATGATGGTGAACTGTGGCGGCCAGTAGGAGCCGGCGATGGTGTATTTGTCTTCGTAGCCCTTGAACTTGGAGGTCTCCACCGAGCGCGCTTCGATCCCCACTTTGACTTCAGCAACCTTGGTGGGCTCCACCGGCCACAGGTCGATCATGTCGATCCGTGCGTCTCGGCCAATCACCAGCAAGTACCGGCCCGAGGCGGAAATACGCGAGATGTGCACCGCATAACCGGTCTCGATCAGCTTGACGATTTTCTTGCTGTCACCGTCGATCAGGGCGATCTTGCCGTCGTCGCGCAACGTCACCGAAAACAGGTTCGGCAGGTTGAGTTTGCTCAGCTGTTTCTTCGGCCGATCCTCGGGTTTGACCAGCACTTTCCAGGTTTTCAGCGTCTCGGCCATGCCCCATTCCGGCGGCGTTGGCGGTGTGTGCTGGATAAACCTGGCCATGGTCGTGATCTGATCCTTGGTCAACGCATTGGACGTCCCCCAGTTCGGCATCCCTGCGGGCGAGCCGTAGGTGATCAACGCTTCCAGATACGGTTGCCCGCGAGACTGGGTGATGTCCGGCGTCAGCGGTTTGCCGGTGGCACCTTTGCGCAACACACCGTGGCAACCGGCGCAGCGCTGGAAGTAAATTTCCTTGGACGCGTCGAAGTCGGCCTGGCTCATGTCGGGAGCGCCGGCCGTTTTGACCATGGACGGATTGGCCGCCGTGGCGGCGGGTGCCTCGGCACTGGTCGCGTGAGTCCCCGCGGCGGCCAGTGCCGAATACAGTGCGGCGACAGTCAGAGCAAACGTTTTTCTATTGCTGATCAGCATTCCATTTCTCCTCAGGCAAGACCTTTGCGATGCGCTGAAACCGCAGCGCAGGACGCAGGTTCTAAGTGCGCTGCAAGGCTATGCCCGAGCAGGCCAATGCTTGCTTGACGGCGATCAAGTTTGCCGGTCATCTCGCTTGCCAGGTTGTCGCAGGGACCCTTAGCGTGTTCCATGAATCCGCTGTTGAATCAGGTGCCCCATGGACCATATCCCGTCTCGCGAAAACAAGGTCGAACCCTTCTACCAACCGCTCAATAATGAGGAGGCGCTGTTCGAACAAGCCTGGCGACACGGCATGCCGGTGCTGATCAAAGGCCCCACGGGCTGTGGCAAGACCCGTTTCGTTCAGCACATGGCCCATCGATTGAACCTGCCGCTGCACACCGTGGCGTGCCATGACGACCTGAGTGCCGCCGACTTGATCGGCCGTCATCTGATTGGTGCGCAGGGCACCTGGTGGCAGGACGGACCGCTGACCCGCGCAGTGCGCGAAGGCGGCATCTGTTACCTCGACGAAGTGGTCGAGGCGCGCCAGGACACGGTGGTGGTCCTGCACCCGTTGGCCGATGATCGTCGGGAGTTGTTTCTGGAACGCACCGGCGAAGTGTTGCAGGCGCCACCATCATTCATGTTGGTGGTGTCGTACAACCCCGGTTACCAGAACCTGCTCAAAGGCATGAAGCCGAGCACCCGTCAGCGCTTTGTGGCGATGCGTTTCGGCTATCCGCCCGTGGCTGAGGAAGAGCGCATTGTCGCCCGGGAAGCGCAGGTGGACAGTGCGCTGGCGGCGCAAGTGGTCAGGCTGGGGCAGGCCCTGCGCCGGCTCGATCAGCATGATCTGGAGGAGGTGGCCTCGACGCGGCTGCTGATTTTTACCGCGCGAATGATCCGCTCCGGGATGAGCCCGCGTGAGGCCTGCATGGCGTGCCTGGCCGAACCGTTGAGCGATGATCCGATGACGGTGGCCGCGTTGATGGGCGTGGTTGATGTCCACTTCGGCTGAGTCCGCAAACGCTTCGCCTGGCCACTTGCCGGGCGATCTGGCGATGTGGTTTTTTATCCTCGCCGAGCTCTCGGTGTTCGCCATTCTGATACTGGTGTTCGCCGTCACCCAAGCCATCAAGCCGCAGATGTTTGGCGAAAGCCGACTGTTGCTCAACACCTCAACCGGTCTGGCGATGACCCTGAGCCTGCTCACTGCCGGGTTGTTCGCCGCCCTGGCACAGGAGCAGGTCCGGCACTCGCGGTCACGCCGTGGCGCGATCTATCTGCTGGCCGCGTTGCTTGCCGCCAGTGTCTATGTGCTGTTGAAAGTCACCGAGTACCGGCACTTGCTGGCCTCGGGGCTGGGCCTTGAGCACAACACGTTTTTTACCCTCTACTGGATTCTCACCGGTTTTCATTTTCTCCATGTCCTGCTCGGCATGTTGATCCTTGGATGGCTGGCCGAGCGGTGCCGTCGTGGCCGCTATGACGCCAGCAACCGCAGCGGATTCGAATCCGGCGTGTTGTATTGGCACATGGTCGACCTGATCTGGGTCGTGCTGTTTCCGCTGGTCTACGTGCTGGGTTGATGAGGTGCCAATGTCTGCTACCAGGTGGTTGTTTGTCTGCTGGGTCGCACTGACCGCGTTAAGCCTGTGCACGGTGTTGCTGGCGCAGTCCGCGGCGGCGTGGTGGCTGTCCCTTGCGATTTTGCTGGTGGCTGTCGCCAAGGCGTGGCTGATTACGAATGGCTTCATGGAGATGCGCCACGCGCCGCGATTGTGGCGGCGATTGATGATGAGCTGGGCGTTGGTGCTGGCGTTGTTGGTGGGATTGACCTTGCTGGCCATCGTGTAACTCATGTAGCAGCTCGCGCAGCCTGCGTTCGGCTGCGCAGCCGTCGTAAATCCTGCCCGCCGCCTTTAACCTGAATCACTGCAGTGTCACCTCTCACGACTGCTGCGCAGCCGAACGCAGGCTGCGCCAGCTGCTACAGGGTCAAGTACTTCCACGCGTAATACCTGAGCAAAACCATCGGAGTTTCTTGATCGGCATCAAGCAGATTTCGACCCCTCGCTTCCTAAAATGGACGGGCCAAGCAAAGAGGAAGCGACCATGTCAGAGACCTTCACCAAAGGCATGGCCAGGAATATCTACTTCGGGGGAAGCGTTTTCTTCTTCCTGATATTCCTGGCCTTGACCTACCACACGGAACAAACCTTTCCAGCGCGCAGCAATGAAGCGCAACTCACTGAATCAGTGATCCGCGGCAAGACAGTCTGGGAGCAAAACAACTGCATCGGCTGCCACACGCTGCTGGGCGAGGGCGCCTACTTTGCGCCTGAGCTGGGCAATGTGTTCCAGCGACGCGGCGGGGAGGAGGGCTTCAAACCCTTCCTGCATGCCTGGATGAAAATGCAGCCGCTGAATGTGCCGGGCCGGCGAGCGATGCCGCAGTTCAAGTTGAGTGAGCAGGAGGTGGATGACATCGCCGAGTTCCTCAAATGGAGCTCGAAAATCAACACCAATGGCTGGCCGCCAAACAAGGAGGGCTAAGCGATGAGCATTGCTAATCCACATCTGAAATTCGCCTCGCAAGCCGTGGCCAAACCGTACTTCGTGTTTGCCCTGATGCTGTTTCTCGGTCAGGTGCTGTTCGGTTTGATCATGGGCCTGCAATACGTGGTAGGGGACTTTCTGTTCCCGATCATTCCCTTCAACGTGGCGCGGATGGTGCACACCAACCTGCTGATCGTCTGGCTGCTGTTCGGTTTCATGGGCGCGGCGTACTACCTGATACCGGAGGAGGCCGACCGCGAGCTGCACAGTCCGAAGCTGGCGATCATTCTGTTCTGGGTCTTCGCGGCGGCGGGTGTGCTGACGATTCTCGGCTACCTGCTGGTGCCCTATGCCGGCCTGGCCCGGCTGACCCACAACGAACTGCTGCCCACCATGGGCCGGGAGTTCCTGGAGCAACCGACCATCACCAAGATGGGCATTGTGGTGGTGTGCCTGGGGTTCCTCTACAACATCGGCATGACCCTGCTCAAAGGTCGCAAGACCACCGTCAGCATGGTCATGATGACGGGGTTGATCGGGCTCGCGGTGTTCTTCCTGTTCTCCTTCTACAACCCCGGTAACCTGGCCCGCGACAAGTTCTACTGGTGGTGGGTGGTGCATCTGTGGGTGGAAGGTGTGTGGGAATTGATCATGGGATCGATGCTCGCGTTTGTCCTGATCAAGATCACCGGGGTCGACCGCGAAGTCGTGGAGAAATGGCTCTATGTGATCATCGCCATGGCGCTGATTACCGGGATCATCGGCACCGGTCACCACTTCTTCTGGATTGGTGCGCCCGAGGTCTGGCTGTGGGTCGGTTCAATCTTCTCCGCCATGGAACCGCTGCCGTTCCTGGCCATGGTGGTCTTCGCCTTCAGCACGGTGAAGAACCGTCGCCGGCAACACCCGAATCGTGCCGCCACGTTGTGGGCCAAAGGCACCACGGTCACGGCGTTCTTCGGTGCGGGCGTCTGGGGTTTTCTGCACACCCTGGCACCGGTCAACTTCTACACCCACGGTTCGCAACTGACGGCCGCTCACGGTCACCTGGCCTTCTACGGTGCTTACGCCATGATTGTGATGACCTTGATCAGCTACGCCATGCCGCGCTTGCGCGGGTTGGGTGAAGCGGGCGACGAGCGTTCGCAGACACTTGAGATCTGGGGTTTCTGGTTGATGACCCTGTCGATGGTGATGATCACGCTGTTCCTCACCGCAGCGGGTGTCGTACAGGTCTACCTGCAACGCTGGCAGGCCGACGGGATTGCCTTGCCATTCATGGCCACCGTCGAACATCTGCAAGTGCTGTTCTGGGCACGTCTGGGTGCCGGTCTGGGGTTCTTCGCCGGGTTGCTCTGCTACTTGCTCAGCTTCAAGCAACGGGGCCGTGCCGCTTTGCGCGCTCCAGCAGCGGTCGTGCCTTCATGAGCCGGGGCAATCGCTAGAAAAGGTCGGCCCGGCTGATACAGCGGGCCGTTTTTTTTGTGTTCAAGAAGGGCAGCAATCATGGCCTTTACCGTCGAACTGGAAGAGTGGGCCGGCAGTGTCTGGCACCGTTTCATCACCCGGCACGCCAGCCCGGATTTCCCTGAAGCGCGCGTAGAACTGGATACCCGGCAACGCCCGCTGGCCCTGTTGTTTCGCGCCATGGGCGGCGCCAGTGGCATGGGGGTCGAGGCCGCCAGCGACCGCGACCTGCTGCTGCGGCGCAACTTGCTGCAACAGATCGCCGGCACCTGCAAGCAAGTGCCGTTGGCGTGGTGCGATGAGACACACCTTCGCCTGCCGTCGAGCCTCGCTGTCTTCCCGGATGCCGCACTGAACGAGGAACTCTATCGTTGGCTCACGTTGCTGGCGGCGCAGGCCGGTCGCATGCGGCATTGGGGGCGGGACAATCAACGCTGGACGCGATTGCTGTTGCAGCGCTACCCGGCGTTGCGCGCCCGGTACAAGCGACTGGTCGATGCGCACCTGCAATTGCGCCCCGATCCGGCGTCCTTGAACCGCAGCGAAGCGGCGCTGGAACGGGCGTTATGCCAGGCGCTACGCGAGCCGGGCAGTGTCGAGCATTTTCCTCGCAGCGAACGGGCCGCGTGGCCGCTGCCCCTGTGGTTGTACCCGCCACAGCATCTCGCCAGTCCACAGACTGCCGAGCTGGGCGATGAATCCGAAGAGTTCCTGGCGACCCCTCCCGGTGAGCAGAAAAGCGGACGCAAGCGCGCCACACGAATCGATGAAAACACCCGTGATGGCGGGCTGTTGATCGTCCGTCTGGAGAACCTGTTCAGTTGGACCGAACACGTTGACCTGGATCGCTGGTCGGACGACAGCGAAGACCCGGATGCGGCCCGAGTGGCGGACGATCTGGACGAATTGACCCTGTCGCGCACACGCCTGCGCAAGGGCGGTGGTCTCAAGCTGCACCTGGATTTGCCGCCGGCCGATGTCGACGATATTCCCCTGGGCGAGGGGATCCGGTTGCCGGAGTGGGACTACCGGAAAAAACGCCTGCAGGACGACTTCGTCAGCCTGCAAATGATGATCCCCCGCGACTGCGAAGCTCAACCGCTGCCGCCACGGCTCAAGGCCTCGGCGCATCGTTTGCGGCGCCAATTCGAGCATCTGCGCAACGATCGCCAATGGTTGCGCCAGCAACCCCAGGGCTCGGAACTGGACATGCAGGCCTGGCTGGATTTTCACGTTGAGCGCGCCCATGGCCAGTGCGCCGAACGGGGGCTGTTCATGGAACACCGTCAAACCCGTCGCGACCTCGCGTGTCTGTTACTGGCCGATGTGTCGATGTCGACCGACGCTCATTTGAACGATGAACATCGCGTCATCGACGTGATCCGCGACAGCCTGCTGTTGTTCGGCGAAACCTTGTCGGCGTTGGGTGATGACTTTGCCCTGTACGGGTTTTCCTCGCTGCGTCGTCAGCAGGTGCGCATGCAGGAACTCAAGTCCTTCACACAACGCTATGACGACACCAGCCGGGGGCGCATTCAAGGGCTCAAACCGGGTTACTACACACGCATGGGCGCGGCGATTCGCCAGGCCACGCAGTTGCTCGGCAGCAGCAAGCGGCGCAGCAAACTGTTACTGCTGCTGACAGATGGCAAGCCCAATGATCTGGATTTGTATGAGGGGCGCTACGGTGTCGAAGACACCCGCGAGGCGGTGATGGAGGCGCGGCGCCAAGGGTTGACGCCGTTCTGTATCACGATTGACCGCGAGGCCGGGGATTACCTGCCGTACATGTTTGGTGCCAATGGCTACACCCTGATCCGCCAGCCCGAACAGCTGCCGCTGCGGTTACCGCAGTTGTATCGCCAACTGACTCAGGGTTGAAAGGGGGCCTGGACAGCGCAGCATCAAACGATGCTGCGCGGCAGCCAGAAAAACATCGTCACGCAAAAGAGTGTCAGGGCGATGCAGAACCACAGGAATCGACGCTGACGCCGCTCCCCGGCACGCTCGGCCAGTGCAGGCAGAGGCATGCCACATTGGCGGCAATCACTCTGGTGGGGTGGGTTGCCATGTTGGCAATACAGGCAGGCGGGCATGGCGTTTACTCGAACTGTTCCAGGCGCAGGCGATCAAGAATGGCGATATGGCGGCCGTCCTGAGCAATGATGTTTTCATCAATCAAGCGGCGGATAATCCGCGAAAACGTTTCTGGCTGGATCGAGAGATGACCGGCAATCAGTTGCTTGGCCATCGGCAGCTCGAATTGACTGTCAACGGTTTGCTGGCGCACCAGTTGTGTCAGCAGATAGCGCACGACCCGGTGGGTGGCATTCTTCAGTGACAGGGTTTCGATTTCATTGACCCGTTGATGCAGGCGCACGCAGAGCTTGCCGAGCAGCGCAAACGTTAGCCGGCTGTTGCTCTGAAGCAGGCGCATGTAGGTGCTGTTGGATAACCGGTAGAGCTGGGTGGGGCAAACCGCTTCGGCCGAGGCCACATAATTCGGCGTGTCCATCAGCATCATCGCCTCGGCGAAGGTCTGCCGATCGCCGAGGACCTCAAACACTTTTTCCTGCCCGTCAGGTGTCAGGCGGTAGATCTTTACCGCCCCTGCAATCACAAAATAGAACGAGTCGGCCGGCTCGCCCTGACGAAACAACGGTTCGCCTTTGTCGATGCTCAGCAATTGGCTGGTACTCATCAATTCATCCAGCTGTTCTTCATTCAACGGCTCGAACAAATGATGACTGCGCAAAATCTGGTGGTGGACGCGATGAAGCACCATAAAAATTCATCCTGAAGGTTGTGCAGGGGTTGGCGAAAAAATCAGACGAGACCCAAAGACACGCCACTGGCGACGGCCACGACGGAGGTCAACACCACGAACCAGGCCAGTGGCTGGAGGATCTTTTTCATGAGGGCTCCCGGGGATCGAGGTTTCTTGGACTTGCTGGGGCTAGAGCAAGACGCGGGCCATCTCTGCGGGCCCTGGTTTAGAGGGGTTTTTATGAGGCGGGGTATAAATGACCCTGAGCGTTAGGGTTATAAAAACCATTTAAGGGTTATTTTTACCCTATTGCTGATCCTTTTATGGTGAGGGCGCTTGCTCCGTCCCCGCAGGAACGGCGTTCGGACCTTGAACGGTACGCCCCTTGCACACTTGATCTGCGACAAAGGCAATTGATTAGTGATACCCGATGATGGCCCCCAGGATTGACCTCGCGGGCCAGCAACAAGGTAGAGGAGTGGCTTTATGCAAGTGCTTGACCGCCGTAAAGCGATGGCAATCGCGCCGCTGTTACGTCTGGCCTTTCGGCCATTTTTCCTCGCCGGTTGCGGCTTGGCAGTGCTGGTCATACCGCTCTGGCTGGCAGCCTTTAGCGGTTCGATTGCTGATTGGCAGCCGGCCGGTGGGTGGTTGGGCTGGCATCGCCATGAGTTGCTGTTCGGGTTTGGGCTGGCGATTATCGCGGGCTTTTTGCTGACTGCCGTGCAGACCTGGACCAGTCGCCCCGGTATCAGCGGCAAACCGCTGGCGGCTCTGGCGTTGTTGTGGTTGCTGGCGCGCGTGGCCTGGTTGGCCAATGCGCCGTGGCCATTACTGGCCGTGCTGGAAATGGCGTTTCCGTTAGCAGTGGCGGCACTCATGGGGTTCACCCTGTGGAAGGTGCGGCAGAAGCGCAATTACCCGATTGTCGTGGTCCTGTTGTTGCTGGCCGTGGCTGACGGATTGTCCCTGCTCGGACTGCTCGAAGGCCATGAAGGCTGGCAGCGCCAAGGCGTGCTGACCGGGATCTGGCTGGTGGCGGCGATGATGGGTTTGATTGGCGGGCGCGTCATTCCGTTCTTCACTCAGCGCGGGTTGGGTCGGGTCGAAGGCGTTGTTGCCTGGCCGTGGCTTGATTGGCTGCTGCTGATCGGTTCGCCCCTCGTGGCGTTGTTGTATGCCGCAGGGCCGGCGCTCAACCCCAATGTCTGGGTCGGCCTGTTGTTCGCGGTGCTGGGGGCGGGGCATCTGGTGCGCCTGGTTCGCTGGCATGACCGGGCACTGTGGCGCGTGCCCTTGTTGTGGTCGTTGCACCTGGCTTACGGCTGGTTGGCGGTGGCGTGCCTGGGAATGGCGCTGTGGCATTTCGGCGCGCCGTTGAGCCCGAGCCTGGCGGTGCATTGCCTGACGATAGGGGCGATGGGCGGCCTGGTGTTGGCGATGATTGCGCGAGTGAGTCTGGGGCATACCGGTCGTGCACTGGAACCGCCGTCGGGCATGACCCTGGCGTTCATTTTGCTCAACCTGGCGTGCCTGAATCGGGTGGTGTTGATTGTGTTTCTGCCCCTGACCGCGTTGTGGCTGGCGGGGCTGTGCTGGACGCTGGCGTTCGCACTGTACGCCTGGCGCTATGGGCCGATGTTGCTGCGAGCCCGGGTGGATGGCCATCCGGGATAATCAGGCAAACGCAGGGAGGTAATCGGTGATGTATCCCTTTCTATTGGTGATCCACCTGTTGGCGGCCATCGCCTTCATCGGCACGCTGTTTTTCGAAGTGGTCATCTGGCACCGCGCGCGCCAGCAGTTGGCGGACACCGCACAAGTAACGGCGGATCAAGCCATTGCCGTGCGTTCGCGCAAAGTCCTGCATGGCGTGGTGGTGCTGTTGTATGGCGCCGGCATCAGCCTGGCGTGGCGTTACCGAGAAGTGTTGAGCCACCCGCTGGACAGCCGCTTTGGCACGTTGCTGGGCCTGAAAATTCTGCTGGCCCTGAGCATCATTGGTCATTACTTGTTGCTGGCGTACTGGCTCAAAAGCGCGCGGCTGACCACGCTCCGTGCCAGCTGGATTCGTCGCAGCATTCTCGCGCACATGGTGGTGATCGTGATCCTGGCCAAGGCGATGTTTTATTGGGGTTGATTGCACGCAGTCGTTCACAGACAAACCCCGCGTCAACCGATGGGTTGGCGCGGGGTTGGGTGTGACGGGTCAATCGATCAGTGGTGTGGGTTCAGGGCGTTAATGAACAACACGTTGTTTTCCAGATGGATGTGCTGCATCAGGTCGTCCTTGAATTCCAGCAGCCCGCGATAGAGTGCGCGCCAGGTGTTGCAGGCATCGGCGGGCGGGGTGATGTGGTGGGTCAGGGTGAGCATCTGCTCAAGGGCCTGGCCATGTTGATCATGTTCGAAGCGCAGTACCTGAATCGGTGGCGCGGCTTGAGCGCCGATGCCTTGTTGCAGCATCGGGAAGAGTACTTGTTCTTCCTTGAGCATGTGGCCTTCGAGTTCCTGCTGCATGTCGGCCAGCAGATCAGCCAGGCCGTTGGGGCAACTGGTGCGGGCGCCGTGCACCTGTTCTACACGGCGGGCCAGGCGGATCAGTTCCGGCAGTTGCTCGCGGTGGCGGGCGTGGTAGCGGGTCAGGAGGTGAGCGATCAACACATGCGAAGGCTCGTTGCGCCAATCGTGCTGGGTTTCGCCGGCGTCTTGCAGGTCCTGCAGGGCGTCAGCAATCAGCAGTGGATCGAGGCCCTTGCCAAGGGTCGCCTCGCGCAGGCTTTTATGCCCGCCGCAGCAGAAGTCCAGATTGAAGGTATGAAAAATCCGGGTGGCACCGGGAATGTCGCAGGCCAGTTGGCCGAGGCTTTGTTCCAGTAGGGTCTGGCTCATCAGGGTTCCTTTATTTGAGTTTCAACGGTTCCCCAGGCTCGTTGCATCCGGCATGCCATATTTAACTGATTGATAACCATGAATTAATTTTTAACTGTGGTGAAAAGTACCCTGACGCTTTAGGGTGAATCCAACCATAGAGGGTAATGACTACCATGTTGCGTGAAAGCCTGGCAGCCGACTTGATCGTCGAGTTGCCCAATGCGGTACGGTTGCAACGACTGGTCCAGACACTGCGTGAATACTTCAACAGCGGTGCCGTGGGGTTGCTGCGTCTGGACGATGACAGCCTCAGGCCGGTGGCGACCGTGGGGCTGGTTCACGAAGCGTTGGGGCGTCGTTTTGTCATCGCTCAGCACCCTCGACTGGCGGCGATCATGGCGTCGCGCGAGCCGGTCTGGTTCGAGCCTGACAGCCGCCTGCCGGACCCCTACGACGGCTTGCTCGACAACCACGTCGGCGAACCACTGCCGGTGCACGACTGCATGGGGGTGAGCCTCTATGTCGAAGGTCGAATCTGGGGGGCGATCACCCTGGATGCATTGCACGCTGGCACCTTCGACAGCCATGCGCACGAGGAACTCAAGCGTTGTACCTTGCAGATCGAAGCGGCCGTGCGGGTGACTCGACTGGAGCAGGAGATCCGCAGCCTGCGTTTGTCGCGCAGCGATCTCCAGGACCTGCGAGTGCCCGTCGAGGAAGGCGAGATTCTTGGGCAGAGCGAAGCCTTGCACCAATTGCTCAATGAGCTGGATGTCCTGGGCGACTCCGATTTGCCGGTGCTGTTGCTGGGCGAGACCGGCGTTGGCAAAGAACTGTTCGCCCGGCGCTTGCATCGACTGTCACGGCGTAGCCACAAGCCGCTGATTCAGGTCAATTGCGCGGCATTGCCCGAGTCGCTGGCAGAGAGCGAATTGTTCGGTCATGTCAAAGGCGCTTTCTCCGGCGCCACCAGTGACCGTGCCGGGCGCTTCGATGCCGCCAACGGGGGCACGCTGTTTCTCGATGAGGTCGGTGAGTTGCCTTTGAGCGTGCAAGCGAAACTGCTGCGCACCCTGCAGAACGGTGAGATCCAGCGCCTGGGCGCGGACAAGCCATTGCACGTCGATGTGCGAATCATCGCCGCCACCAACCGGCACCTGCCCGACAGCATCCGCGATGGCTTGTTTCGCGCGGACCTGTATCACCGGCTCTCGGTGTACCCGGTGCCGATTCCGGCCCTGCGCGAACGCGGTAACGACGTGCTGATGCTGGCCGGGCATTTCCTTGAACTCAATCGGGCGCGGCTTGGCTTGCGCGGCTTGCGATTGTCACCATCGGCCGAGCGGGCGTTGCTGGCTTATACCTGGCCGGGCAATGTGCGAGAGCTGGAGCATGTCATCAGTCGAGCTGCGTTGAAGCAACTCAGTCGCGGCACCAGTCGCACGCTGATCATGACGCTGGAGCCCGAAATCCTGGACCTCGACAGTGCGACCGGTGCCCTCGGGGCGGCTGTCGAGCCTGGCCCGGAAGTGACGTCGGACCTGCCTTTTCAGCCGCTGGGCGAAGCGGTCGACGATTACCAGCGACAAAAAATACGCCAGGCCCTGAGCCTGTCCGGGGAAAACTGGGCCAGTGCCGCGCGACTGCTGGAAGTCGACCCCAGCAACCTGCACAAACTGGCACGGCGTCTGGGGCTCAAGTAGGCAAGGGCGACGTGGCTTCGACGCTGAGTGTTGATGGTGGTCAAGGTGGGCGTGTGCAGTGCCTCGCACACTGGACAAAACCCTAAGGAGATCACGGTCATGCCTCTTTCCCTGGCACAAATGCGCCGGCAATACACCCACCATGGTCTGCAAGACGACGCGACGATGGACGACCCGCTGGTGATGTTTCGGCAATGGCTGCAACAGGCCCGCGACACCGAGTGTGCTCCTGTCGAAGCCAATAGCATGATGCTGTCGACGGTCGACAGTGATGGGCGCCCGCACTGCCGGGTCTTGCTGCTCAAGGGCTTGAGCGATGAAGGGTTCACTTTTTTCGGCCATTACCACAGCGACAAGGGGCAGCAACTGGCGGCCAACCCCTTTGCCGCCATGACATTTTTCTGGCCGGGACTGGAGCGGCAGGTGCGTATCGAAGGCCGGGTGTCCAGGCTTGCCCCCTCACTGTCGGATGCGTACTTCGATTCCCGTTCCATCGGCAGTCGCCTGGGGGCCTGGGCCTCGCCGCAAAGCCGTCCGCTGGCCGATCGGGCAGCGCTTGAAAGCTTGCTGGCGGACACCATCAAACGTTTTGTCGGCCAGACCGTGCCGAGGCCCGAGCATTGGGGCGGCTACTGTTTGCACCCTGATCGCATGGAGTTCTGGCAGGGGCGCGCCGATCGTTTGCACGACCGTCTGGATTACCGCCTGGTCGACGGTCTGTGGCAGCGCAATCGCCTGGCGCCCTGATGTGCATTGAACAGGACGTGTGGCAACGCACGTCTTGATCCTGACGAGGTACCTCCTTGGAGGAATAGGCTCGTTGGCCATTCCGGTTCAGGCTTGGTCATACCCTCATCTACGGGAAGGCTTGAACATGGCCCATCTGACGCAACGCACGTTTCAACCCTTGAACATTGCCGTGCTGACCATCAGCGACACACGAACTTTTGCCACCGACACCTCCGGGCAGACCCTGGCCGATTTGCTGCAAGCGGCCGGTCATGTGCTGATCGACCGAGGCCTGGTGCCGGACGATATCTATCAGATCCGCGCCAAGGTCTCGCACTGGATCGCCGACCCCGAGGTGCAAGTGGTGTTGATGACCGGAGGCACCGGTTTCACCGCTCGGGACAACACGCCGCAAGCGGTGCTGCCGCTGCTGGACAAGCATGTGGAAGGTTTCGGCGAGCTGTTCCGTCAGGTGTCCCTGGCGGAAATCGGCATGTCCAGTCTGCAGTCGCGCGCCCTGGCCGGGATGAGCAACGGGGTGTTGGTGTGCTGTGTTCCCGGCTCGCCGGGCGCCTGCCGCACCGCCTGGAACCAGATCCTGCTGGAGCAACTGGACAGCCGCACCGGCCCGTGCAATTTCGCCCCTCACCTCAAGCCTCAGGCGCAGCAGGTACTTGAGGCCTGTGAGGTGCGCTCATGACGGGGCGGGTCTGCGACAGCGGCCAGTTGATGCCGGTGGACGAGGCCATCAGTCATCTGCTCGACCAGGCACCACCGCCACCCTCGGTGCAGACGATCCCCCTGGAACACGCCTTGGGGCGAGTGCTGGCAGTCGACATTCACTCTGCGCTGAACCTGCCCGCCTGGGACAACAGCGCCATGGACGGTTTTGCCTTCAGGGCCGCCGACCTGCCTGCGGCGGGGGGCTGGCTACCGTTGACTGGACGCATCGCCGCCGGACAACAGGCGTTCTCGCCCTTGGCGGCGAAAACAGCGGTGCGGATTTTCACCGGGGCGCCGCTGCCGCCGGGTGCTGACACCGTGGTGCCGCAGGAGAGTTGTCAGGTCGAGGGCGATAAGGTCTGGTTGCCGCCGGCAACGGTGGGCGATCACGTGCGCAAGGAGGGCGAGGAAGTCCGCCAGGGGCATCTGTTGCTCATGGCCGGCAAGCGCTTGCGCGCCCAGGAACTGGGGCTACTGGCCGGTGCCGGGATTGCCCGGGTCGAGGTGTATCGGCCGTTGCGCGTGTGCCTGTTGAGCAGCGGTGACGAGTTGCGCGAACCGGGTGAATCACTGGCGCCCGGGCAGATTTACAACAGCAATCGGTATTGCCTGTCCGCCCTGTTGCGCGGCTGGGGCGTCGAAGTGCATGACTACGGGGTCATGGCCGATGAGTTGGCGGCCAGTCGGCATGCCTTGAGCCTGGCGTCGTCGGAGTGCGATCTGCTGCTGACCTCGGGCGGCGTGTCGGTCGGCGAGGAGGACCATCTCAAGCGGGCCATCGATGAATTGGGCAGCGTGGATTTCTGGCGGCTGGCGATTCAACCGGGCAAACCGCTGGCGTTCGGCGAGGTGGCCGGCAAGCCGTGGATTGGCATGCCGGGCAATCCTTCGGCCGCGTTGATCACCGCGTTGGTGGTGGTGCGTCCGTTCCTGCTCAGGGCTCAGGGGGTGAGTCAGGTGATGCCGCGCCCGATGGCGCTGCCGGCCGGTTTCGACTGGCTGCAAAGCAACAAACGCCGACAATACCTGCGAGCCAAACTGGTTCCCGATGCCGACGGGCAATTGCGCGTGGAACTGCATCCGCAGCAGAGCTCGGCCATGTTGACGGCGGCCTGCTGGGCCGATGGCCTGGCCATCGTGGAGCGCGAGCATCGGGTGCACAAGCACGACAACGTGGCGTTCCTGTCTTTCGCCGACCTGATGCATTGAGGGCAATTGATTGCCGTCAAGGCCGTCGCCGCCGGTCTCGCTAGACTGGCGGCGCACTCGACACTGCGGGCCTGTCCGAAAGACAGGGCGCGGGTCCGGACGTGTTCCTAGATGAGGATTCCCCATGCAACTGGTCTGCCCGGCAGGCAACCTGCCTGCGCTCAAAGCGGCGGTGCGCCAAGGCGCCGACGCCGTCTATGTCGGTTTTCGTGATGACACCAACGCCCGCCATTTCGCCGGATTGAACATGGATGACAAGCAGTTCGATGCGGCGGTCGAACACATCCGCCAGCATCAACGCAAACTCTATGTCGCGGTCAATACTTACCCGCAGCCCAAGGGCTGGGAGCGCTGGCAGCGCGCGGTGGATCGTGCCGCCGATTTTGGCGTGGATGCGCTGATCGCTGCTGACCCTGGGGTCCTGGCGTATGCCTGCGAGCGCCACCCGCAACTGACCTTGCACCTGTCGGTCCAGGGTTCCGCGACCCATGCCGCGGCGCTGGCGTTTTATGCGCAGCGCTACAACATTCGTCGTGCGGTGCTGCCACGGGTGCTGTCGTTGGCCCAGGTGCGTCAGGTCGCGGCCAACAGTCCGGTGCCCATCGAAGTCTTCGGCTTCGGCAGTTTGTGCATCATGGCCGAGGGGCGCTGCCATCTGTCTTCCTACATTACCGGTGAGTCTCCCAATTTGTGCGGCGTCTGTTCGCCGGCCAAGGCCGTACGCTGGAGCGAAGATGCCGAAGGCCTGAGCGCACGGCTCAATGACGTGCTGATCGACCGCTACACCCCTGACGAATCCGCCGGCTATCCGACTTTGTGCAAGGGACGTTTTCTGGTCAACGGCAAGCGCTTCCATGCGCTGGAGGAACCCACCAGCCTCGACACCCTGGACCTGCTTCCGGAGCTCGCGGCCATCGGGGTTGAAGCGGTCAAGATCGAAGGCCGCCAGCGTAGCCCGGCGTATGTCGAGCAAGTCACCCGGGTCTGGCGCGCGGCCCTCGACACCCATCGCGCGTCACCCAAGAGCTTCAAGGTCAAAGACCAATGGCGCCAGGTGCTGGCCGGTTTGTCCGAAGGCAGCCAGACCACACTGGGTGCCTACCATCGATCATGGCAATAAGGGGCTGAACATGAAGCTGAGCCTGGGACCGGTCCTGTATTACTGGGACAAGGAACAATTGGGGCAATTTTACGCCGAGATGTCGAGCCTGCCCCTGGATGTGATTTACCTGGGAGAAACCGTGTGCTCGAAGCGTCGGGCATTCTCCCTGGATCAATGGCTGGGCCTGGGTCGCGAGTTGCAGGCGTGTAGCCAGGCGCAACTGGTGCTGTCCAGCCTGACCCTGATCGAAGCCGCGTCAGAACTCTCCAGCCTGCGTCGCCTGTGCGACAACGGCGAGTTGCTGGTGGAAGCCAATGACATGGGCGCGGTGCAACTGCTGGCCGAACGCAAGTTGCCGTTTGTGGGCGGGCCGGCGCTGAATCTGTACAACGGTCATGCCCTGACGCAACTGCAAGACAGCGGCATGGTCCGTTGGGTGCCGCCGGTGGAGTGTTCGGCAGCGCTGATTCGCGCAGTGCTTGAACAGGTGCGCGAGCTGGGCCGTGAAGTGCCGCAAGTGGAAGTCTTTGCCTATGGGCATTTACCCCTGGCCTATTCCGCTCGCTGCTTTACCGCCCGGGCAGAAAACCGGCCCAAGGATGACTGCCAGTTCTGTTGCATCAACTACCCCGATGGGTTGGCGCTGAGCAGTCAGGCCGGGCAGGCGTTGTTCACCCTCAACGGTATTCAGACGATGTCGGCCGAGGTGACTAATCTGCTGGCCGATTACCCGGGGCTGGTGGCCAGCGGCGCGGACATCGTGCGCTTGAGCCCTCGGGCCCAGGGCATGGTCGAGGTGATTGAGGCCTGGCAACGGGTGCGTCAGGGCGAGGCGCCACCGCTGTTTGTCGATGGCTGCAATGGCTATTGGCATGGCCAGGCCGGGATGTTGCGTGTTGAGGAGGCTGGCCTGTGCTGAAGCGAAAAAAATGGCTGTTGTACGGTGCCGATCGAGTGCTTCCACTGGTTCGTCGGGTGCCCTTTGTGGTGCAGCGCCTGGCGTTGCAACAGGCGCTCAACCGCTGCCTCGCCGAGCCGTTGCGTGACGGTGAGTTCGACCTGTTGCGCGGTCGCTGGCTGTGCTTGCGCATCCCGGACCTCGGGCTTTGCTGGTACTTGAGTCGATCGCGTGACGGGCTACAGATTGCCGAGCGGGCCGAGGCCGATGTGACCATCAGTGGCAACTGGCGTGAGTTTCTGTTGCTGGCCAGTCGGCAGGAGGACCCGGACACCCTGTTTTTCCGTCGACGCCTGGTCATCGAGGGGGATACCGAATTGGGATTGACCCTGAAGAACCTGATCGACAGCCTCGACCCGGACGTATTGCCTGCCTGGCTGTGGCGCAATCTGGAGCGGGCGGGGAAGGGGTTGGCGGCAGGCTGACCGACACCCATCAACGGAGCGAGCCTGCTCGCTCCGACACGGGTTTTGTTTTGCCCGGCAGGCCTTTTCAGTGGGTTTCGGTTTGCCGGTTTTCAAGCGGCCGGGCATCACTGGCTATCAACTGTTTGATCCCTTCAAACAACTCATCACACTGCGCTTCGGTGCAGTCCTCGGCATAGCGTTTGCGCAGCCCGTAGTGGCTGAGAATCAGGTGCACGTCGGCGTGCAGGCCATGTTGCTTCAAACAGTTTTCGACGCACTGCAAGGGGCAGCCGTCCAGTGCCAGGATCCGGCGTCCCGAGCGTGCCTTGTTGACCAGCGCGCTGACATGCCCACCGACCCCGGCAATGCAGGACATTTCGGCGAGCCCCTGGCGATCCAGGCGCACCGCCAGGGTGTTGGCCAGTTGGGCAACGTTGGAGCAGCCTGAGCAGGAGTAAACCAGAGGCAGGGTGGGTGAGGGCATGAAGGTTCTCCGCAGGTGGACCCGGTCAGTGTGCAAGGCTGTACGCCTTGCGCCTTGATGAGGGTCAAGTCCACCGGTTCAGTTACGGGTGATAAGTCGCCAGTTCGTCTTCCGCGAGGATGCGGATGTTGCGGCGCTCCATGGCGATCAGGCCGCTCTCCACCAGTCGATGCAAAATGCGCGAGAAGGTTTCCGGCTGGATGCCCAGCTTCGAGGCCACCAGGCGTTTGGAGACTTGCAGCACGATCTGGCCGTTGACCGGGTCGCGCTCCTGGAACAGAAAATTGATCACACGCCGGCTGGCGTTGGTCAGGGTCAGGGTGTCGATGTCCTTGAGGCGCTGATGCAAGTGAATGCTCATGCTCGCCAGGATCGCCAGGCAGACTTTCGGCTGATCTTCCAGGGCGTTGCGATAATGGCTGCCCTCGATGCTGACCAGCACGCAGTCCTTCAGGGCCGTGGCGCTCACCGGGTAAAAACGGATCTGGCTGAACAGCAGGGCCTCGGCAAAGGTTTGCCCGGGCTGGATGATTTCCACCAGGTTTTCCTGGCCTTCTCCAGTGATCCGATAGAGCTTGATCTGGCCGCTGATCAGCAGGAAAAAGCGCTTGGCCGGATCCCCTTGGTGCAGGAGCGTGCTGTGACAACTCAGGCGTTTGAGCGTGGCCAGGCCACAGACTTCTTCAAACACCTTGTCCGGCAATTGCTTGAACAGGTGATGACGACGCAACATTAAAACGGTGGAAGGGTGAGTCAGCATGGCGTACCTCCGCTACCGGTCATGGTAAAGCGTGCTGGCCCCATGGCCTATGCCTCCACCGGACTACCTCCAAAGGGGAATGGTGCTCAGCCTGTGTTGCGCAGATGCTCCATCGCCCACACAGCAGCCTCGACGCGCGAGCGCAGCCCCAGTTTGTGCAGCAGGTTCTTCACATGAACCTTGACCGTGCCTTCGGTGATGCCCAGCTTGTGGCCGATCACTTTGTTGCTCAAGCCGCTGGCGATGGTCTTGAGCACCTGACGCTCGCGTTCGGTCAGCTCGACCTCGGCCTGGCGCGGAGGTGAGCGCAGCGCCTGGGCCATGACCCGGGTCAGGCCTGGGCTGACGACCAGCGCGCCGTCCAGGGCATCGCGGATGTACTGAATCAGCAGTTCGGGCTCCATGTCCTTGAGCAGGTAGCCATCGGCGTCCAGGCGCAACGCATCGCGAATATCGTCTTCGGCATCGGATACGGTAAACAGCAGCACCTTGGCGGTGCAGTGCATGGCCCGCAAGCGTCGCAGGGTTTCAATGCCATTCATTTGCGGCATGTTGTTATCGAGCAGCAACAGGTCAGGTTGCAGCGGCTCGATCATGGCCAGGGCTTCCTCGCCGTGGCCGGCTTCGCCGACAATCAGGAAATCATCTTCAAGTTCGAGTATCTGGCGGATGCCGCGACGCATCATGGGATGGTCGTCGACCAACAGGATCCGGTATTGCGGGGACGGGTTCATGTGACGCTACCTTTTGTGGGTTGTCCGAGAAACTCCGGTCGGAATTCCATCTGGACGAGGGTGCCCTGAGGCTCCCTGGAAACGATCTGCAACTGCCCGTGCAAGCTGCGGGCACGTTCATTCATGATGGTCAGGCCGTGGTGCTCGCGCTGATCGCAACTGTCGCTGAAGCCCCGGCCATCGTCCTCGATCGACAGCCGCACGATCTCGCCGTCCTGGCGCAGTTGCAGCCAGGCGTTTTGCGCGTGGGCATGGCGCAGGCAATTGGAGAGTGCCTCGCGTGTGATCTGGAGGATGTGGATCTGCTCACTGGCGGACATTTCGAACGCCAAGCTGTCGACCTGCAGGTGTACCTGGAACTCGCCCCGGCGGGAAAACTCCTCGGCGGTTTCCTTGAGTTCCGGAATCAGGCCGGCGTCGTGAATCTGCAAGCGGAAGGTGGTCAGCAATTCGCGTAACTGGCGGTAGGCATTGTTCAGCCCTTCGCGCAGTTCCGCGGTGACGTTTTCCAAGGTTGCCACGGGCTCGCCGCGACGCATCAGGGTCTGCATGCGGCTGACTTGCAGCTTCATGTACGACAGGGCCTGGGCCAGAGAATCGTGCAACTCGCGGGCAATGATGGTGCGCTCTTCGAGCAACAACAGGCGATGGTCCTGCTCGCGTTGACGCTTGAGCGAGAGCGAGGTGCCGATCAGGTTGGCCAGGGCCTGGATCAGTTGGGTTTCCCAGGCTTGCGGGGCGTGCCCATCGATGAAGTGGGCCTTGAGTTCGCCCAGTTCGCTGCCCTGATTGCTTATGCTCAACGTGATCGGGTGGGGTTGAAGATGCTTCTGGCACGTGGCGCAATTGCTGCTGGCGCAGACCTCCCGGTTGCTGGCGCCATGCAGGGCGAGCAATTGCTGGGCCGGGGCCTGCAATTGGCCTTGCAGGCACAGCGACAGGCGCAACCCGGGCAGGCGCGTCTGGAAGCGCCGGATCAATTCGTCCAGGCCCTCGGCGTTGGCCAGGCGTGTGGCCAGGCTGCGACTGCTTTGATACAGCAATTCCAGGGCGGCGTTGGCCTGTTGCAGGTTCAGGGTCTTTTGCAGGACCTGTGTTTCCAGGGTGCGATGAGACTCCTCGATGGTTTCGGCCATGGCATTGAAGCTCATGGCCAACTGTCCCAGCTCGTCTTGAGACTGATGATTGACCCGGGCCTTGAAGTCGCCTCGGCGAAAGCGTTGGGTGGCCTCGACCAATTCCCCCAGCGGGGTCACCACGCTGTATTGCAGTTCGTACAGGCCAATCAGCAGGATGATCATGGTGGTGAACAGGGCCGCCCCCTGTATCACCTGCTGCCAGGTTTGCTTTTGCTCGCTTTGGCGCTGCAACAGGCTGACGAACCGGTTCAGTTGTTCAACGAAGGGCTGGGCGCCGGCCTGAAATGTCGTCGCATCGCCGCGGATCAACGCCGGATGCAAGTCTTCGTTCCAGGTTTGCTGGAGCTGCTGGTAGCTGCGTTGCAAGTCGGGATTGGCGCCGTCGTCCAGCACGGTCTTGAGGGACTGGCTGGTGAGGCGCTGTTGCAAGCTCTGGGCAACGCGGGCGAGTTCTTCGGTGTCGGCCCCCGACGCCAGCTTCCAGCTCAGGTGATAGGTCTCCATGCGCACCGAGCCTGCGGTGTTGATCGCCGCCGCGTCGCCCTGGCTGAACCAGGCGATCAGACCGGCGCTCAGCGAGCTGGCGAGGGCGAGCACGGCAATCAGGATGACCGCGAGCCCTGCGCGCGCGGGCAGGGAACTGCGCAACCAGCGGATCATTCGCGCAGGCCTTGGGTAAACACGTGAAAACCGGCCATGCAGAACTCCAGGGAACAACAGTTGACGGTTTTGCCGCCGAACCCGGCGCACTACCTCTAAAGAGTTGTCGACCGATCGGTGCCAGCAACGCCGTTGAAGTGAAACGGCAAGATGCTGATAAACAAAGGGTTTACAGGTTTTTGCGCACTACCTCCTTGGAGGTAGGCTGCGCAAGCATAGGCTTGTGGGCCTCGGGGCTTCGTTGATCCGGATCAAGTTTTTGCGGGGTTGGCCTCTCTAGTCTGCCGTCATGGCTAATTGACTGGAGAGCGAGATGACTCAACCGCGTGTACGACAAGGCCTGGTGCTGGGCATGAGCACGCTGGCTTTCACCGTGTGCTTCATGGTGTGGATGATGTTTGCCGTGCTCGGCGTGCCCATCAAGGAGTTGCTCCAGCTCAACGAAACCCAGTTCGGCCTGTTGGCCGCCACCCCGGTGCTGACCGGCTCGCTGGCACGCTTGCCACTGGGCCTTTTGACCGACCGCTTCGGCGGGCGCATCGTGTTTTTCCTGCTGATGCTGTCCTGCGTGTTGCCGCTGTACCTGATCAGCCATGCCACGGCGTACTGGCAGTTCCTGGTCCTGGGCCTGTTCGTCGGCCTGGCCGGGGGCTCGTTTTCCGTCGGTATTGCCTACGTCGCCAAGTGGTTCGACCAGGACAACCAAGGCTTTGCCATGGGCATCTTCGGCGCGGGGAATGCCGGGGCCGCCGTCACCAAGTTTCTCGCCCCGGCACTGATTGCCGCCGGTAGCTGGCAACTGGTGCCGAAAGTCTTCAGCGCAATTCTGTTTATCACTGCGCTGCTGTTCTGGTTCCTCAGTTCAGACAACAAGCAGCATCGCAGTGCCTCGGGCGCGAGTCTTCGCCAGCAGCTTGGCGCACTGAAAGACCCGGCGGTGTGGCGCTATTGCCAGTACTACTCGATCGTCTTCGGTGGCTATGTCGCCCTGGCGCTGTGGATGACGCGCTACTACGTGCAGGAATACGGTTTCAGCCTGCAAAGCGCTGCGCTGTTGGCCGCCTGCTTCTCCTTGCCGGGCGGCGTGCTGCGCGCCGTCGGTGGCTGGATGTCCGATCGTTGGGGCGCGCAAAGCGTGACCTGGTGGGTGTTGTGGGTGAGCTGGATCTGCCTGTTCCTGCTGTCCTATCCGCAGACCCAACTGCAAGTGCAAACCGTCAACGGCCCGCTGGATTTCCACATCGGCCTCAATCCCGCGCTGTTCACCGTGCTGCTGTTCGTCATGGGCATCGCCTTCGCGTTCGGCAAGGCCTCGGTCTTCAAATACATCGCCAACGACTACCCGAAAAACATGGGCGCGGTGTCCGGCATCGTCGGCCTGGCCGGTGGTTTGGGCGGCTTTGTCCTGCCCATTCTGTTCGGCGCGCTGATGGACCTGACCGGCGTGCGCTCCTCCTGCTTCATGTTGTTGTACGGCGTGGTCTGGGTGTCCCTGGCCTGGATGTACTTCAGCGAAATACGCCGCCGCCCGCTGCTCGGCAAGCCGCTCGTGGCAAACGCGACTCAGATTTCCAGCATTGCTCAAGGAGACAACCATGTCCGTACTGCAAAAGCCTGACAAGGGGCCGGTCATTCATGACTGGCGCCCGGAAGATCCCGAGTTCTGGGGCCGTAGCGGTAAACAGACGGCGACGCGCAACCTGTGGATTTCCATTCCCGCACTGCTGCTGGCGTTTGCCGTGTGGATGGTCTGGAGCACGGTGATCGTGCGCCTGAACGCCATCGGTTTCAGTTTCACCACTGACCAGTTGTTCTGGCTGGCCGCGTTGCCGGGGTTGTCCGGTGCGACCCTGCGGATTTTCTACTCGTTCATGGTGCCGATTTTCGGCGGCCGCCGCTGGACCGCCCTGAGCACGGCTTCGCTGGTGCTGCCGGCGTTGTGGATGGGGTTTGCCGTGCAGGACCCGAGCACGTCTTACAGCGTGTTTGTGTGGATTGCATTGCTGTGCGGTTTCGGCGGCGGCAACTTCGCGTCGAGCATGTCCAACATCAGCTTTTTCTACCCTAAATCCCAGCAGGGCACGGCCCTGGGCCTGAACGCCGGCCTGGGCAACCTGGGGGTTTCGGTCATGCAGTTCAGTGTGCCGCTGGTGATCACCTTCGGGGTGTTCGGCGTCCTCGGCGGCCAGCCGCAAACACTCGAAGACGGCAGTCAGCTGTGGCTGCAGAACGCGGGCTTCATCTGGGTGCCCTTCATCATTGCGGTGACCTTGCTGGCCTGGTTCTGCATGAACGATTTGTCCAGCGCACGGGCCTCGTTCAGCGAGCAGGCAGTGATTTTCAAGCGCAAGCACAACTGGCTGATGTGCTGGTTGTACCTGGCCACTTTCGGTTCGTTCATTGGTTTCTCCGCAGCCTTTCCGTTGCTGATCAAGACCGCGTTTCCCGAAGTAGTTGCGCTGAAATTTGCCTTCCTCGGCCCGTTGGTAGGCGCACTGGTGCGGCCATTGGGCGGTTGGCTGGCGGACAAGCTCGGCGGTGCGCGGGTCACCCTGTGGAACTTCGTGCTGATGATTGTGATGGTCTTCGGCGTCCTGCACTTCCTGCCGCAGAACGGCACCGGCGGCAACTTCTACGGCTACCTCGGCATGTTCATGCTGCTGTTCATCACCACTGGCGTGGGCAACGGCTCCACGTTCCGCATGATCCCGGTGATCTTCCGCACCCTGCATGAAAAAGCGGCTGCCGGGAAGGCGCCGGAGGTCCGTGAACAGGCCCTGAAAAATGCTGGCAAAGAGTCGGCCGCCGTCCTGGGCTTCAGCTCGGCCATGGGCGCCTTCGGGGCGTTCTTCATTCCCAAATCCTTCGGCACATCCATGGCCCAGACCGGCGGCCCGGAGATGGCCTTCTACATGTTCGTCGGCTTTTACCTGAGTTGCATTGTGGTGACCTGGTGGTGGTACGCCCGAAAAGGTGCTGCGACGCCCTGCTGACAGAAACCGAATCCAAACCTTGCACGGGCGGGGCATAGAACCCCGCAGCAAGCCTGAGAGGAAAGCACCATGAGTCATTTGTTGGATCAACTGCGGTTTTTCAATCGCAAGCAAAGCGAGTTTTCCGAGGGGCACGGGGAGACCCGCAAGGAGTCCCGCGACTGGGAGAATGTCTACCGCTCGCGCTGGCAGTACGACAAGATCGTGCGCTCCACCCACGGGGTGAACTGCACCGGTTCGTGCTCGTGGAAGATTTACGTGAAGAACGGCCTGATCACTTGGGAAACCCAGCAGACCGATTACCCGCGTACCCGCAACGACCTGCCCAATCATGAGCCACGCGGCTGTCCGCGCGGGGCCAGTTACAGCTGGTACATCTACAGCGCCAACCGGCTCAAGTACCCGAAAATCCGCAAGCCACTGCTCAAGTTGTGGCGCGAGGCGCGTCTGAAGCTGGCGCCGGTCGAAGCCTGGGCCAGCATTGTCGAGAACAAGGCCAAGGCCGACTCCTACAAGAGCAAGCGCGGCATGGGTGGCTTCATCCGTTCCAGCTGGGAGGAAGTCAACGAGATCATTGCCGCGGCCAACGTCTACACCATCAAGCAATACGGTCCTGACCGTGTGGTGGGCTTCTCGCCGATTCCGGCCATGTCGATGGTCAGCTACGCCGCAGGCGCCCGTTACCTGTCGCTGATCGGTGGCGCCTGCCTGAGTTTCTACGACTGGTACTGCGACTTGCCACCGGCCTCGCCGATGGTCTGGGGCGAGCAGACCGACGTGCCGGAATCGGCTGACTGGTACAACTCCAACTACATCATTGCCTGGGGCTCCAACGTTCCGCAGACCCGTACCCCCGACGCGCATTTCTTCACCGAAGTTCGCTACAAGGGCACCAAGACCGTGGCCATCACCCCCGACTATTCGGAAGTGGCCAAGCTCACCGACCTGTGGCTCAACCCCAAGCAGGGCACCGACGCGGCACTGGCTCAAGCGTTCAACCATGTGATCTTCAAAGAATTCCACCTGGACAAGCCGAGCGCCTATTTCACCGATTACGCCAAACGCTTCACCGACCTGCCGGTGCTGGTGCTGCTCAAACCGATGCTCGGTGTCGCGCCGGGCGCCGGCTATCAACCGGATCGCTTCTTGCGGGCCTCGGACCTGACCGACAACCTCGGCCAGGAAAACAACCCGGAATGGAAAACCATCGCCCTCGACGCCAGCGGCGAACTGGTCTCGCCGCTAGGCTCGATCGGTTATCGCTGGGGCGAGCAGGGCAAGTGGAACATCCAGGCCCGTGAAGGCGGCGAGGGCCGTGAAGTCGATCTGACCCTGAGCCTGATCGGTGGTGAGGTCACGGAAGTGGCGTTCCCGTACTTCGCCGGTGAATCCCAGGAATACTTCCAGCACGTCGCCGGCGATGCCGTGCAGTACCGTCGTGTGCCGGTGCGCAGCCTGACCCTGGCGGATGGCAGCCAAGCCAAAGTGGCCACCGTGTTCGACCTGTCGGCCGCCAACCTGGCCATCGATCGCGGCCTGGGCGGCGCCAACGTGGCCAAGGACTACAACGACGCCAATGTGCCCGGCACCCCGGCCTGGCAAGAGCAGATCACTGGCGTGAGCCGTGAGAAGGCGATCCAGATTGCCCGTGAGTTTGCCGACAACGCCGACAAGACCCGTGGTCGCTCGATGATCATCGTCGGTGCGGCGATGAACCACTGGTACCACATGGACATGAACTACCGCGGGCTGATCAACATGCTCATGCTCTGCGGTTGCGTCGGCCAGACCGGTGGTGGCTGGGCGCACTACGTGGGCCAGGAAAAACTCCGTCCGCAATGCGGCTGGCTGCCCCTGGCGTTCGGCCTGGACTGGAGCCGTCCGCCACGCCAGATGAACGGCACCAGCTTCTTCTACGCCCACAGTTCCCAGTGGCGCCACGAGAAGATGAGCATGCACGACGTGCTCTCGCCGCTGGCAGACAAGAGCCAGTTCCCCGAGCATGCGCTGGACTACAACATCCGCGCCGAACGTGCTGGCTGGTTGCCGAGCGCGCCACAATTGAACACCAACCCGCTGCACATTTGCCGTGACGCTGCTGCGGCCGGCATGGCGCCCAAAGACTACGTGGTCAAGTCGTTGCACGAAGGTTCGCTGCGTTTTTCCTGCGAACAGCCCGACAGCCCGGTCAACTTCCCGCGCAACATGTTCATCTGGCGCTCCAACCTGTTGGGGTCGTCGGGCAAGGGCCATGAGTACATGCTCAAGTACTTGCTGGGCACCAAGAACGGGGTGATGAACGAGGACATCGGCAAGGTCGGCGACTGCAAACCGACCGAAGCCGAGTGGGTAGACGAGGGCGCCATCGGCAAGCTCGACCTGGTCACCACGCTGGACTTCCGCATGTCTTCGACCTGCGTCTATTCCGACATCGTGTTGCCGACGGCCACGTGGTACGAAAAAGACGACATGAACACCTCGGACATGCACCCCTTCATTCACCCGTTGTCGGCGGCCATTGACCCGGCCTGGGAATCGCGTTCCGACTGGGAAATCTACAAGGGCATCGCCAAGTCGTTTTCCGAGATGGCGGTCGGTCACCTGGGTGTCGAGCAGGACCTGGTCACCGTGCCGTTGATGCATGACAGCGTCGGCGAACTGGCCCAGCCTTTCGGCGGTACGGACTGGAAAAGTGAGGGCGTGGCGCCGCAACCCGGCAAAAACGCACCGAACCTGCAAGTGGTGGAGCGCGACTACCCGAACATCTACAAGCAGTTCACCTCCTTGGGGCCTTTGCTGGAGAAGCATGGCAACGGCGGCAAGGGCATCAACTGGAACACCGAGGAAGAAGTGAAATTCCTGGGCGAACTCAATTACCGCGAACGCGAGCCCGGGATCAGCCAAGGGCGGCCGAAAATTGAAACAGCCATCGATGCGGCCGAGGTGATTCTGTCCCTGGCCCCTGAAACCAATGGCCATGTTGCCGTCAAGGCGTGGGCCGCACTGTCGGAATTCACCGGCATCGACCACAGCCACCTGGCACTGCCCAAGGCGCACGAGGCGATTCGCTTCCGCGATATTCAGGCGCAGCCACGCAAGATCATTTCCAGCCCGACCTGGTCAGGCCTGGAAGACGATCACGTCAGCTATAACGCCGGCTACACCAACGTTCATGAAGCGATTCCATGGCGCACCATCACCGGCCGCCAGCAGTTCTACCAGGATCACCCGTGGATGCAGGCGTTCGGCGAGCAACTGATGAGTTACCGCCCACCCGTCAACACGCGGACCATCGAAGGGGTGAAGGGCAAGCGCAGCAATGGCGAAACCGAAATCGTCCTGAACTGGATCACGCCGCACCAGAAATGGGGCATCCACAGCACCTACAGCGACAACCTGCTGATGCTCACGCTGAGCCGTGGCGGACCGATTGTCTGGCTCTCGGAAATCGACGCAAAACGCGCCGGTATCGAGGACAACGACTGGATCGAATGCTTCAACGTCAACGGTGCCCTGACGGCCCGGGCGGTGGTCAGTCAGCGGGTCAAGGAAGGCATGGTGATGATGTACCACGCCCAGGAACGGATCGTGAACGTGCCGGGTTCGGAAACCACCAAGACCCGTGGCGGCCATCACAACTCGGTCACCCGGGTGGTGCTCAAGCCGACCCACATGATCGGCGGCTATGCCCAGCAAGCCTACGGTTTCAACTATTACGGCACGGTCGGTTGCAACCGCGACGAGTTCGTCGTGGTGCGCAAGATGGCCAAAGTCGACTGGCTCGATGGTTCGACCGGCGATGATCTGCCGCGTCCCCTGCCGACCGAGATGGATTGAGGAGTTGTCATGAAAATTCGTTCACAAATCGGCATGGTGCTGAACCTCGACAAATGCATCGGGTGCCACACGTGCTCGATCACCTGCAAGAACGTCTGGACCAGCCGTGAAGGCATGGAATACGCCTGGTTCAACAACGTTGAAAGCAAACCCGGCATCGGCTACCCGAAAGAATGGGAAAACCAGGACAAGTGGAAGGGCGGCTGGGTTCGCAATGCCAACGGCACGATCAACCCGCGCATCGGCGGCAAATTCCGCGTGTTGGCGAATATTTTTGCCAACCCGGACCTGCCGAGTCTCGACGACTATTACGAACCCTTCGACTTCGATTATCAGCACTTGCACACCGCGCCGCTGGGTGAGCACCAGCCCACCGCACGCCCGCGTTCGCTGGTTTCCGGCAAGCGCATGGAGAAAATCGAGTGGGGCCCGAACTGGGAGGAAATCCTCGGCACCGAGTTTGCCAAGCGGCGCAAGGACAAGAACTTCGACAAGATCCAGGCGGACATTTACGGCGAATACGAAAACACCTTCATGATGTATTTGCCGCGCCTGTGTGAGCACTGCTTGAACCCGGCGTGCGCGGCGTCCTGCCCGAGCGGGGCGATCTACAAGCGTGAGGAAGACGGGATTGTCCTGATCGACCAGGAGAAGTGCCGCGGCTGGCGGATGTGCATCAGTGGCTGCCCGTACAAGAAGATCTATTTCAACTGGAAAAGCGGCAAGTCCGAGAAGTGCATTTTCTGCTACCCGCGTATTGAAGCCGGGATGCCGACGGTCTGCGCGGAAACCTGTGTCGGGCGCATCCGTTACCTCGGTGTGCTGTTGTATGACGCCGACCGCATCAGCGAAGTGGCCAGCACCGCCAATGAGCAGGACCTCTACGAGAAGCAGCTGGAGATCTTCCTCGACCCTAACGACCCGGCCGTGATTCGCCAGGCGCTGGCCGACGGTGTGCCGCAGTCGGTGATCGACTCGGCGCAGCGTTCGCCGGTCTACAAAATGGCCGTGGACTGGAAGCTCGCGCTGCCATTGCACCCTGAATACCGCACCCTGCCAATGGTCTGGTATGTACCGCCACTGTCGCCGATCCAGAACGCGGCGGCCGCCGGCACCGTGGGCATGAACGGCGTCATCCCGGATGTCGACAGCCTGCGCATTCCCCTGCGTTACCTGGCCAACATGCTGACTGCCGGTGATGTCAAACCGGTCAAGCGTGCGCTCAAACGCATGCTGGCGATGCGTGCCTACAAGCGCTCCGAACAGGTGGACGGGGTTCAAGACCTGCAAGTGCTCAAGGATGTCGGGCTGAGCGTGAATCAGGTCGAGGAGATGTACCGCTACCTGGCGATCGCCAACTATGAAGACCGTTTTGTGGTGCCTAGCGCACACCGGGAAGACGCCATGAGCGACGCGTTCGCCGAGCGTTCCGGTTGCGGCTTCAGTTTCGGCAGCGGTTGCAGCGGCAGTTCCGACACCAACATGTTCGGGGCGAAGAAGGCCAACCGCCGCGACATCCTGAAAACCGTGCAGTTGTGGGAGGAATGAGCATGCGCATTCTCAAGGTTATTTCGTTGCTGCTCGATTACCCGACCCAAAGCCTGGTTTTCGGTCGCGATGAACTCGAGCAGGCCATCCACCAGTCACGGGAAATCAGCCCTCGGCAACGGGGGGCGTTGTTCGAATTGATGGAGCTGATTTGCGGCAACGACCTCATGGACGGACAGGAGCACTACGGTGCCTTGTTCGGTCGCGGTCGCTCGCTGTCACTGCTGCTGTTCGAGCATGTCCACGGTGAGTCCCGCGACCGTGGCCAGGCGATGGTCGACATGATGGCGCAGTACGAAGCCGCCGGTTTTGCCATCGGCGTCAAAGAGCTGCCGGACTATATCCCGCTGTACCTGGAGTTCCTGTCCACCCGTGACGACCTCGAAGCCCGCGAAGGGTTGGCCGATGTTTCGCACCTGTTGGCGTTGCTGGCGGCCCGTCTGGAGGAGCGCGAAAGCGCGTACGCCAGTTGCTTCCGGGCACTGCTGCAAATTGCCGGCGCCGAACCGCAGGAGGCGGTCGCGCAATTGCGTGCGCAGGTCGCCGCCGAATCCAGGGATGACTCGCTGGAGGCGCTGGACAAGGTGTGGGAAGAGGAGGCGGTGGACTTCCTCCAGGCCGAACAGCAAGACCGTTGTGGCTCGCAGCCAAGTGCGCCGGGCAAGGCCCGGGAAGAAAGCGCGGTACCGCTGCACTGGGTCGATTTTCAGCATGAAGGCGTGGCCAGCGTGCCCGCCGCGGAGGTACGCAATGTCTAAGTGGAACCTGTTGTTGTTCGGGGTTTATCCCTATGTCGCGCTGGCGATCTGTCTGCTGGGCAGTTGGGCACGCTTCGATCTTTCGCAGTACACCTGGAAGGCTGGCTCCAGCCAGATGCTGAACAATCGCGGGATGCGCGTGGCGAGCAATTTTTTCCACATCGGTGTGCTGTTTGTGCTGGCCGGACACTTCGTCGGCCTGCTGACCCCGGCGTCGGTCTATCACCATGTGATCAGCACCGAGCACAAGCAATTGCTGGCGATGGTCTCCGGCGGCTTTTTCGGCCTGTTGTGCCTGGTCGGTTTGCTGATGCTGGTGAAACGGCGCCTGAGCGACCCGCGCGTGCGCGCCACGTCCAGCACCTCGGACATCCTGGTGTTGCTGGTGCTGCTGGCGCAGTTGGTGCTCGGCTTGCTGACCATCGTGGCGTCCACTGAACACATGGACGGCTCGGTGATGGTGATGCTCGCGGACTGGGCACAGAACACCGTGCTCTTGCGTCCGGTGGAAGCCGCGACGGCGATGGCACCGGTTGGCCTGGTCTACAAGCTGCACGTGCTGCTCGGCCTGACCCTGTTCGTGCTGTTCCCGTTCACCCGTCTGGTACACATCATCAGTGCGCCGGTCTGGTACCTGGGACGTCGCTATCAAATCGTTCGGCAGAAAATCTGAGGAGGCAATCATGTCAGGTGGATGTGGATGTGGCGGCGGTAACGGTGGCAGCGGAGGTTGTGGTTCTTCCCGCCCCGCGGAACCGGTGATGCCCGAAATCGAGGTGGGTGGGGCGGTGATGTTTGAGCCACCACACCCAGAACCCGCGCAGGCTGACGAAGCCCCCGCGCAACTGATCGCCAGCAGTGAACAGGAATGGCCGATCATCAGCGTCAACGAGGTGTCGATCACCCCGGAGGCCATGGCCCGGGAGCTGCAATATCATCCGGCGCCCAGCCGTGAAGAGGCGGTGTACCACGCCGCCCGGGCACTGGTGATCCGCGAATTGCTGCAGCAGCGCATCGCCGAGCTCGACTTGTCACTGGAGTTGGGTGCTGGCGAAAACGAAGAGGAGGCCGCCACGCGTTTGTTGCTTGAGCGCGAGGTGCAGGTGCCCGAGTGTGACGAGGCCACCTGTCAGCGTTACTACGACAGCAACCGTGCCCGCTTTCACAGTGCACCGTTGCTGGCGGTGCGGCACATCCTGCTCGAATGCGCGCCGGACGATGCCGAGGCGCGCAGCCTGGCGCACGTTCAGGCTGAACTCCTGCTGCAACGCCTGGCGGATTTGCCGGGCAGTTTCGCCGAGCTGGCGCAGAAGTACTCGGCCTGCCCGTCGAAAGCCCAGGGCGGGTCGCTGGGGCAGATCAGCAAAGGCCAGACGGTGCCGGAACTGGAGCGGCAGTTGTTCACCCTGGCCCCGGGTTTGGCCAGCAAGCCGTTGGAAAGCCGGTTTGGCTGGCACGTCGTCAGCGTCGATCAGCGGATCGAAGGCAAGGCCTTGCCCTATGAAGTGGTCTCGACGGCGATCCGCACCCAGTTGCAACAGGGTGTCTGGCAAAAGGCGCTGGTGCAGTACCTGCAAACCCTGATCGGTGCGGCAGATATTCGCGGTATTCACTTACAGGGCGCCGACTCGCCGCTGGTGCAGTGAGTGTGTGATCAAGGGGAATGTGATGGGCACGCTGATGCAGGATGGGTTTGGACGGCAGATCGACTATTTGCGGATGTCGGTGACGGACCGTTGTGATTTTCGCTGTGTGTATTGCATGGCTAAAAACATGACGTTTCTGCCGCGCCAGCAGGTGCTCACCCTGGAGGAGTTGCAGCGCCTGGCGACGCTGTTCGTCGGCCTGGGTGTGCGCAAGATCCGCCTGACAGGGGGCGAACCGTTGATTCGCCCCGGCATCGTCGACCTCTGCCGCCACATTGCCGCCTTGCCGGGTTTGCGCGAGCTGGTGATGACCAGCAATGGTTCACAACTGCAACGTCTGGCCCGGCCGCTGGTAGAGGCCGGCGTCAAGCGGATGAACATCAGCCTCGATAGCCTGGACCCGCAAAAGTTTCTCGCGATCACCCGCAACGGCGATCTCGATCAGGTCCTTGCTGGCATTGAGGCGGCCTGTGGTGCGGGGTTCGAGCGGGTCAAGCTCAACTGCGTGGTGATGAAAGGACGCAACTTCGATGAAGTGCTGCCACTGGTGCAATACGCCATTGATCAGCACATCGATATCAGTTTCATCGAGGAAATGCCGTTGGGCGATGTCGGCCGTGCCCGGGGCGAGTCGTTCTGTTCCAGCGACGAGGTCCGGGCGCTGATTGCCAGCCGTCATCCGCTGCTCGACAGCACGGAAAACAGCGGTGGCCCGGCGCGGTATGTGCGCCTGGCACAGCATCCCGACACCCGGATCGGTTTTATCTCGCCCAACAGCCACAACTTCTGTGGCACCTGCAACCGGGTGCGAATGACCGTTGAAGGGCGGCTGCTGCTGTGCCTTGGACAGGACGATGCGCTGGATTTGCGCGGCTTGTTGCGCCGCTATCCGCTGGACGATCAGCCCTTGATCAACGCGGTGCAACAGGCCTTGCGCCACAAGCCGCTGCGTCACGATTTCAACCCCGAAGGGACGGTGCAGTTGGTGCGATTCATGAACATGAGCGGAGGGTGAAACGAACCGCCAGGCAACGGTTTTAATCAATCGCCTTCGGGCGATTTTTTTTGCCGGTGATTCTTGATGTCGGTCAATTGCAGGAACGTCCATTGTCCGTAGCCTGCACTGCATATTGTGTTTTCAAGCCAATTAAAACCTATATGTAGTGTCTGGAGTTCCAATGCATAGCACGCTGATCAGTGTAGGACGCAACCGGCTGCACAAACGCGATGGCAGTCTGGTTGCCTTCGATGCGGACAAGATCCGCCAGGCGTTGATTGCCGCGGGCAAGGCCACGGGCGAATACACCGAGGTCGAAGCCGAGGGGCTGCTCAAGGCGGTACTGGCCCAGCTGGAAGGACAGGCTCGACTGCATGTCGAGCAGATCCAGGATCGGGTTGAACGGGTGTTGATGGACGCCGGTTTTTTCTTCGCCATGCGCGCCTACATCGTCTATCGCGAGCAGCACGGCCGTCTGCGCCGCGACCGCAAGACGATGGTCGAGGTGGCGACTTCGATGAACGAGTACCTGGACCGTGAGGATTGGCGGGTGCAAGCCAACGCCAACCAGGGGTATTCACTGGGTGGGCTGGTGCTCAATGTGTCGGGCAAGGTCACCGCCAATTACTGGCTGGACGAGGTGTACAACGAGGCCATCGGCCAGGCCCACCGCGAGGCGGATCTGCATGTGCACGACCTCGATATGCTGGCCGGTTACTGCGCGGGCTGGTCGCTGCGCACGCTGTTGCACGAAGGCCTTAATGGCGTGCCCGGGCGGGTCGAAGCCGGTCCGCCGAAGCACTTGAGCAGTGCCTTGGGGCAGATGGTGAATTTCCTGGGCACCCTGCAAAACGAATGGGCCGGCGCCCAGGCGTTCAGTTCGTTCGACACCTACCTGGCGCCCTACGTGCGCAAGGACGGGTTGAGCTTTCAACAAGTGCGACAGGCGATTCAGGAGTTCATCTACAACCTGAACGTGCCCTCGCGCTGGGGCACCCAGACGCCCTTTACCAACCTGACGTTTGACTGGGTGTGCCCGGAAGATTTGCGCGAGCAGATCCCGGTGATCGGCGGCGAAGAAATGCCCTTTGCCTACGGTGACCTGCAGGTGGAAATGGACTTGCTCAACCGCGCCTACATCGAGGTGATGCAGGCGGGTGACGCCAAGGGAAGGGTGTTCACCTTTCCGATCCCGACCTACAACATCACCCATGATTTTCCCTGGGACAGCGAAAACGCTGACCGACTGTTCGAGATGACCGCCCGTTACGGGCTGCCGTATTTCCAGAACTTCCTCAATTCGGACATGCAGCCCAATCAAGTGCGATCGATGTGTTGTCGTTTGCAACTGGATGTCCGCGAGTTGCTCAAGCGCGGCGGTGGCTTGTTCGGCTCGGCCGAGCAAACCGGATCGCTGGGCGTGGTGACCATCAATTGCGCACGCCTGGGTTACCTGTTCAAAGGCAACGCCAGCGCTTTGCTGCAGCGGCTGGACAGGTTGATGGAGCTGGCGATGGAGAGCCTGGAGGTCAAGCGCAAGGTGATCCAGCACCATATGGACGCCGGTTTGTACCCTTACACCAAGCGCTACCTGGGAACCCTGCGCAATCACTTTTCCACCATCGGCCTTAATGGCCTGCATGAAATGCTGCGCAACTTCAGCGGTGATGAGCAGGGTATGCACACCGAACAGGGGCGCACGTTTGCCTTGCAACTGCTGGACCATGTGCGCGCGACCCTGGTGCGTTTCCAGGAAGAAACCGGCCATCTCTACAACCTCGAAGCGACCCCGGCCGAAGGCACCACTTACCGTTTTGCCAAGGAAGACCTCAAGCGTTACCCCGACATTCTCCAGGCCGGCAGCCGCGAGGCGCCGTATTACACCAACTCCTCGCAACTGCCGGCGGGCTTTACCGACGACCCCTTCGAAGCCCTGGAGTTGCAGGATGAACTGCAATGCAAATACACCGGCGGCACGGTGTTGCACTTGTACATGGCCGAGCGGATTTCCTCGGCCAAGGCCTGTAAGCAATTGGTGCGTAAAGCGCTCGGGCGCTTCCGCCTGCCGTACCTGACGGTGACCCCGACGTTCTCCATTTGCCCGGTCCACGGCTACCTCGATGGCGAACACGAGTTCTGCCCCAAATGCGACGAAGCCTTGTTGCGCAAGCAACACTTGAGCACGACCCATTGATTTCGTTTCACTCAACCGCAAGGAGCTACACCATGAATGCACTGCACACATTGCCCCAAGCCCAACGTCAACGTTGTGAAGTCTGGACCCGTGTGATGGGCTATCACCGCCCGGTCTCGGCGTTCAATCCGGGTAAACAGTCCGAGCACCGCGAGCGAGTCCACTTCACCGAATGCGCGGCCTCGGCCGATCGCCAATGAGTCGAACGCTCAGGGTCGGGGGCATGGTGCCCCTGACCACGCTCGACTATCCGGGCATGCTGGCCTGCGTATTGTTCTGCCAGGGTTGTGCCTGGCGTTGTCGTTACTGCCATAACCCGCAATTGATCCCGCCTCGCGGCAGCGAGGAGGTGGATTGGAGCCGGGTGTTGGCGTTTCTGCAGCGCCGTGAGGACCTGCTCGATGCCGTGGTGTTCAGCGGTGGCGAACCCACGTTGCAGGATGGATTGCTGGCGGCCATGGATACCGTGCGCGCGATGGGTTTTCGTATCGGCCTGCACAGTGCCGGGATCAAGCCGGACGCGTTTGCCAGGGCCGTGGCCTGTGCCGATTGGGTCGGTTTTGACGTCAAGGCGCTGGCCGAGGATTGCCTGGCGGTCACCGGTGTCCGGGGCAGTGGCGTGGCCAACTGGAAAAGTCTGGAGCATCTGCTGGCCAGTGGCGTCGACTATGAGTGTCGCACCACGGTGCATTGGCACTTGCTCTCTCCCACCCGGCTGTTGACCCTCGCCCGACGTTTGAGCGAGCGCGGGGTCAAGCGTTTTGCCGTGCAATTGGTCCGGACCGAACGAATGCTCGATCCGCGCCTGTCGAGTGTTTCATTGCAGTTTGATCAGGTTGAATTGTGGGCGGCCCTGCGTGAGCTGTTTCCAGAATTCGTGTTGCGCGGTTAGTGATCGTTCCCACGCTCTGCGTGGGAATGCCTCAAGGGACGCTCTGCGTCCAGTGACGCGGAGCGTCACGGGCTGCATTCCCACGCAGAGCGTGGGAACGATCTGGAGGGGCCTCAGTTCCAGCCCCAGAATTGCAACCACCAGCCAAACCCCACCCATGCGTTTGCCAGCAGCAGGCAAACACCTGCGCCGCCGCGTCGAGGCAGGGTAATGCCCTGGCGGGCCATGCGTTTCCAGCCCAGGAACAGACACCAGCCGATGGCGCCCAGCAGTAAACAGGCCCTGGCCGGTTGTACCCATTCCAGCAGCAAGCCTTCATAGCGCAACAACTTCACGGTGGTCGCCGACAGCCCGAGAAACAGTCCGGCCGCGCCCAAGGGGGTGAGTGTCAGGCTCAAGGGCAAGTACAGCGCCGGGTCACCGGCCAGACGGGCCGCCGCCCGCAGCAGGATCAGCAAACCACCCCCCAACACCAATGCGCTGGCCGTCAGGTACAGAACGATGCTGAAACCGTCGAGCCAGCTGAAACTGTCATTGAGTGCGGGGTAGTGGGTCAACAGCCACCAGGGTGCGTTGTCCTGCAAGGGCCAGAGCAGGTCGTGCCCGATCAGCCATTGCGCGAGGGACTGCTTGAGGGCGATGAACCAGGGGCTGACGGTCCATTGAAACGCCCCCATCGCCAGCCCGATCACGCCGAACAGCAACAAACGCGCATCCCACGGCGACAGGGTGCGTGCCGTCGCGTGGAGGATTTCATGATGGCTGGAACGGGCGATCAATTGCACTGCGTCACGTTGCCCGCTGCAACGTCCGCAGGCATGACAGTCGCTGGCGCCTTGCAGGCGGCGGATGTCCAGCAAGGGCGCGCAATTGGGTGGGGGAAGGCGAGGGCCGGCGTTGTCTTTCCAGCGCTGTTCATCGACTTGAAAGTGCACCGGGGCCAGGCGCGCAAGCAGGGAAAAGACGCCGCTGACCGGGCACAGGTAACGACACCAGACTCGTTTGCCCCTGGCAAACAGCAGGCCGACACCGACGGCGGCGACCGTTGAACCACCCAAAATCAGCAGGGCGGCCTGGGCGTAGTCATACACGCTGATCAGTTGCCCGTAGAGGGTGGTCAGGCAGAACGCCAGGGTTGGCCAGCCGCCCCAGCGCACCCAGCGCGGCACGCCCAAGCCTTTGCCGTACTGGCTGGCCCACTCGCTCAATGAACCTTCCGGGCACAACACACCGCACCAAACCCGGCCGAACAGCACCATCGACAGCAGCACGAACGGCCACCAGAGACCCCAGAACAAAAACTGTGCGAGCAGGGTCAGGTTGTTGATGATCCGGGCGTGGCTGTCCGGTGTCGGCAATAGCGCCGGCAGCACCAGCAGTACCGCATAGAACACAACAACCAGCCACTGCACCGCGCGAATCACCTTGGCGTGGCGCCGCATGCCATCGCCCAGGCGCTGCAACCAGCGACTGTGCCGACTCAGCCCGGGCATGGGACGGCCTTCGCGGTGCGTTGATGCAACCAGCTGCCGACCGCCAGCCAATAACCGCTCAACACCAGCACCGTCAGGCCGCTGGGGGCTGCGCGGTAACCGGTCAGGCTGGCCAGGAAACTGCCCAGGCCACGGCTGTCATTGAGCACTGAGCGACTGTCCCACAGCGCTTCGCCGATCAGCCCATAGGCCCAGTCCGGCAAATCCATGGCCTGCAACTGGCCGCCGATTCGCTCGGTGCCGCTGACCAGTAACGCTGCACCGAGCAGCAGCAAAACGACTTCGCTGACGGCAAAGTACCGTCGCCACGAAATGAGTCGACGCGTGCTGTGCAGCAACCCGATGGTGAGCCCCGACAGCGCCAGCCCGGCGCCTGCGCCGACGGCAAACAGACCCAGCGCCGGACCTTGCAGGCGGGCACCGGCACCGTACAGAAAAACCACGGTTTCGCTGCCTTCGCGGCTGACGGCGAGCATGGCCAGGAGCATCAGCCCCACGCCTCCCTGACGGGCCAGTTGGCTGTCGGCCCGATGGTGCAGGTCTGCCTTGAGCGTGCGTGCGTTGCGGTGCATCCAGCCGACCATTTGCACCATCAGCGCACTGGCCACCAGCGCCAGCGAAGCCTGGAACCACTCGTTGGCAGAACCGCTCATGGCGTCACCGGCAAACAGAATCAGCAACGCCAGCAGGCCCGAGAGCATCAACCCCAGGGTGACGCCCGCCCACACGTAGCGGGTCAGGCGACGGGCTTGTATTTGCTGGCTGGCCCAGGCCTGGAGGATGCCGATCACCAGTAGCGCTTCGACACTTTCACGCCAGACGATGAACATTGATTGATTCATGGACACTCCGTGGTTGAGCCAACTATTTCGCGAGGATGGCGCCTTCGGGCAACTGCGGATTGAAGTCGTCGAAGAACGGGTAACTGCCGGGCTTGAGGGGGTGAATGACAACGAACGTCGTCACCCCCGGTGACAGCACCTTCTCGACCCGCAGTGGCGTGCTTTCGAACTCCGCCGGACCTTCGCCGATGTTCTTCAGGATGATCTTGAAACGTTGTCCGGCCGGCACTTCCAGCAGGGCGGGGATGAAGTGCCCGTCACGCAGGCTCAACTCGATGCTGGGTAGTTGGGCCTGAGCCATGAGCGGCATGACCGAGCAGGCCAGAATCAACCCGGCCAGGCGTCGATGAACCGGGCCCGGGCGCCTCGGTTCAGGCTTCTGGTGTGTGTGGCGGCTCATTCAATAACCACCTTTTTTTCCGATCCCGGCATAGATGAATTCGTAGTGCAGCGCACACTGTTCGAACCAGGGTTCGACGCCGGTTTCCTTGTCGGTATGACGACCCAGGGAGCCATGGCCGCCGGGAGGCAGAAGGGTAAAGGTCAGCCGGTATTTGCCAGGGCCTTGCAACTTCACATTGTCACCATAGTGCGGGCCGTCGTTGGCGACCATGGCGTGAAAATCGCCAGTGATCGGTGGCTCGCTGCCCTGTTTTTGCAGACTGAAAGCCACGTTCAGGTAGGGCACGAAACTGCCTTCCTGAAAGCCCTGGCGATTGTCGGCCGTGGCGCGGATATCGGCTTCCAGGTGGATGTCGGAATCAGCGGTCGCGCGCATCATGCCGGCAGGCGCCATTTCGATCGGTTGCAAGTACACCGCGCCGACTTCCAGCCCCGGGCACAGCTGGGGTTCGCCAATCGGGTATTCCTTGGCGTGGGCTTGGGGGGCGAGCAACAGCAGGGAAAAGGACAGCGCGAGGGAGGTACGCATGAGGGTTTCCAGAAGGGCTGAGAAGTGAGAGCCCGAGTCTAAAAAACCTGAGTGAGAATAATAATGATTATGGTCAATTTTCGTAGCAATAGTCCGGGCGATGCCAGCGCACGCACGAGTAAAAAGGGCAGGGTGACTGAGCGTAATTGACCTGCATCAAGGGCGGTTGAGGCCGGGCGCGGTAGGTTACATACCTACCCTTCGATCATGCGGGTACCGCCATGGCCAAGCCCTTTCCCATCAGCCCAAAACATCCCGAACGTATTTGCTGGGGGTGCGACCGTTATTGTGCGGCGACCGCTCTGGCCTGCGGCAATGGTGCTGACCGCACGATGCATCCGGCCGAGATGATCGGTGACGATTGGTATCTGCATGGCGATTGGGGCATTGAGCTGCCCATCGTCACCGACAAGGCGGTGGACCCAGAGCCCATCGCGCCTGAAAACCCGCAATAGTCGAAACCCCCACCGACCCCTCTGTCATGAAATGAAAAGCCATTGTCGTCTGATGAGAAGCGGTTCATCAGGCGTCATCCTACAGTCCAATCAGCGCAATTCGACGCACAAGCCAACATTGCAGATTGGAGAATAAGAAATCATGGCCAAAGCCGTTCGCTTTTACGAAACCGGTGGTCCCGAAGTCCTTCGTTATGAAGAGGTCGAAGTCGGCGATCCTGGTCCAGGCCAGGTTCGTCTCCGTCATGTAGCCGTTGGCCTGAACTATGCCGACACCTACTTCCGCAACGGCACCTACCCGATTCCTATGCCCAACGGCATGGGTGTTGAAGCTTCCGGTGTGGTCCAGGCCGTCGGGGAAGGCGTGACCAACGTTCAAGTCGGGGATCGCGTCACGTACACCGGTTTTCTCAACACCTTGGGGGCTTACAGCACCGAGCGCCTGATCGCGGCTGCACCGCTGATCAAGTTGCCGGAAACCATCAGCTTCGAAACAGCCGCCGCCATGACCATGCGCGGCCTGACGTCGTCGTACCTGATGCGCCGCATCTACGACTTCAAACCCGGTGACAGCATTTTGCTGCACGCCGCCGCTGGCGGTGTCGGCCTGATCGTTTCGCAGTGGGCCAAGCTGCTCGGCCTGAATGTCATTGGCACTGTGTCCACCGACGTCAAAGGCGAAATCGCCAAGGCCCACGGTTGCGACCATGTGATCAATTACAGCCATGAAGACGTCGCTGCACGCGTTCGTGAATTGACCGACGGCGTGGGCGTCAACGTGGTGTTCGACAGCGTTGGCAAGAACACCTTCGAGGGCTCGCTGGACTCGCTCAAGCGTCGTGGCCTGATGGTGTGTGTCGGTACTGCATCCGGTCCGATTCCGCCGTTCAATCCAGCGCTGCTGGCGATGAAAGGCTCGCTGTACATGACGCGCCCGGCCCTGGCCGACTACATCGCCGACCCGGCGGAAAAAGCCGAGCTGGCCGGCGAATTGTTCGACCACGTTGGCAGCGGTCGGATCAAGATCGAGATCAACCAGCACTACGCCTTGCAAGATGCCGTCCAGGCCCATCGCGACCTGGAGTCACGCAAGACCACCGGCTCTTCGATTTTCGTCATTTAAGGAGTTGCCAGCCATGAAAGTCGAACAATTGAGCTGCAACATCGGCGCCGAACTGATCGGCGTCAACCTCGCTGACGCGGTGCACGACGACGGTCTTTTTGCCGAGATTCGTGCCCAGTTGCTGAAGCATCGGGTGGTGTTCCTGCGCGATCAGGACATCAGCCGTGCCGAACACGTGGCCTTCGCCCGTCGTTTCGGCGAGCTGGAAGATCACCCGGTGGCCGGCAGCGACCCGGATCATCCGGGGCTGGTGCGCATCTACAAAAATCCGGACCAGCCAATGGACCGCTACGAAAACGCCTGGCACACCGACGCCACCTGGCGCGAGGCACCGCCGCTGGGTTGCGTGCTGCGCTGCGTGGAGTGCCCGCCGGTAGGCGGCGACACCATGTGGGCCAACATGGTCGTGGCCTATGAGAACTTGCCGGAAGACGTGAAGCTGAAGATCGCCGACCTGCGTGCCCGGCACAGCATCGAGGCGAGCTTTGGTGCGGCCATGCCGATCGAAAAGCGTCTGGCGCTCAAGGCGATGTACCCGGATGCCGAGCACCCGGTGGTGCGCACTCACCCGGAAACCGGGGAGAAGGTGCTGTTCGTCAACGCCTTCACCACTCACTTCAGCAACTACCACACCCCTGAGAGGGTGCGCTTTGGCCAGGACGCCAACCCTGGCGCCGGCGAGCTGCTGCGCTACCTGATCAGCCAGGCGTACATCCCTGAGTATCAAGTGCGCTGGCGCTGGAAGCCGAACAGCATCGCCATCTGGGACAACCGCAGTACCCAGCATTACGCCGTCATGGATTACCCGCCGTGCCATCGCAAGATGGAACGCGCCGGGATTATCGGTGACAAGACGTTCTGATCGAAGACCCACATTCATATTTGTAGACACGCCTGCCAGGCATGACCGGCAGGCGGACAATCATAAAAACTGGAGTTACTCATGCAATTTCTCGACGATTCGCTGCACCCGGAAAACATGGAAAAAGTGGTCATCACCGTGGCCCCGTACGGCCCTGAGTGGATGCCGGAAGACTTCCCGGAAGACATCCCGCTGACCATGGACGAACAAGTCCAGAAAGCGGTCGAGTGCTATGAAGCCGGTGCCACGGTTCTGCACCTGCACGTGCGTGAACTGGACGGCAAGGGCTCCAAGCGTCTGTCCAAGTTCAACGAATTGATTGCCGGCGTACGCGAAGCGGTGCCGGACATGATCATCCAGGTCGGCGGTTCGATTTCGTTCGCCCCTGAAAGCGATGGCGAAGCCGCCAAATGGCTGTCTGACGATACCCGTCACATGCTGGCCGAGCTGACGCCAAAACCGGATCAGGTCACGGTGGCGATCAACACCACCCAGATGAACATCATGGAATTGCTGTACCCGGAATACCTGGAAGGTACTTCCCTGGCCAACCCTGCCTATCAGGCTGCCTACAGCGAAATGACCGTGCCGGCCGGCCCAGCCTGGGTTATCGAGCACCTTAAGCGTCTGATGGACAATGACATCCAGCCGCACTTCCAGCTGACCGGCATGCACGCTCTGGAAACTCTGCAGCGTCTGGTGCGCAAGGGCCTTTACAAAGGTCCATTGAACCTGACCTGGATCGGCATCGGCGGCGGTTTCGACGGTCCTAATCCGTTCAACTTCTTCAACTTCATCCACCGCGTACCGGACGGCTGCACCCTGACGTCCGAGTCGCTGCTCAAGAACGTGCTGCCGTTCAATACCATGGCGATGGCCATGGGCATGCATCCGCGCGTTGGCAACGAAGACACTATCATTGATCACAAGGGCGAGCGTTTTGGTTCGGTCGCACAGATCAAGCAAACCGTGCGCATCGCTCATGAGCTGGGTCGCGAAATCGCTACCGGCAAAGAAGCCCGTGAGATTTATCGCATCGGCGTGAAGTACGACACTATCGAAGAAACCCTGTTGGCCAACGGCATGGCCCCCAACCGCAAGGCTGGGCAAAAAGGTGTGCCGCAACGCGGCTGACCGACAGCGGGAGCGGGGGGCCTTGGCCTCCCGCTCGCTGCAGTGAAATACGCTCGATAACAAAAATAATAGAAAGTTTCGAGGAGGCTGCATGGCCTTTCACCCAATCGCCGATGGCGATGACGACACCAGTGGTGTCGGCGTTGCGCGCAAATATGCCTGGATCGTCTTCGCACTGACGTTCGGCTTGTTGATTTCCGATTACATGTCACGCCAAGTGCTGAACGCAGTATTCCCGATGCTCAAGGGCGAGTGGGCCTTGACTGACGGCCAGCTCGGTTTGCTCAGCGGCATTGTTGCCTTGATGGTCGGCCTGCTGACCTTTCCTTTGTCGTTGATGGCTGACCGCTTCGGACGCGTTAAAAGTCTGGCGCTGATGGCGCTGTTGTGGAGTATCGCCACGCTGGGTTGCGCGTTGGCGCAGGACTACCAGCAAATGTTTATCGCCCGCTTCATGGTGGGTGTAGGTGAGGCCGCCTATGGCAGCGTCGGTATTGCCGTGGTGATTTCGGTGTTTCCGAAACACATGCGCGCAACGCTGGCCAGTGCCTTTATGGCGGGCGGTATGTTCGGTTCGGTGTTGGGCATGGCTTTGGGCGGCGCTATTGCGGCCAAGCTGGGCTGGCGCTGGTCGTTTGCCGGCATGGCCTTGTTTGGTCTGCTGCTGGCGGTGCTTTACCCGATCATCGTCAAGGAAGCGCGCATCGCCCCCCAGCGTGCCGTACAAGCCGGCAAAAAAGTCAGCGCGGTGGTCAAGCGTCCTCTGCGCACGTTGTGTTCCAGCCCTTCGGTGATTGCGGCTTACATCGGCAGTGGCTTGCAGCTGTTCGTCGGCGGCACCGTGATCGTATGGATGCCCAGCTACCTCAACCGTTACTACGACATGCCGACCGACAAGGCTGGCGGCATGGCGGCAATTATTGTCCTGTGCAGCGGCGCCGGGATGATCCTGTGCGGCATGCTCAGCGATCGCATGTGCCGCCAGTCGGCGGAGCGCAAGGTCGCGCTGGCCATCGCCTATTGCCTGGGCAGTTGCCTGCTGTTGTCCGCGGCATTCGCCTTGCCGCCGGGGCCTGCGCAATTGCTGTTGATTTGCCTGGGCATGTTGATTGCTGCCGGTACGACCGGGCCTGCCGGTGCAATGGTTGCCAACCTGACCCATTACTCGGTCCACGGTACAGCGTTTGCCACGCTCACCCTGGCCAACAACTTGCTCGGCCTGGCGCCGGGGCCGTTCATCACCGGCAAGGTGTCCGACATGATTGGCTTGCAGGGGGCGTTCCAGTTGGTGCCGCTGGTGAGCATCGCGGCAGCGGCCGTGTTCTTTTTTGCCAAGTGCCATTACCAAAAAGACATTGCCCGGTTGGCGGGTGAGCAGGTCAACGATTCAGTGAGTAACAAAGCGGTGTTAGAGGTGAAGGTGTGAGTGGTCGTTTACGTATAGATGTGTTTTTCGATTTCATCTGCCCATGGTGTTTGATCGGAAAGCGCCAACTGGAACGCGCACAGGAGTTGCTGCGCTTGCAGCACCCCGACGTGCTGATTACCACCGTGTGGCATGGGGTGCAGTTGCTGCCTCATCTGCCGGTACAGGGTGAGCCGTTCGCACAGTTCTACCTCAACCGTCTGGGCAGTGCCGAAGCCGTAGCAATGCGTCAGGCCCAGGTGAAACAGGCCGCGAACTCGGTAGGGGTGGCGATCGATTTGGGTCGCATTGCCACGATGCCCAACACGGCAGATGCCCATCGTCTGCTGGCGCATGCCAACACACGGGGGAGCAGGGCCCAGCGCGATCTGTTGCTTGAACGTCTGTTCGCCGCGTACTTCCAGAACGGCGAAGACCTGGGTTGCCGCGAGACCTTGATCGCTATCGCCCAGTCGTGTGGTTACGACGCTGACGCGGTAAAGAATTACCTGCAAGACGAATCCGGTCCCTTTGTCGGTAATGAAGTGGGGGGCTCCAGCGGTGTGCCGAGCTTTCAGTTCGACCGCCGGATAACCATGGTCGGCGCGCAGCCGCCCGAGGCGCTGCTTGGCGCCATGATCGACGCCTTGCACGAAAGCCAGCGCGAGCGGTCACCGTCATGACCATTCGTGTCCCCGTACCTGCGGGAAAACTGCCGCAGGCGGGTGGTCGTGCGCTGTTCGAATTCGATAGCAAAAGCCTGGCGTTATTCAACGTCGAGGGCGAGTTGTTTGCCATCGATGACAGTTGCCCGCATCAGGGCGCCTCGCTGTGTGGCGGGCGTCTCGATGGCCGGGTGATCCAATGCTGTGCCCATGGCCTGCGCTTCGATCTGCGCAGTGGCTACCTGCTTAATTCCACCGCGCTCAAGGTCAACAACTACCCGGTCGAAGTCATCGACGGCCAGGCTTTTATCGTCATCGTTTCTGAGGAGTCCGCGCCATGAGCGCCATCGCTCTCACCCGTATCCATAGCCGAACACGCGAACTGGCCCCGGGGTTTATCGTTAGTCTGATCGTGGCGGCAGCCGCTTCGTTTTTGTCCGAGCACTACGGTGCACCGGTGATGCTGTTTGCCTTGCTGCTGGGCATGGCGCTGAATTTCCTCGCCGGTGAAGGCGTGTGCAAAGCGGGTATCGAATTTACCGCGCGCACCGTGTTGCGCATCGGCGTGGCCCTGCTGGGTATGCGCATTACCCTTGAGCAGATTGCCGGGCTGGGCTGGAAGCCTGTAGCGCTGGTGGTGACTCTGGTGGTGGTGACCATTGGCGTTTCGGTGATCGCGGCCAAGCTGCTGGGATTCCAGCGTTTGTTCGGCATGCTCACCGGTGGCGCGACGGCGATTTGCGGCGCTTCGGCTGCGTTGGCGCTGGCGGCGGCTTTGCCCAATCATCCGCAGAAGGAACGCGCCACACTGTTTACCGTCATTGGTGTGTCGGCCCTGTCGACCATGGCAATGATTGTTTATCCAATGATTGCCAACTGGTTTTCATTGTCACCGCAAATGGCGGGTATTTTCCTCGGCGCCACCATCCACGATGTGGCCCAGGTGGTCGGTGCCGGTTACAGCATGTCGACCGAAACGGGCGATACGGCCACGGTGGTCAAGCTGATGCGGGTTGCGATGCTCCTGCCGGTGATCGTCTGTGCGGCCATGGTAACGCGCATGCAGGGCGTCGAAACCGGAGGCAAGCGACCGCCTCTGCTGCCGTGGTTCGCCGTCGGTTTTCTGCTGCTGGCTTGCATCAACAGCACAGGCTGGGTGGTCCCAGCCGTGCAAGGCACGGTCAATGAACTGTCGCGCTGGTGCCTGGTGGTGTCCATCAGTGCCCTGGGCATGAAGACTCAGCTCAAGGAACTGGCCGCCGTCGGCATCAAGCCCATCCTCCTGATGATAGGGGAGACGGTGTTCCTCGTTGTCCTGGTGCTGCTGTTGCTGCGCTGGGGGTTCTGAGCCCGGTCTGAATCCGTTTTATGGCAGGGCCGCATTGCGTTTGACTCCTCAGCGCTTTGCGGTTCTCGGTCGGTGTCACAAACATCGGCTTTTGGCGGCGACTGTACAGCAGTCGCCGTTTTTTTCGTTGAACGGACCAGCGTACTTGTTCGACTACCAATTTTCTCGGTAGTCAAAAGAGATTTGGTAGTCAGAATCGGTGATTTCAATGGTGTGGCGAAAGTAAGGTTGGATAATGGCGACCCATTGTCTATCAACATTAAAACCTCCGTTGTTAATGTTGTTCTCCAGGGGGATTCCGAGAGCATCAAGTACTGATTCATCATCGCCCAGATCATCAGAGAACTCTTCGCCCTCAAAACTTTCCGTTTGCTTGTCAAACCATTCCAGCCTTAGTTTTAATCCCATCGTCGTCTCACAAGTATTTTTTAGGAATATTTCGTTCAGATTTCTGATCGTTCCCACGCTCCTGCGTGGGAATGCATCCAGTGACGCTCCGCGTCACCGTTGCGTAGAACTTAGGCTTGGAGTCGTGGACGGAAAGCGAAGCGTCCACGGCGGCATTCCACACGGAGAGTGGGACCGATCAAGAACCCCGACAGGTGACTGGTCGGGGTTTTTAGTGCCTGGTGTGGTCAAATATCCCAAATTCGATATTGTTAGTCGTTGCTACAGAGTCCCATGTAATACATCAGGTCTTTTCTTAAGGGGTCACCCACCAAGCCCATAATCACACTGGCTTGATCGGGAGAGAGTGTGTACTCACCCATAGGTACATCCCACAAGGTTGACCAGCCCATGACGTTCAACACGGCATCCTCTAAGGCTTGCGGCACATCCTTTTCATATTGCAATGAATTGTCGGGATTCGACTCGGGGAAAAATCCGCTGATTGCGATAAATGTCATTTTTGTCCCTCGTCATTACTTCGTTGATGTCCGTCTTTCAGGTTTTGCTTTTCCGGTCTGTTTGCCAGTTTTTGCATCAAATTCCCCTAAGTGATCCCCTGCCCAGTTGTACACTTCGACGGCGCCATGTTGGTAATCCCACTCATAAATGCGCTTCTTACTTTCCCAGCGTTTTCGATTTCCTTTAGTCCGAACCGGATTCGCGTCGGGGAATGCCGGTAGAGTTTTTGGTGGAGGATGATAGCTGTGGTCACCACTGATAGGCCTTGCCACCACCACGTATAACGGCTTCACCCCCGACCCCACCGGAAACACAAGAATGAAGTCCTTGTACTCAGGCGGATACACCGGGTTGACGATAATGCTGTCCGCCGCCGGCGTAGGCGGATACACCCAAATGTGCGGCGCTTGCGGTGCGGCCTCCAGCGCAGGAATGCCAAGGATGTCTGAACCATCCACAGCCGGTGTCCAGATCAGCTCAACACCGTCCCCGAGATCCGCCACCTGCTGACTGCCGCGCGCTGTGAACTGCACGACATCCACCATTTCCCAATCGCGATTTTTCCCGGTGTAGAACCCGTAGCCCTTGAGACTGCCATCAGCCTGTTGCTCGACCTGCAATCGAACGCGGGTTCTGGCCTGTTTCAGGGCGCGCAGTTGGTCTTCGGTATACAGCGCGCTGTCACCCAGGCTAGGTGTCCAGAACAAGGCAACAACACCGGCCAATGTCGCGGCCCCGGCAGCGCCAAGGCCCAGGACCGGAGTAGCAAGAGTGGGGGCGCCAAGGGCGAGCCGGCCGATGCCGAGCGAGAGGGTACTGCCACTGATGGTTTCGAGATTCAGTAGCCCTGTGTCGTCTACGTCACGAGCGCCAAGCCAGGCGATTTCACCGTAATCCTTGAGGCTGTCGGTGGGGACGACGCCTGAGGGATTCGAGTAGTCGATGATGGCGTCCGGCAAGTTGCAGGACTTGGCGAACACGCATCCGGCACGAACGGTTTCATCCTTTTTCGTCGAGCCTTGAAAACGATCTTCAAAAGCCTGCTGCCGAGCGAGCATGGCGTCGTAAGCGCTTTGTCGCGCCTCGCGCTCGGCCAGTTCGGTGGTGGTCATGAAGCGGTGGGTGACGTGATGACCGTCACCGGAGGGTGGGTTTTTAACCCTGGGAACTTCCTTGTTGCCAGCCACTGATCTTCCTTGCGTTCGTCCGTCGACAGCTCCCGAAAAAGGAGCTGTGCGACGTTAACGAAGGAGGTTGATGGTGGCTGTAGGACGAGTCCTGAATGTCGACAGGACTGTTCGCTATCTCAGGATTTCAGCACGGCGCCTTTGGCGTTAAGGGGACGGATCAATGTGATCCAGCACCCGGATCGCCGTGATCTCCGCCACCATGATGCTGTTGGAAATACCCAGCAGGGCGTGGCGCGACTCGCCCTCCAGATGATCCACCAAGTGATGGACCATCACATCCACCGAGGCCAGCGTCTCGACCAAAAAAACCGCCAGGGTTTCGGCTGTGGCCTCTGGGTCCACGGCAAACAGTTTGCTGGGTTTACGCGCAGTGGCTTTGATGTCGGCATTCGATGGGAAGTGGAAGTTGAGGGCGCGCTCGGCGGCGTCGTTGAGTTTTTTTGAATCGGGTTCGTACGGGGATGCCGGATCGGTGTCTGGCGGATTGGGCGTTACTTTGAACATTGGCTCGAACCTCATATGAGAGAGGCTGCAACCAGCTCGCGACTAAACGAAAGGGAGGCAGCTGTGCACAGGTTAGTCGACCGATGAGCCAAGAAATCGGCGCGCCGAAGCGCCCTGCGCACAGCCGCCATCGAGTGCAGGCATGGGAGACCTGGCTGATAGAGGCATTGTGCGTTCTTGACATCAACGGGCGACTAAACCCGATCACTGATGGGCAGTGACATGAATCAAGTTACCGAGCGGCCTCAAGGCGCACAAGCCGGCGGATTCTGGCGTAGCCGTAGGTAACGGCGCAAGGTCTTGTGGCTTTCAGGACGTAACCTGGACGGGTTTTAAACAAGCCCTTTCGGGCGATGTTTAATACCTCAAAAATCGAAGGTTCGGCTGGCTCAGGATTCGTCGGGACCCGAGACAGGCTTTGAAGGGGTTGGCTTTTGTGCGCGCCAGGCGGCGGGGGGCATGCCGAACTGGGTGATGAACCAGCGTGTGAAGGAACTCGCCATGGAATAGCCGAGCATGTCGGCGATGCGCCCCAGCGAATAGTTCGGGTTCTCCAGGTAACGCAGCACCAGGTCGCGGCGCACGTCGTTGATCAGGTCGTTGAAGGCGCAGCCGTCATCCTTGAGGCGACGTTGCAGCGTGCGTACGTTCATGCCCTGGGTCTGGGCGATCTGTTCGATGGTGGCGCGCCCCATCGGCAGCAGCAGGTAAATGGCCTTGCGCACCTCGAACAGCAACGATTGCCCTTCAGTGCTCAGCAAAGAGTCGAGGTAACCCTGGGCGTAACGGGCCATGGCCGGGTCGGCATGGGGGTTGGTCGCATCCAGGCTGGCATTGGGGCAGACAATGCCGTTGAACTCACTGCCGAACTCCAGCGTGCAGCCGAACAGACGGCGATGCAGTTGCAGGTTGTCTGGAGGCTGGTGCGTGAAGTTGACACTGTAGGGGTGCCAATGCGCGCCTAGCAGCGCCGAGCACAAACGGAACATCACGCCGATCGCCAGCTCGTTGGCTTGCCGGGACGGTCGGAGTGTGTCGGTGACCACCTCTTCGCGAATGATCACCAACTTGCCGGCCTCTTCAATGAAGATGGCCAGCGAGTCGTTCATCAAGTGACGGTAATGCACCACGACCTGCAAGGCTTCACGCAGCGTGCGCTGGTGTGTGAGCAGCAAGCTGACCACCCCGAAGTCCGAGAGTTGACGCGACTCGGCCATGCTCAGGCCGAAGCTCTGGCAGCCACTGGCGACGGCCGAATCCTCCAGCAGACCCACGGCGGAATCGATGGGGATGCGATGCTCCGGCGCCAGCAGTTGGGCCCTGCTCAAACCATTGGCAGCCAGTACGTCACGGGGGTTGAACCCCAGGTATTGAGTGACCTCCAGGTAGTTGGTCAAGACGGCAGCGCGAACAAGCTTTGTCATGCGAAAAGTCTTCCCTGGGCCGGTAGCGTTGGAATGAGCGAGGCGACTATATCCAGCACATCATCAAATGAAAAGTTGTGGTGTTGGCGCTGATGTACAGCCGGTGACACCTCTAATCGCCCTCATCACATCGAGGTAAACCCTTCTCACGTATTGATTACAGTGGTCTTGGGCAATCTCGTTGCAGTTTTCGACCAGCGGGCACCTCACGTCGACCCCCCAAAATCTGTCATGAAAAGAAAAGCGACTGACGTCCAATGAAAAGCGCCGGGGGTGGGCGCTCTTTAATGTCAGCACTACAAAAAGCTTCTGACCACTGAGTCAGTCGAGTCATCGAGAAAGCGTAGGTGCTGATGTGGACAAACTGCAAACTGTCGCAACCGTTTTGATCGTGCCTGGCCTGCGTGAGCATGTGGCCGAGCATTGGCAAACATTGCTTGAGGCCAAACTCTGCAAAGTACGCAGTGTCCCGCCGCTTGAAACCGACAAGCTCGACTGTGCCGCACGGGTCCGTGCAATCCAGCACGAACTGGAGCAAATCGAAGGGCCGGTGATTCTGGTCGCCCACAGTGCCGGTGTCCTGATGGTCGCGCACTGGGCCGCCAAGCACAGTCGCCCGATCAAAGGTGCGCTGCTGGCTGCACCTCCGGATCTCAACGCAATCTGGCCGCAAGGCTATCCTTCCTCTGAATCACTGCGGGCCCATGGTTGGGATCCGCTGCCCAAAGGTCCGTTGCCGTTCCCAAGTCTGGTGGTCGGCAGCACCAATGATTACCTCGCCAGCCTGGAAGCCGTTAGTGATATGGCTCAGGGCTGGGGCGCCGAACTGCGAAATCTCGGTGCCGTGGGTCATCTTAATCCGGCCGCAGGATTTGGCCACTGGCCACAAGCCGAAGCACTCGTCCTCGAGCTGGATCGCTAGTTCAGGAGCCGACTGGCGTTAAGCCAACCGGCAAATGCCCTCACTCCTGGAAAGCGCAACTCCCTGGAACAAGGGGGTGCGTGAGGGCGAGTGTGCTTAAAACAAATACAAAAATGGCGGAGACAACGCAATGCACAACAATAAGAGTCACGGGTTCACAGTTTCGCGATACACCTTGCTGGCCTCGGCCATTCTGGCCGCGACAATGCCGACCGCCCACGCGTTTGAATTTGATACAGGTAATCCGGACTGGGCCGCTCGTTTGGATAACACCGTGAAGTACAACTACGGTGTGCGTACCGAAAGCGCCGACAAGCGCATGCTGGGGACGCCGAACAACAACGACGGTGACTACAATTTCCGCAAGGCGGGTACCAACATCACCAACCGTGTCGATCTGTTGACCGAGATGGACGTGGTGTACAAGAACGCCATGGGCTTTCGTGTCAGCGCCGCCAGCTGGTACGACAAGGCGTATGAGAACACCGGTTCCAACTCCAACCCGTTCGTCAACGGCAATGATGCACGCTCCGGTCTGGTCGCCAACGATCCACGCCTGGCCGGTGTCACCAACGACAACGTCGGTAATGGCAGCCCGCACCTGAGCAACTACGCCCAGCGCTACTACACCGGTCCGTCCGGCGAAATCCTCGATGCCTTCGTGTTCTACAGCACCGAAGTGGGCGAGGAGTCGATGTTCAGCGCCAAGGCTGGCCAGCACAACGTGTTCTGGGGCGAGACCATTCTCAACCCGGTGCATTCGGTCAGCTACGGCCAGTCCGGCCTCGATCTGGCCAAGCTGGCCGCATCGCCGGGTACTGAAGCCAAAGAGCTGTTCGTGCCGCGTAACCAGTTGTCGATGTCGTTCACCGTCAATCCCGAGTTGACCGTGGGCGCCCAGTATTTCCTGAATTGGGATGCTGCGCGTCTGCCGGAAGCGGGCACCTATTACGGTGGTTCCGACTTGGTCGGCTTCGGTGCGCAGTCGTTCCTGCTCGGCAACACCAACGCCGTGGTACCTGGCAGCCCATTGGGTTGCGGCCTGGCGCCGTGCAACGGCTTGACCAACGTGCGTCGCGGTCATGACCTGACACCGCACGACAGCGGCGACTGGGGCGTAATGGCCAAGTGGTCGCCAGCCTGGCTGGATGGCACGCTCGGCGTTTACTACCGCGAAACGTCGGAAATCCTGCCGCAAGCGTGGCTGGATGCCAGAGGCATTACCTCGGCCAACCCCAACGGCACCCGCCCGACCGGGCAAGTGCCTGCGGTGGTCAACACCCTCAACTCGCTGAACACTGCCACCTATCAACTGGCCTATGCCGACAACATCAAGATCGCCGGCCTGAGCCTGTCCAAGGACGTGGGCGGGGTGAGCGTGGGTTCGGACCTGAACATCCGTCACAACATGCCGTTGGCCAGTATCCCGGCGATTGTCAGCACCGCCAGCCCGCTGGGTCTGGGCAAAGGCCTGGGCCTGTTGCCGGCGCGTACGGATGCCACGGGTGTGGTTTATGACACCCCGAGCCGCGGCGACAGCATGAGCGCCACCGGCGACACCTTGCACTGGACGCTCAACGGTCTGATGACCCTGCCGAAAACACCGGTGTTCGATCAGGCAACAGTGCTTGCTGAACTGTATTACAGCAACCTGTTGAGCCTCGATGACAAGAACGAAGCACTCTACAAGGGCAAGGGCACCTATCGCGGCATCGACGCGCCGACCCGTGACAACTGGGGCCTGGCCGTCAACTTCACCCCGACCTGGTACCAAGTGTTCCCAGGCGTCGACCTCAACGCTCCGATGTCCGTCAACGTGGGTCTTGACGGCGTGTCACCGGTGTCCGGTGGCGGTGCCAAGGACACCGGCAACTATGCCGTCGGCGTGGGTGCCGTTGTGTACAACAAATACTTTGTCGACCTGAAATACGTGGACTCCTTCGGCCAGACCGAGAAGTGCAATAAAAGTGGCGTGAGCACCGGCCCGACGGGTGGCGATGGCTCTACTCCAAACGCTTTTAGCGGTAACGAAAACTATGCGTGCTACGCCGGTGGCTATTCGTCCTTCTCGGGTGGCGGTGCCACGACTGAAGACCGTGGTGCTGTTTACCTGACGATGAAAACCACCTTTTGATTCACCACTGATTTGCTCAATGCAAGCAGGAGAATAACAATATGAAATTTGTACAAACCCTATTGGCTGCCTCGCTGGCGATGGTCATCGCTGCTCAGGCACACGCCGCCGTATCGGCCCAGGACGCCGCCAAACTGGGCAGCAACCTGACCCTGGTCGGTGCTGAAAAAGCCGGTAATGCCGATGGTTCCATCCCCGCCTACAACGGTGGTCTGACCACGCCGCCGGCCAGCTTCAAATCCGGTGACAGCATGCGTCCGGATCCTTTTGCCAGCGAAAAGCCGCTGCTGGTCATCGACGGCAAGAACGTCGATCAGTACAAGGGCATGCTCACCGCAACCACGGCGGAACTGGCCAAGCGTTTCCCTACCTTCCATGTTGACGTGTACCCGACTCACCGTACCGTCTCGTTGCCTCAGGCCATCCTGGACAACGGCGTGAAAAACGCCACTGGCGCCAAGTCCCTTGAAGGTGGCCTGGCCATCGACAACGTGTTGCCGGGCATTCCGTTCCCGATTCCGCAGTCGGGCAACGAAGCGATGTGGAACTTCCTGTTGCGCTACCAAGGCGTCAGCATCAGCTCCAAGTACGACTCCTGGAACGTCGACTCGGCTGGCGTGGCGAGCCTGGCGACCACCGGGCAAGCGAACATCTCCTACCCGATCTATGAAAACCTCTCGCAGCCGATCAGCAGCGCTGACGTGTACTACCAGATGAAGCTGCAGTACACCGGCCCGGCGCGTCGTGCCGGCGAAGCAGTGATGCTCAAGGACGCCGCCAACCCGTTGCAACAACCGCGTCGCGCCTGGCAGTACTTGCCTGGCCAGCGTCGGGTCAAGCTCGCGCCGAACCTGGCTTACGACACGCCTAACCCAGGCACCGCAGGCGCAGGCACCTACGACGACGTGTTTGTGTTCAACGGCGCGCTGGACCGCTACGACTGGAAGTTGGTGGGCAAGCAGGAAATGATCGTGCCTTACAACACCTACAAGCTGACCTACGTCCAGGATCCGAAGTCGCTGACCACCCCGAATCACCTGGCACCTGATTTTGTGCGCTGGGAAAAACACCGCGTATGGGTCGTGGAAGGCAACCTCAAGGCCGGTGCCCGTCACATCTACCAGAAGCGTCGCTTCTACCTCGACGAAGACAGCTGGACAGCTCTGGCCTCGGACCAATATGACGCCCGTGGTCAGCTCTACCGTGGTTCGTTTGCCTTCCTCAGCCAAAGCTATGACAAGCAGGTTCCAGACTCCACCCCGTTCATGATCTATGACCTGGTGGGCGGTTCCTACAACATCAACGGTGTGGTCGGCCCTTACGGCGGCATCAAGTACATCGAACCGCTCTCCAAGGCTCAGTGGTCGTCGGAATCCCTGGCGGGCGCCGGCATTCGCTAAGCAAACCGCGACAAAACGTTCATGCGGTCCACGGCTCACAAAGCCGTGTGACCGCGCGACGGTTGGTGCTCGCTGATCAGCGCGGCGCCAGTTCTTAACGTCGGGCTGCATGGTTGCAGGCCCTGACGCGGTTTTCCCAAGAGGACGCGGTATGTGTTCGAAAAAGTACCTGCAGCTGGCGTTCGGCGCCCTGCTTGTCTTGTCACAGGGCGCCACCCAGGCGGCCGGCTATATCGATGTGCTGGACCTGCCTGCCAGAGTCAGTGCCTTGGCGGTCAGCAGTCCGTTGTCCGGCATGACCCGTGCGGGCGACCGTTTGGTTGCCGTCGGGCAGCGTGGACACATTCTCTATTCCGATGACAGCGGTAAACACTGGCAGCAAGCAGCCGTGCCAGTGAGTGCCGATCTCAGTGCGGTCAATTTTCCATCTGCCAGGGAAGGCTGGGCGGTCGGAAATGACGGCGTGGTGTTGCACAGCAGTGATGCTGGCGTGACCTGGACCAAACAACTGGATGGACGCCAGATCGGTGAGTTGCTGGTCAAGCATTACGATGCATTGGCCAGCGCCGAACCGGGTAACGAAGAATGGTCGCGGCTGGCTGCCGAAGGCCAGCGACTGGCAGAGCAGGGCGCCGACAAACCTTTGCTCGACGTCTGGTTTGCCAACGAACAGGTCGGCTATGTGGTCGGCGTGTTCAACCTGATTCTGCGTACCGAAGACGGTGGCCAGACCTGGACCCCGTTCCAGGATCGCACCGACAACCCGCAAGGCTTTCACCTCAATGCCATCGCTTCGACTGGCGACGCTTTGTATATCGCCGGCGAGCAAGGTCTGTTGCTCAAATGGGATGACGTCGGCCAGCGTTTCGCCGCCGTACAAACCCCTTATCAAGGCAGTTTCTTCGGCGTGATTGGCAAGCCGGGGGAAGTGGTCGTCTACGGATTGCGCGGCAACGTGTTGCGCAGCACCGATGGCGGCCAGAGTTGGACCGCGCTGGACAGCGGCCTGCACATCAGCGTCACCGCCGGCCTCATCGATCTCCATGGCGATTACCGCCTGTTCACCTTGGGCGGGCAGATGCTGGTCAGCCAGGGCACTGGCGCGCAATTGCATCTGGTTCAGCGCCCCGTACCGACGCCGATAGCCGGCGCCACCCAGGCCAACGACGGCTCACTGGTGGTCGCGGGTAGCCGTGGTGCCCGGGCACTGTTCGTCGAATAAGACCTTGAACCTTTAAAGCGAGAACCCAGACATGGGCAATATCAAACAAGACGCCATGCCGGTGATCCGCGACGTGCGCGATTTCGACCGTAAATCCGGCAATCTGCTCGAACGGCTGGTGTTCAACTACCGCCCGCTGTTCATGCTGATGATGGCGCTGGCCACCGTGGTGCTGGGCTACATGGCCGCGACACGCCTGGAGCTGCGTCCCAGCTTCGAAAAAATGATTCCGCAAAGCCAGCCGTACATCCAGAACTTCCTGGAAAACCGCCAGTCGCTGCGTGGCCTGGGTAACTCGGTGCGCGTGGTGGTGGAAAACACCCAAGGCGATATTTTCGATCCCGGTTACCTGGACGTGCTCAAGCAGGTCAATGATCAATTGTTCCTCACCGAGGGCGTCGAGCGGGCCTGGATGAAGTCGTTGTGGAGCCCGGCGGTACGCTGGACCGAAGTCACCGAGGAAGGTTTCCAGGGTGGCCCGGTGATGCCCGATACCTACCAGGGCAAACCTGAAGAAATCGAGCAACTGCGCCAGAACATTTCCCGTGCCGGTATCGTCGGCAGCCTGGTGGCCAGCGACTTCAAATCGAGCATGCTGATTGTGCCGCTGATGGACAAGGCAGCGGCTGGTGGCCAGCGCATCAACTATCACGCGTTTTCGCAGATGCTCGAAGAGCAGTTGCGCGACAAGATCGAGTACGCCGGTGACAGCGCAGCGCGCAAGTCCGGCGTTGAAGGCAAGGGTCACTACAAGGTTCGGGTGATCGGTTTCGCCAAGTTGATGGGCGACCTGATCGATGGCCTGATTCAGGTGATGATGTTCTTCGGCCTGGCTGTCGTGACCTCGCTGATCATCATCTACGCCTACACCCGTTGCGTACGCAGCACCCTGCTGGTGGTCGGCTGCTCGTTGATCGCGGTGGTCTGGCAACTGGGCATCGTCGCCTGGCTGGGCTACGCCATCGACCCGTACTCGGTGCTGGTGCCGTTCCTGATCTTCGCCATCGGTGTGTCCCACGCGGCGCAGAAGATGAACGGCATCATGCAGGACATCGCTCGCGGCACCCATAAACTGATCGCCGCGCGCTACACCTTTCGCCGTCTGTTCATCGCCGGCGTTACTGCGCTGCTGGCCGACGCCGTGGGCTTTGCCGTGTTGATGCTGATCGACATTCCGGTGATCCAGGACCTGGCCATTACCGCGAGTATTGGTGTCGCGGTGTTGATCTTTACCTCGCTGCTGCTGATGCCGGTTGCATTGTCCTATGTCGGCGTCGGCGCCAAGGCCGCCGAACGTGCCCTGAAAATCGACACCCGCGCCGACCGCCACAAAGGCTTCGGTCGCTTGTGGGATATGCTCGACCGCTTCACCACCGCCAAGTGGGCGACAGGTGCTGTGCTGGTCGCGTTGCTGATGGGCGTCGGCGGTTTCATGGTCAGCCAGCACCTGAAGATCGGCGACCTGGAAAGTGGTGCGCCGGAGTTGCGTGCCGACTCGCGTTATAACCGTGACAACGCTTACATCACCCAGCACTACGCTCTGTCCAGCGACCTGTTTGCGGTGATGATCAAGACTGCACCGGAAGGCTGCCTGAACTACAAGACGCTGGTGCTTGCCGATCGCCTGGCCTGGGAACTGCAACAGAATCCGGGCGTGCAGGCGACCACGTCGCTGGTCAACGCCGTGCGTCAAATCACGGCCGGGACCTACGAGGGCAACCCCAAGCTCAACAACATCCAGCGTAACCAGGACGTTCTGAACTACGCCGCGCAACAAGCCTCGGTCAACTCTCCTGAGTTGTTCAACACCGATTGCTCGCTGATGCCGGTGATTGCTTACCTCAAGGACCACAAGGCCGAAACCCTGGATGCCGTGGTCGCCATTGCGGACAAGTTTGCCAAGGAAAACAGCACCGATGATCGTCAGTTCCTGCTGGCTGCCGGCAGCGCCGGTATCGAAGCGGCGACCAACATCGTGGTGCGCGAGGCCAACCACACCATGCTGCTTTACGTCTACGCAGCGGTGACGTTGTTCTGCCTGATCACCTTCCGCAGCTGGCGCGCGACGCTGGTGGCGCTGTTGCCTCTGGTCCTGACTTCGATTCTTTGTGAAGCCTTGATGGTGGCCATGGGCATCGGCGTGAAAGTGGCGACTTTGCCCGTGATCGCGTTGGGGGTGGGGATCGGCGTGGACTACGCGTTGTATCTGCTCAGTGTGCAGTTGCATTTCCAGCGCCAGGGTCTGTCGCTGTCCCAGTCCTACCGCAACGCCGTGTCGTTCACGGGCCGGGTGGTCGGCCTGGTCGGCATCACCCTGGCGGCAGGCGTGGTGTGCTGGGTCTGGTCGCCGATCAAGTTCCAGGCTGACATGGGCATCCTGCTGACCTTCATGTTTCTGTGGAACATGCTCGGCGCGCTGATCCTGATTCCGGCCCTGTCGTACTTCCTGTTGCGCAATCGGGCGCTGGAACGGGGTGACGTTACCGACGAAACCCCAGCACAAACCGATACCTGCGATACCGCTCAACGTCCTGGCATGCCCCATGCCGTGACCACTTCCGAGTAAGTTAAAGATGTCTGACTACAACGCTCCTCTGCGCGACATGCGCTTCGTACTCAACGAGGTTTTTCAGGTGTCCCGGCTGTGGGCCAGTTTGCCTGGCCTGGCTGAAGTGATCGATGAAGAAACCGCTGCCGCGATCCTCGAAGAGGCCGGCAAAATCAGCGGCGAAGTCATTGCACCCTTGAACCGTGCCAGCGACGAACAGGGTTGCACCTGGAACAACGGCTCGGTCAGCGCACCGGACGGTTTTGCGCAGGCGTACCAGGCATTCGCCGAGGGCGGTTGGGTCGGTGTCGGCGGTGATCCGCACTACGGTGGCATGGGCATGCCCAAGGCCATTTCCGCGCAGGTCGAAGAGATGGTCAACGCGGCCAGCCTGTCGTTCGGCCTGTACCCGATGTTGACCGCCGGCGCGTGCCTGTCGATCAAGGCCCACGCCAGTGAAGAACTGAAAGCGACGTACCTGCCGAACATGTACGCCGGCACCTGGACCGGTTCGATGTGCCTGACCGAGGCCCATGCCGGCACCGATCTGGGCTTGATCCGCACCAAGGCCGAACCTCAGGCCGACGGCAGCTATGCGATCAGCGGCAGCAAGATTTTCATCACCGGTGGCGACCACGACCTGACGGAAAACATCATCCATCTGGTCCTGGCCCGCCTGCCGGATGCACCGGCGGGGCCTAAAGGCATTTCCCTGTTCCTGGTGCCGAAAGTATTGGTCAATGCCGACGGTTCACTGGGCGAAAAAAACGCCCTGTCCTGCGGCTCCATCGAGCACAAGATGGGCATCAAGGCCTCCGCTACCTGCGTCATGAACTTTGACGGCGCGAAAGGCTGGATCGTCGACGCGCCGAACAAAGGCCTGGCTGCGATGTTCACCATGATGAATTACGAACGCCTGGGTGTGGGTATCCAGGGCCTGGCACAGGGTGAGCGCTCGTATCAGAACGCCGTCGCCTATGCCCGTGACCGCCTGCAAAGTCGTGCGCCGACCGGCGCGCAATGCAAAGACAAATCCGCCGACCCGATCATCGTCCACCCGGACGTGCGCCGCATGCTGCTGACCATGAAAGCCTTGAACGAAGGCGGTCGTGCATTCTCGACGTACGTGGCCATGCAACTGGACACCGCCAAGTACAGCGAAGACGAAACGACCCGCAAGCGTGCTGAAGAATTGGTGGCGTTGCTGACGCCGGTGGCCAAGGCGTTTCTCACCGACATGGGCCTGGAGACCACGATTCACGGTCAGCAAGTCTTCGGCGGCCACGGCTACATTCGCGAGTGGGGCCAGGAGCAACTGGTGCGCGACGTGCGCATCACGCAAATCTACGAAGGCACCAACGGCATCCAGTCGCTGGACCTGGCCGGGCGCAAGATCGTCGCCAGCGGCGGGGCGCTCTATCGTCTGTTCGCTTCTGAAATTCGCGACTTCACCGCCAACGCCAGTGCTGACCTTGGCGAGTTCACCAAACCGTTGAACGCCGCGCTGGACACCCTCGACGAATTGACCGAGTGGTTGCTGGACCGGGCGAAAAACAACCCGAACGAAATCGGTGCAGCCTCGGTCGAGTACCTGCATGTGTTCGGCTACACCGCCTACGCCTACATGTGGGCGCTGATGGCCAAGGCCGCCCTGAGCGCGCCTTCCGAGGACGACTTCTACGCGAGCAAGCTCGGCACCGCGCGTTTCTACTTCGCCCGGTTGTTGCCGCGCATCCATTCGTTGAGCGCGTCGGCCCAGGCCGGCAGCGAATGCCTCTACGAACTGGATGCAGAGCAGTTCTGATCGCCATGCCCCCGCGACTTCCGGCCTAGCGCCGGAAGTCGAATGCAACCGTGTGCATCACGGGGCATTGAGCCAACGCTAAAAAGGACCAGGAACCCCCAACCATGATGGCGACAAAAATAATCCCGCCCGCCGACGGCGCCTATGCCTATCCCTTGCTGATCAAACAGCTCTTGCTGTCCGGTGTGCGCTACGAGCCGGGCCGGGAAATCGTGTATGCCGACAAACTGCGCTACAGCTACCAGACGCTCAACAAGCGTATCCGCCGGCTGGCCAATGCCCTGACGGCGGCCGGCGTCAAGGCTGGCGACACCGTGGCATTGCTCGACTGGGACAGCCATCGCTACCTGGAGTGCTTCTTCGCCGTGCCGATGATCGGCGCGGTGCTGCACACGGTGAACATCCGTCTTTCGCCGGACCAGGTGCTCTTCACCATGAACCACGCCGAAGATGATGTGGTGCTGGTGCATGATGATTTCCTGCCGTTGCTGGAGCCGATCCAGGACAAACTCACCACCGTCAAACGCTACGTGCAATTGACGGACGATTCGGCGACCGATACCTCATTACCGGTGTTGGGCGAGTATGAGCACCTGCTGTCCCAGGCCTCAGACCAGTACGACTTCCCCGATTTTGACGAGAACTCGGTGGCGACGCTGTTCTACACCACCGGCACCACCGGCGACCCGAAAGGGGTGTATTTCACCCACCGCCAATTGGTCCTGCACACGTTGAATGCCGTCGCCACGCTGGGCGTTTATCAAGGCCAGCCGCTGCTGCGTTCCGATGACGTGTACATGCCCATCACACCGATGTTTCACGTGCATGCGTGGGGTGTGCCGTATGTCGCGACACTGATGGGCATCAAGCAGGTCTATCCCGGCCGCTACGAACCCAACAGCCTGGTCAAACTCTTCCGCGAAGAAAAGGTCACGTTCTCCCACTGCGTACCGACCATTTTGCAAATGATCCTGAACTGCGAGGCGGCCAAACAGACCCGTTTCGACGGTTGGAAAATGCTCCTGGGCGGCAGCGCGTTGACCCTGGGGATTGCCAGCGAGGCGAGCGCCAAAGGGATTGCGGTGCACTGCGGTTACGGCATGTCGGAAACCTGCCCACTGCTGTGCCTGACTTACCTGCGTGAAGACGACCTTGCGCAATCCACCGAGGAGCAACTGGCCATCCGCATCAAGACCGGGACACCGGTGCCGATGGTCGACCTGAAAATCATCGATGCCAGTGGCAACGACGTTGTCCATGACGGCGAGTCCCTTGGGGAAATCGTGGTCCGCGCGCCCTGGCTGACCCAAGGCTATTTGCATGAGCCCGAAAAGGGCGCCGAGCTGTGGCAGGGCGGTTGGCTGCACACCGGCGACATGGCTTCCATCGACCCGTTGGGCGGGGTGGAAATCAAAGACCGAATCAAGGATGTGATCAAGACCGGGGGCGAGTGGATCAGCTCCCTGGAGCTGGAGAGCCTGATCAGCGAGCACGAGGCGGTGATGTCCGTCGCGGTCGTCGGCATTGTCGATGAACAGTGGGGCGAACGGCCCATGGCGCTGGTGGTGTGCGAACCGGGGCAGTATCTGGATCGTAAAATCCTTGAAGCGCATCTTCAAGGCTTTGTCGAGAGTGGCCGCATCAACAAATGGGCGATCCCCAAGCAGTTCAAGTTCGTGGCTGAAATCCCCAAGACCAGTGTGGGGAAAATCAACAAGAAGCTCATTCGCGAACACGCATTGGCTGAAGGTTGAGGCCACCGGGAGTTGGCTGGACGCGGACTTCCCGGGGTAGTAAATGAACGTGGCGTGAGGGCAACCTCACGCCACGTTTTTGTTTGTGCCTGTCTGGCGTTTTGTGAGGGCGAATTAGAGATTTGCCCTACGGCCATTGCCTACTTCCCTGACTTCTTTCCGGTTTGATCCCCGGCAAAGTCTCGCGCGCCCATTTTCTGCGCGAGGGATTGCTGATGTTCGACCCGATTTTCCACTCCACTTCATACCGTTCGGTGCGTTGATGGCGCACATCGCCCGCATCGAGCAGGAGCTCGACCGTTTTCCGGACACCTTGTCTCTCTACCGTGAACAGCTGAAACGCTGGTATGGTCAAGCGGCAGACCAAGCCAGTCACATTGCTGATTTGCCTTCGCTGATGGGTATGGAACGGATCGTCCGATTCGGCACCACCATCACCACGGTGAGCAGTGGCGACGACGAGTTTTTCTCTACCGTCGTGCAATGCCAGAAGGGCGGAAAGCTAGAAATCGAGAGCAAGTTTGAATCGGTTTATGACGTTCCCGTGGGGAATATTCAGGTCGATGTAATTGCCATGGATGGCGGCAAGATCACACCGGTCAAGCTCGATGAAAATGGCAAAGGGACTTTCACGGGGGAAGCGGGCAAGTTCTATCGCATCCACGTCAACGACGAAGTAACACCGCAGCAAGTCGATGATCTTTTCTCTTCTTACGACGGTCTGACCGCAGAACTGGGGGGCTGGTTACGCAAAGAATGGGAAGGGTTTAAGCCGCAGTGGTCGCAGTCGACTTTTGCGGCTGCCGGGAATGGATTGCTGGCGGGAGGATGGGCCGCGGTCATGGGGGTTTGGGATGGCCTGAGCCTTGTCTTTGACATCCTCAAAAATCCAGGCGCTCACCTTGAAAAGCTTGGCAGCGGTGCGCAGCACCTCATCGATCTGGCGAAGCAATCTCCTGCAGCGATGGAAAAAGCCATGCTGCTGGCCAGTGATGAAGCGGCGCTTTGTCTGCTGTTTCGCGCTGCCAGTCTGTGGTTGTCGGCGTTACCACCCAGTGAAGTGGCAGGTAAGGCGGCAGAGCTGGCCAGCCACGTCATCGTCTCGGTGTTGATCGATATTCTGATTGCTTTGGCGTTGGCCTGTACGGTGATAGGTATACCCATCGCCAAAGCCTATTTAGCATCTCGCGGGCTCAAGTACGGGATGGTGTTGGCCGGTTTCGCGATCCGTTTCATCGAGGCCACCTTCAACATCCTCAACCGCTTCATGAAGTACGTCGACCAGTACAAAGCCGTCGCCGCACGCGGTGTTGCTGGGGGGCTGAAAAAAGGTGGAGTGTTGTTGCGCTGGGATGCCAAACGCAACACCACCCTCAAGCAAAACGAACATCACGACAACGCCCCGGATCAGGCGAAAAACCCCAACGGCGACTCAGCCGATTCTGCCAACAAAACCGCCACCAACAAATGCCCGGTGTCGATGGTCACTGGCGAAGAACTGCTGACCCTCACCGACGGTTCGCTGGACGGCCTCCTGCCGTTCGACTTCACCCGGCTCTATCGCACCAGCGCCGCCGAGCTCGATTGCGGCCTCGGTTTCGGCTGGAGTCATTCCTTATCCCATCGACTGGAAATCGATGGCGACAGCGTCATCTGGATTGACCACGAAAACCGTCGCAGCGCTTTCCCACTGCCGAGCAGCGAGCGTCCGGCCATCCACAACAGCCTGTCGCGTGCGGCGATTTACCTCGGTACTGAACCGCAAGAACTGATCCTCGCCCAGGCCGGCGACGACACGCGCTTTTACCATTTTCACCACGGCCAACTCACGGCGATCAGTGACGCCTACGCCAACCGCTTGCGCATCACCCGCGACCGCCAGGCGCGCATTCAGCGCCTCGACAACGGCGCCGGTCGCGCCTTGCTGTTGCGTTATGAACGCAATCATCTGGTCGCCGTCGACTATCAGGTGTTTGCCCCGACGCAGACCCTCGAAGCGTCCTGGCAGACCGAGCAAACATTGGTCAGTTACACCTACGACGAACGCGCACAGCTTATCGAAGCGACCAACGCCGCCGACGAAAGCGAGCGCTACGACTACGACGACCAGCACGTCATCCTCCAGCGGCAACTGGCCGGCGGGGCGAGTTTTTTCTGGGAGTGGGAGCGCTCCGGCAAGGCGGCACGCTGCATCCGCCACTGGGCCTCGTTCGCGCAGATGGACGCGCGCTATGTCTGGGATGACGCCGGTAGCGTCACCGTCCACAACATCGATGGCAGCGAAGAAGTTTACGTCCACGACGAGCGTGCGCGGCTGGTGCGCAAGGTCGACCTGGACGGTGGCGAACAGCTCAAGGCCTACGACGAGCAAGGGCGGCTGATCGCCGAGCAGGATGCGCTCGGCGCCGTCACCGAATACCGCTATGACGAAGTCGGACGCCTGGTGGCGCTGATTCCGCCAGAAGACGAGCCAACGGCCTACGAGTACCGCAACGGTTTCCTGCATGCGCGCTATCGCGGCCAAGCCATTTGGAAGTACCACCGTAACGCTCAGGGCGACGTCACTGAAGCGACCGACCCCGATGGCCAAACCACCCATTACCACTACGATGCCCAAGGACGTTTGCTGTCGATCCGCTACCCGGACACCAGCCGCCATGTATTCGTCTGGAATGCCTTGGGGCAATTGCTCGAAGAGACCTTGCCGGACGGTGGTCAACGGCGCTTTTCCTACGATGCCTTGGGGCGGCAGCTTACCCGTCAGGACGAACATGGCGCCGTCACGAAGTACCAATGGGACGCCGTCGGTCGACTGATCCAGACGACCCTGCCGACAGGCGCCAGTCGCGCCTATAGCTACAACGCCTACGGAAAAGTCACCGCCGAACGCGACGAACTGGGGCGCGTCACGCGTTACGAGTACGTCGACGATCTGCACCTGGTCAGCCGCCGTCTCAACGCCGATGGCACTCAGCTGAAATATCGCTACGACAACGCGCAGCTGTTACTCACGGAAATCGAGAACGAATCCGGTGAAAAATATCAGCTGGACTACACGCCCAGCGGCCTGATCCGACAGGAAACCGGCTTCGACGGCCAACGCACGGCGTACGCCTACGACCTCAATGGCCACCTGCTGGAGAAAAGCGAGTTCGGCGCTGACGGTTCGCAGCTAATCACCGCTTACGAGCGGGATTCGGCCGGCCGATTGCTGGTGAAAACACTGCCCGACGGCCTCAAGGTCGAGTACCGCTATGACAGCCTCGGCCGGCTGATTAGCGTCGACGACGGCCACGACCACCCGCTGGAATTCGAGTACGACCGACAGGACCGGCTGATCACCGAACATCAGGGCTGGGGCACGCTGCGTTATGCCTACGACGCCTGCGGCCTGCTCACGCGCCTGCGCCTGCCGGACAACAGCAAACTCGACTACCACCACGCCAAGGGCGGTACGCTGACCGCCGTCGACCTCAACGACACGCGGCTCACCAGCCATCAGTTTGCCTTCGGTCGCGAGCAGCGTCGCCAGCAAGGCCAGTTGCTCAGCGAATATGCCTACGACGATCAGGGTCGTTTGCAGGCTCACGCTGTCAGCCAACGGCAGAAATCGCTGTATCGACGCGATTTTGCCTACAGCGCCAACGGCAATCTCGACAGCATTGCCGACACCCGCCACGGCCAGCGCAATTACCAATACGACCCGCTCAACCGCCTGACGGGCGTGCGCCACACTCGCGACGACCCACCGGAAAGCTTCGCCCACGACCCGGCCGGCAACCTGCTGATGCAGGACCGACCCGGCGCCGCCAAAGTGCAGGGCAATCGCCTGCTCCTGCAAGGCGACCGCCACTACGATTACGACGCCTTCGGCAACCTGATCCGCGAACGCCGCGGCACCGGGCAAAAACTCGTCACGGAATACCGCTACGACTGCCAACACCGCTTGATCGGCGTCACCACCCCGGACCGTCGCACCGCCAGCTACCGCTATGACGCCTTCGGCCGCCGCATCGCCAAAACCGTCGACGGCCACACCACCGAATTCTTCTGGCAAGGCGATAACCTCATCGCCGAAAGCAGCCGCGAACACTACCGCAGCTACGTCTACGAACCCGGCAGCTTCCGCCCGCTGGCGATGCTCGACGGCAAAGGCCCACACAAGGCCTGCCCGTTCTACTACCAACTCGACCACCTCGGCACGCCGCAGGAACTGACCGATTTTGGCGGCGAAATCGTCTGGTCGGCGAAGTACAACGCCTACGGCAAAGTCACGCGCCTGGCGTTCGGCGGAGGCGAGCAGCTTGAGCAGCCGCTACGGTTTCAGGGGCAATACTTCGACGCCGAGAGCGGCCTGCACTACAACCGGCATCGGTACTATGATCCGGATGTTGGACGGTACCTGACGCCGGACCCGATCAAGTTGGCGGGTGGGCTGAACCAGTACCAGTACACGCCGAATCCGACGGGATGGGTTGATCCGTTGGGGTTGAGCGGGAACTGCCCGCCACCGAATAAATCTGGGTGTGAGGCGCCGGATGATACGACTGGCGCTAGGGTTGATGAGGGTGAGTCCAAGTTACCTAAGCCAAAAACACGCCCTCAAAACTTTGCTGATGAAGAAAAGCTGATTGGGCACTATGAAAAGCATGGCGCAGAATTTAAGGCTATGAGCAAGGAAGAATATTTACTTATAGCCCGTGACGTTGTGAATCATGGCACCCGTGTGGAGTACGTATACAAAGGCGAAATTCGAGCGGGGTATTTACAGTTGATAGGTAATAATCGAAAAGGCGAGGCAAAATTCGCTTTTGTCGGCACAAACGATAAGCAGGAAATTACGACGTTACACACAAAAAGTGGAAAGGAATTCTGGAAAACTATAAATGGTGATGCTCGCGATAAAGTAGTGAGGCCGGCGAATGACTAAGAAATATGAAGCGATGGTGCTGGCAATAGGCCGAGTGGTTGAGGAGGAGGTCTTATTACTCGTGAAAGGTTTAGAAGTTAAATGCTTCGCAAGCTATTGCCCATCAAAGATTGAAGTGGGTGAGACCTATCAAGTGGAGTTCGAGTTGGTACTTCCCGACAACGATGTTGTCGCTGCGGCAGAGGAGCCACTCCCTACACTCATAGAAATGATAGGTAACGGATTTTCATGCGCGCTTTATGGGTATTTGGATGGGAGCGTGTTTCGATCTTTCGTTGATTTTTCGGATCAGGACATTCACTACGACCATCCTCATCTGAACGGACAATTTGTAAAAATTCAGGTGGATCGAATAGACGTGTCTTTCTGATGGCAATTGCGAAATTTCTGGGCAAGCTCGTCGGAAGTTTCCTTCAACTCGTATCGATTTCCATGAACTGGTGCAGGTCGGCCCTCATCGATAGTCTTTCACCTGTCGCTGCAAATTCAGTGACAGGGTGTGGAAGCCCTTCTATCGTTAGGCGCGTCACGCGCCACCAGTTCGGCGTGTTTTATCGTCTGTGTTTTATGGTGGCTGTGCGCGGGGCGCTTTCGAGTGCGCCGGGTGCCTAACGTCCCGGTCTTCCACACCTGCGTACAGCCGCCACCTATTGCGTGGAAGTGATTTTTGGCGGCTTCTATCCATACGTTAGGACTTAAATCGATGAAAACTCTGACACCCGACCCACCCTACGAAAAACCAATCCCCCACCCCGACAACCGCTTCATGGCCCTCACCGGCAACTGCACCGACATGCCCACGCTGTTCGTCGATACCCACGCGCCGCTCGATGTTTTACACGAAGCCGCCAACTATCGAATTCGCGCCGTCACGCAGGTGCTGGAGAACATTTCGATGCGAGGTTCGGTTGAGTGCGAATCCTTCATCCTCAGCGACTTCGCGTTGCTCTGCGCCATTCCATTGCGCGATGGCTGTGATGTGCTGGATGTAGTGGGGCGGCGATTGCGGGCACGGACCTCTGAGGTTTAGAAATTGAGGATCAGGCTCAACAATCGGGCTGCCTGATCTGGCCTCTTCGCGAGCAGGCTCGCTCCCACAGTTGATCGCATTCCAATGTGGGAGCGAGCCTGCTCGCGATGGCGTCGGAAAATTCAGCGATGCCCTGCAAGCAATGAATCCTCTTTTTCTGGCGCAGGGGCAGACCAAGCACTAACAACCGACTGCAAAAACTGCTGCGACAACTCAGGTTTATCCAGGGCCCTGGCAATGAGCATTGCGCCGGCTATCGATGCCAGGATTCGCAGCGATTCCTTGTACTTCTCCTCATTGTTTTCGCCTTCGACAAGCACCATCAGCGTTTCGATCAAGCGCTCAACACCTTTGGTGAACGAGCTGCTGACCGTGCCGCCGGTTCGGGCGACGTCAGCGGCCAGTGCGGGGATGGGGCAGCCTTCGGTCCAGTTGTCCATGTGGCTTTGCGTCAGGTAGCCCTCAATCAGCGCCGGGATGGATTTAGCGTTTTGCCAATCCTGGATGTTGGACTCGAACGTGCGGCTGACGGCTTCTGAAGCCAGCTGTTCCTTGCCCCCTGGAAACTGTCCGTAGAAGCCGCAGTGGGTCAGGCCGACTGAACGCGACAGTTCGCCGATGCCGATCCCGTCGATGCCTTTTTCCCGGTACAAGCGGGACGCGGCAGTGAGGATCGCCTCTTTGTTGGCTGCTGCCTGGTCTTTCGTGACTTTCATGAACGGCTCCTGTCGCCGAACGGGCCTTGCCAAGGCCACGTGTCGCTGAGATGTTGTTATTTATTATGTTCGTCATATAAGATCGCCGCAATGGCTTTGTCGGTGTCGGCGAATGTCTGGCGACTCCCGAGCCGGTGGCTCATGCCACAACACTCTACGTGGGCTGATCTATGCAACGTAATGATCTTCGCAGTATCGATTTGAATCTGCTGGTGGTTTTCGAAGCGCTCATGCAGGAGCGCAGTGTCAGCCGTGCCGCGAAGAAACTGTCGCTCGGACAACCGGCGGTCAGCGGATCCCTGGTGCGATTGCGAAGGCTGTTCAACGACCCATTGTTTGAGCGCCACGGACGCACCATGGTGCCCACCGCGCGGGCGTTGTGTGCGGCGCAGACGCTGGGGCCAGCGCTGGATTCTGTGTGTCATGCGCTGGCGAATAACAAGGCTTGAACCGGGGTAAGTCTCTTTTTTTGCCTTTAAACATGACGACCATCATTTAAGTTGATACCCAACTTCACTCCGTTCAATTCGTCGATACCTCGCGCGAGGTCGAGAATCCGGAAATTCCTAAACCGTCTGGCGGACACCCCCCATGGAACAGTCACTGAAACCTTTGCGTTATCCCCTTGCTGTGTTGGCTCTGACGGTCCTCACCGCGTGTGATCGAACACCCAACGCCGCTCAGGCTCCGGGAGCGCCGCACGTCACCGTCGCCAAAGTGCTTGAGCAACCCATCACTGAATGGGATGAAGTGACTGCCCGGCTGGAAGCACCGGAAACCGTTGAGGTCCGCCCACGGGTTTCCGGTCAGATCGAACGTGTTGCCTTTACCGACGGTGTGCTGGTGAAGAAAGGCGATTTGCTGTTCCAGATTGACCCGCGTCCGTTCGAACACGAAGTCCATCGTATCGAAGCGCAGCTGCAACAGGCTCGCGCCACGCTGGTTCGCACCGGTAATGAAGCGCAGCGTGGTCAGCGTCTGTTGAGCAGCAACGCCATTTCCGCCGAGCTGGCTGACACCCGCACCACCACCGCGCAAGAAGCCAAGGCCGGTGTCGATGCCATTCAGGCGCAGTTGGACCTTGCACGCCTGAACCTCAGTTTCACCCGCGTCACCGCCCCGATTTCCGGCCGTGTCAGCCGTGCGGAAATCACCGCTGGCAACATCGTGACCGCCGACACCACACCCCTGACCAGCGTGGTCTCCACCGACAAGGTCTATGCCTATTTCGATGCAGACGAACGCCTGTTCCTCAAATACAGCCAGCTCTCGCGCCAAGGGCAACGCAGTCAAACCACCCCCGTATACATGGGCCTGTCCAACGAGGAGGGCAACAGCCACCTCGGACAAATGAGCTTCGTCGACAACCGGGTCAATCCCAAGACCGGCACCATTCGTGGTCGCGCGGTGTTCGACAATGCTGACGGCCAATACACCCCCGGGTTGTATGCCCGGTTGAAACTGGTGGGTAGCGCTGCCTATGCCGGCCTGCTGATCAAGGACGAAGCGGTGGGCACCGACCTGGGCAAGAAGTTCGTGCTGGTGATCGATCAGGACAACAAGGCCGTGTACCGCAGCGTCGATCTTGGGCCGAAGCTCGAAGGTTTGCGCATCGTGCGCAGCGGCTTGCAGAAAGAGGACCGCATCGTCATCAACGGCCTGCAACGGGTTCGCCCTGGCGCTGTGGTCGCCCCGCAGGATGCGCCGATGGCCGATGCGGAAACCGTCGCGACCCTGAACCGTCAACGTCAGGCCATCGAGGCGGGCAATCAACCTGCCGCTCCGTCCTCGATCTCAGACAAATCACCGGCGCTGGTGAAAACGGATGCGTCCGTTTCACCTCGCGGATAAGAGAACACCGCCATGAAATTCTCTCAGTTCTTTATCACGCGGCCGATCTTCGCGGCGGTGCTGTCGCTGCTGATCCTGATCGCCGGGGTGATCTCGCTGTTCCAGCTACCGATCAGCGAATACCCCGAAGTGGTGCCGCCGACGGTGGTCGTGCATGCCAACTACCCGGGGGCCAACCCCAAGGTCATCGGTGAAACCGTTGCGGCGCCGCTCGAACAAGCCATCACCGGCGTCGAGAACATGCTGTACATGTCCTCGCAGTCCACCGCTGACGGCAGACTGACGCTCACTGTGACGTTCGCACTGGGCACTGACCTGGACAATGCTCAGGTCCAGGTACAAAACCGTGTGACCCGCACCGAACCCAAGCTGCCCGAGGAAGTCACACGCATCGGTATCACGGTCGACAAGGCTTCTCCCGAGCTGACTTTGCTGGTGCATCTG